>NZ_JACCWG010000302.1 GCF_013697775.1 Ramlibacter sp. | reverse complement strand
GCCTGGGGCACCGTGGCGTCGCGCGTGCAGCGCGGCCTGCGCGGGCGTGAGCAGCAGACGCAGGACGCCGTGCAGCGACTCGACGATTTCCTCTCGGCCATCCAGGCCTCGCCCAACGGCGTGGTGCTGCTGGATGCGCAGGGCCGCATCGAGTGGTGCAACCAGACGGCGGCCGGGCACTTCGGGCTGGATGCGCAGCGCGATCTGCTGCAGCCCATCGGCAACCTGCTGCGCGACCCGGCCTTCGGCGCCTACTACGCCGGCGGCAACTACGCGCGCGAAGCCACCTTGCAGGGGCCGCGCAGCACGGCCTCGTGGCCGATCAAGCTGGCGGTGCACCTGCATCCCTACGGCGAAGGCCGCAAGCTGCTGCTGTCGCGCGACGTCACTGCGCTGGAACAGGCCGAGGCGATGCGGCGCGATTTCGTGGCCAACGTCTCGCACGAGATCCGCACGCCGCTGACGGTGCTGACCGGTTTTGTCGAAACGCTGCAGAACCTGCCGCTGTCGGACGAGGAGCGCTCGCGCTACCTGGCGCTGATGGCGCAGCAGGCGCAGCGCATGCAGACGCTGGTGAGCGACCTGCTCACCCTGTCGCGGCTGGAAGGCAGCCCGCTGCCGGGGGCAGGCGACTGGGTGCCGATGCCGGCGCTGGCGGCGGCCTGCGAGCAGGAAGCCCGCGCGCTGTCGGGCACGCTGGGCAAGGCGCAGGAGCTGCGCTTCGGCCCGGTGCCGCAGCTGGAGGTCGCGGGCTCGGCCAACGAGCTGCAAAGCGCCATGTCCAACCTGGTGACCAATGCCGTGCGCTACACGCCGGCCGACGGCGCCATCGACGTGCAGTGGCGTACATCGGCCGACGGCCGGCTGGAGTTCTCGGTGCGCGACACCGGCGCGGGCATCGCGCCCGAACACGTGCCGCGGCTGACCGAGCGCTTCTACCGGGTGGACCGCAGCCGCTCGCGCGAAACCGGCGGCACCGGCCTGGGCCTGGCCATCGTCAAGCACGTGGTGCAGCGGCACGGCGCCGAGCTCAAGATCGAGAGCACGCTGGGCGCGGGATCGGCCTTTTCCATCGTGTTTCCGGCAAGCCGGCTGCGCGTCAGGCCGGCCGGTACGCCCGCACGGCCCGCCACAGAATCAGCGGCAGGATGAAGGCCAGCAGCGCCAGCGCGCTGCTGCTGGCGATCCAGAACGCGGCCGGCGTGGCGTGAGCCGCCAGCGGCCCGATGCCGCGGTAGGCCAGCACGAAACCGCCCGCCAGGCCCACGCCCCACAGCAGCACGCAGTAGGCCACCAGCGGCGCCACCGCCACCCGGTAGCAGCGCAGCACGAACACGCACAGCGCCTGCACGCAGTCGCCCAGGTGGTAGAAGGCCAGCCAGCCGAGCAGGCCGCCGGCCATGGCGACCACCGCCGCGTTGGACGAGTAGATGGCGGCGATGCGCGCGTGGCCGGCCAGCATGGTCAGCGACAGCACGACGGCCAGCGCCAGGCCGAGCTTGAAGCCGGTGCGGATGGCGCCGCGCGCGCGCTTGGGGTCGCCCGCGCCCAGCCAGTAGCTCACGCGTGCGCTGGTGGCGATGGCCACCGACAGCGGCACCATGTACATCACGGCCGCCAGGTTGGCCGCGATCTGGTGTGCCGCGGTGGACACAATGCCCTGGCGCGCGATGAAGAGGGCCATTAGCGTGAACGAGGTCACCTCCACCATCACCGACAGGCCGGCCGGCACGCCCAGGCGCGCGAAATGCCAGATGGCGCGCCAGGCGGGCGGCTCCATGGCGCGCCACAGCGCATACGGGCGGTACAGCGGCTGCGTGCGCAGCAGCCCCACCGCCATGGCCAGCAGCAGCCAGTTGGTGGCCACCGTGGCCCAGGCGCAGCCCGGCGCGCCCAGCGCCGGCAGGCCGAGCCCGCCGAAGGCGAACCAGATGGTCAGCGGCACCTTGATGCCCAGCGACAGCGTCTGCAGCCAGGTCACCAGCTGCGGCTTGCCCAGGCTCTGGTTGAGCGTGCTGTACATGCGAAACAGCAGCGCGGGTGGCAGCGCGAAAGCCAGCACGCCCAGGTAGCTGCGCACGTCGGCCTGCAGCGCCTGCGGCACCTCGGTCCATTGCAGCAGCGCGCCGGGGAACAGCAGGCCGGCGATGCCCAGCACCATGGCGAAGGACGCGAGATAGAGCGCCTGGCGCACCGAGCGCCCGACCTCCGCGGTGCGCCTGGCGCCGTGCAGCTCGGCCCAGATCGGCAGCAGCGCCTGCAGCGTGCCCATGAGCGCGATGAACACGGTGATGAACACGGCGGAGCCGACCGACAGCGCGGCCAGCGCCTGCTCGGAGTAGCGGCCGGCCACGATGGTGTCGGCCACGCCGAAGGCCATGGTGGCGAGTTGGCCCACGAGGACCGTCCCGGAGTGCCGGGCGATGGTGCGCAGCTCCGGCATCAGCGCTTCTGTGCGGCGGACGCGGCAGGCTGCACGCGGCGGTACAGCAGCATGTCCTCGTTGCTGTCGGTGGGCCGGCGGATGGCCGCCACCAGCTTCCAGTGCGGCGCGCCCATCGCGACCAGCGAGGCGCGCGCGTCGTGCGCGACCAGCAGCCACGGGCAGGCGC
>NZ_JACCWG010000280.1 GCF_013697775.1 Ramlibacter sp. | reverse complement strand
CCTGCCGCCCGTGCCCAGCCGGGGCTTCGCGCCGCCCGCGCTGGCGCGCCCGATACCGGTGGTGCCGGGCCGCCCGGAAGAAGCGCGCAATCCGCGCGCCGAGCAAGAGCGCGCGCAACAAGAGCGTCTCCAGCAAGACCGTGTGCTGCAGGAACGTGCCGCGCGCGAGCAGGAGCGCCAGCAACGCGATGCCGGCATGCGCCAGCAGCAGGAGCGCGCCGCGCGCGATCAGGAACGCATGCAGCGCGAGCAGGAGCGTGCCCAGCGTGATGCGGCCGTGCGCCAGCAGCAGGAGCGCATTGCCCGCGAGCAGGAACGCCAGCAGCGCGACCAGGAACGACTGCAGCAACAGCAGCAGCAGCAGCAGCAGCCGCGCGCGGTGCCGGCGCCGCAGGCCGCCCCGCAGGCGATCGAGCGCCCGCGGCCGCAGCCTCAGCAGCGGCCGCAGCGCGACGACGATGAGGACAAGCGCGGTCGCGGGCGGGGCCGCGACTGATCCTGGTTGCGTCGAAGCCGTCCGAAGCGATTGCTGGAAGCCGTCCTACATCCTTGCCTGGCGCGGCCATTAGGCTGCACGAATGCCATCAGACAAAAGCGGGGATGGTGGACGGTCCGAATTCGAGGTCGCCTACGACACCAAGGAACTGGGCCGCGCGCTGCAGAAGAAGCTGCTGCGCCAGCGGCTGGCCGACTTCAGCGACAGCCGCGCGCCCGACGCCGGCCACGCCGAAGACGGCACCCTGGACCGCAGCCACGCGCTGCCGCGCGAGGACCGCGCGGGGTAAATCTCTAACCCAACCGCAGCGCCGCCACACCGGCCACGATGGCGGCTGCACCCAGCGCGCGCCGCAGGCTGAACGCCTCTTTCAGCAACCACATGCCCAGCAGCACCGCGAACAGCACCGAGGTTTCGCGCAGCGCCGCAATCGTGGCAACCGGCGCGCGCGTCATTGCCCAGAGAGCGACGGCGTAGGAGCCGAACGATGCCACCGCACCGACTGCCGCCAGCGGGGCACGCTGCCGCGCGTAAGGCCAAACCACGGCGCCGCCGCGGCGCGCCAGCACCAGCAGGCCGAAGGGCCAGCCTTCCAGCGCGAACAGCGCCAGCACGTACTGCAGCGCATTGCCGCTCGCGCGCACGCCCAGGCCGTCGACCAACGTGTAGGCCGCGATGATCAGGGCGTTGGCCAGTGCGAACGCCACCGCGCGCGGTGACTCCATCGCATGGCGCGACAGCCCCAAGGTCAGCACGCCGGCGCTGATGCCCAGCACGCCGGCCCACGACCAGCCGCTGAGCGGTTCGCCGAACACCAGCATTGCCGACAGTGCCACCAGCAGCGGCGCGCTGCCGCGCATCAGCGGGTAGGTCAGGCCCAGGTCGCCGTGCTTGTATGCGCCTGCCAGCGCAATGTAGTAGCCGCTGTGAATGACGAGGGAGGCGCCGATGTACGGCCAGGCGGCGGCCGGCGGCCAGCCCACCACGAGCAGCGCCGGCAGCGCCAGCGCGCTGCCCAGCGTGCGGATGAGGGCGGTGTCCAGATCCTTGTCGGTGCTGGACTTGATCAGCGCGTTCCAGCCGGCGTGCAGCGCCGCGCCGCACAGCACCGCGGCGACGATCGGCCAGGTCAGGGCTTGGGCTTGCATGCAGGACGAAGAAGGAATTCGGGCAGGAGCATTGCAGCGCGCCGGCCCACAGCCGGGACGATCGCTGTCAAGATAAGGGTTCGCGTCGAGCCTACACCACAAGGAGTCCCGAGCCGTGGCAACCCAAATCCATCCCGCCCTGGCGGCGCTGCGCAAGAGCGGCGCGACCAAGGTGAAGGTCGCGGTCAGCGACATCGACGGCGTGCTGCGCGGCAAGTACCTGCACATCGACAAGTTCGAGGGCGCCGCCGAGAGCGGCTTCGGTTTCTGCGACGTGGTGTTCGGCTGGGACAGCCAGGACGTCACGTACGACAACGCGCTAGTCACCGGCTGGCAGCACGGTTTTCCGGACGCGCTGGCCCAGGTGGACCTGGACACTGCGCGCCACGTGCCCTGGGACAACGGGGTGCCGTTCTTCCTGGGCAACTTCGTTACCGCCGACGGCGCGCCGCATCCGGTGTGCCCGCGCCAGATCTTGAAGCGCGTGCTGGCGCGCGCCGAGAAGATGGGTTTTTCGGTGATGACCGGCTTCGAGTTCGAGTGGTTCAACTTCCGCGAGACGCCGCAGACCTGGGCCGCCAAGAAGGGCGTCGGCCCCGAGCCGATCACGCCCGGCATGTTCGGCTATTCCGTGCTGCGCATGGCCGACAACCCCGGCTTCTTCAATGCCCTGATGGACGAGATGCTGGCGTTCGGCATTCCCATCGAAGGCCTGCACACCGAGACCGGGCCCGGCGTGTACGAGGTGGCGATCACTTTTTCTTCGGCGCTGGAGCAGGCCGACCGCGCCATCCTGTTCAAGACCGGCGCGCGCGAGATCGGCAAGCGCTTCGGCATCATGCCCAGCTTCATGGCCAAGTGGAGCGCGCAGTACCCGGGCTGCAGCGGCCACATCCACCAGAGCCTGTCGGACGGCAAGAACAACCTGTTCTACGGCGCCGACAGCCCTCGCAAGATGAGCCCGCTGTTCGAGAGCTACGTGGCCGGCCAGGTGGCCTGCATGATGGACTTCGGCGCGCTGCTGTGGCCCACCATCAACAGCTACAAGCGGCTGGTCGACGGCTTCTGGGCGCCGGTGAAGCCGACCTGGGGCATCGACAACCGCACGGCCAGCTTCCGAGTGCTCGCCGGCTCGCCGAAGTCCACGCGGCTGGAAACGCGCTGCCCCGGCGCCGACGTGAATCCGTACCTCGCCATGGCCGCCGTCATCGCCGCCGGCCTGCACGGCGTGGAGAAAGGCCTGAAGCTCACCACGCCGCCGATCACCGGCACCAACCAGGGCTCCGACGACATCCCGCGCGCGCCGCGCACGCTGCTCGAGACGGCGCGCGCGCTGCGCGGCTCCGAGGTGGCGCGCGACTGGCTGGGCGACACCTTCGTCGACCACTTCGCCGCCAGCCGCGAGTGGGAATGGCGCCAGTGGCAGGACGCGGTGACCGACTGGGAATTGAAGCGCTATTTCGAGATCATCTAGGACCGTTCACACGATGCAGATCCGCCGCCTGACCGCTGACGATGCGACCGCCTACCGGGCGCTGCGCCTGCGCGGGCTGCGCGAGCATCCGGACGCCTTCACCTCGAGTGTCGAAGAAGACGAGACGCTGCCGCTGGACGCGTCGGCCAGGCGGCTGCGCTCCGAGGCGCAGACCTTCTGGGGCGCGCTCGACGGCGACGGCATGCTGCTGGGCATCGTCGGCCTGGACCGCGAGACGCGCGCCAAGAACCGCCACAAGGCCACGGTGGTCGGCATGTACGTCGCACCCGAAGCGGCGGGCCGCGGCTGCGGCTGCGCGCTGCTGGAGGCGCTGGTCGCCTGCGCGCGCCAGGAAGGCCTGGAGCTGCTGGTGCTGACCGTGACCGAAGGCAACGGCGCGGCCGCCGCGCTATACGAACGCTGCGGCTTCCGCTCCTTTGGCATCGAGCCGCGCGCCATCCAGGTCGATGGCGTCGCTTATGGCAAGAACCACATGTATCTCGATTTGAGGCAGTCCGAATGAGCTTGAGCAACTTCGCATTCCCCACCGCCATCCGCTTCGGCGCCGGCGCGCGCAAGGAGGTCGGCCCACACCTGCGCGAACGCGGCCTGAAGCGCCCGCTGATCGTGACTGACAAGGCGCTTGCCGCATTGCCGGTTCTGGCCGAATTCAAGACGCACCTGCAGGGCCTTGACGTGGCCGTGTTCGGCGGCGTTTTCGGCAACCCGACGGCCAGCCAGGTGATGGAGGGCGCCGCCGCCTTCAAGGCGCACGGCGCCGACTGCGTGATCGGCTTCGGCGGCGGCGCTGCGCTGGACGTGGCCAAGGTGGTGGGCATCGCCGCTACGCACGAGGGCGACATCCTGGAGTACGTGTGGGACCACCCGCAAGTGCGCGCCATCACGAACCCGCTGCCTTACTTCGTTGCGCTGCCGACAACCTCCGGCACCGGCTCGGAAGTCGGCCGCTCGGCGGTGGTGAGCGAGAACGACACGCACTTGAAGCGCGTGGTGTTCAGTGCCGCCATCCTGGCGCGCCAGGTGTTCGCCGACCCGGAGCTGACGCTCGCGCTGCCGCCGCACGTGACGGCGGCCACCGGCATGGACGCGCTCACCCACAACATCGAGAGCTACCTCTCGCCTGCCTACCACCCGCTGTGCGACGGCATCGCGCTGGAGGGGACGCGCCTGGCCGCGCGCTCGCTGGCGCGCGCGGTGCGCGAGCCCGGCGACATCGCGGCGCGCGGCGACATGATGATGTCCTCGATGATGGGCGCCATCGCCTTCCAGAAGGACCTGGGCGCGGTGCACGCCTGCGCGCACGCGCTGGGCGCGGTGTGCGACCTGCACCACGGCCTGGCCAACGCGTTGATGATCGACACGGTGCTGGCGTGGAATTACGAAACCGTGCCGGAGAAATTCGACGAGCTGGCGCACGTGTGCCGCGTCCCCGGCGGCGGCGCGGCCTTCGTCGGCTGGCTGAAGGCGCTAAAGGCCGAGATCGGCATCACGGGTTCGCTGTCGGCGCACGGCGTGCAGGCCGCGCAGATCCCGCGGCTGGTGAAGATCGCGCACGGCGACATCTGCCACCAGACCAATCCGCGGCCGTGCACGCCGGCGGATTTCGAGCGGCTGTTCCAGGCAGCGCTGTGAGGAGGCACGCATGACGGACCGCCTGAAGATCGGCATCAGCGCCTGCCTGTTCCACCCGGATGCCGAACGCAAGGCGGCGCCGCAAAAAACGCTGCAGTGGATAGAGCAGTCCACCGCGCACTGGCTGATGTCCGAAGGCGCGCTACCGGTGATGGTGCCCTCGCCCTTCGGCGTCACCGCGCGTGGCGAGGTGACGCTGCACGACTACGCCGGGTGGCTCGACGGCCTGGTGCTGCACGGCGGCGCCGACGTCGCGCCGGGGAGCTACGGCGAGGAGCCGCTGCGGCCCGAGTGGAGCGGCGACCGGCTGCGCGACGAATACGAGATCGCGCTGGTCAAGGCGTTTTCCGATGCCGGCAAGCCGGTGTTCGGCATCTGCCGCGGCCTTCAGCTGATCAACGTGGCGCATGGCGGCACGCTCTACCAGGACATCTCCACGCAGAAGACCGGCGCCCTGGTGCACCGCGACGCGGTGGCCTACGACCTGAATTTCCACCACGTCGACATCGTTGCCGGCTCGCGCCTGGCGCAGCTGCTGGGCGAAACGCGGCACAAGATCAATAGCGTGCACCACCAGGGCGTGAAAGACCTGGCGCCCGGTTTCGTGGCGGAGGCGGTGTCGCCGGACGACGGCGTCATCGAGGCCATCCGCCATACCGGCGACGCCTGGGTGGCGGCCGTGCAGTGGCATCCCGAGTTCCACTTCCCCGAACTGGGCGTGGTGGACGATACCCCCCTGTTGCGCGACTTCCTCGCGGCCGCGCTGGCCGCGCGCAAAGCATGAACACCCTGTCCATTCACAACCCGGCCACGGGCGAGCAGATCGCTTCGCTGGAGGCCGACACCGCCGCTTCCGTCGCGGCCAAGGCCGCCGCCGCGCGCGCGGCGCAGCCCGCCTGGGCCGCCATGCCGCTGGCCGAGCGCCGCGCCTGCATCGCGACGCCGTGGTACGCGAGCTGCAGCCGCTGGCCGCCACCATGACGCGCGAAACCGGCAAGCCGATCGCCATGTCGCGCAACGAGCTGAACGGCCTGCTGCCGCGCATCGACTTCTTCCTGCAGGAAACCGAAACCGCCATCGCGCCGCGCGGCGTGTTCGACGAGGGCGGCATGCGCGAGCAGATCGCGCACGAGCCGCTGGGCGTCGTCGCCAACATCTCGGCCTGGAACTACCCGTGGTTCGTCGGCTGCAACGTGATCGTGCCGGCGCTGCTGACCGGCAACGCGGTGCTGTACAAGCCATCCGAATACGCCACGCTCACCGGCCGCGAGATCGCGCGGCTGCTGCACGAAGCGGGCGTGCCGCGCGAGGCCATGGCCTGCCTGGTCGGCGCCGGCGAGGTCGGCGCGGCGCTGCTGGCGCAGCCGATCGACGGCGTGTTCTTCACCGGCTCGCACGCCACCGGCAAGCGCATCGCCGAGACGGTGGGCAGCCGCTTCGTCAAGCTGCAGCTGGAGCTGGGCGGCAAGGACCCCACCTACGTTTGCGACGACGTGGATCCGAAGGCCGCCGCCGAATCACTGGCCGACGGCGCCATGTACAACACCGGCCAGAGCTGCTGCTCGGTGGAGCGCATCTACGTGCACGCGGCCATCCACGACGCTTTCGTCGATGCATTCGTGCAAACGGTGAAGGGCATGCGCATGGGCGACCCGATGGACGACGGCACCTACATCGGCGCCATCACGCGTGCGCCGCAACTGGACGTGCTGCAGGCCCAGGTGAAGGATGCGCAGGCCAGGGGCGCGACCTTGCTGGCGGGCGGCAAGCGCGGCCCGGGCCCGGGCAACTGGTTCGAGGCCACGGTCTTCAGCAACGTGGACCACGGCATGGAGCTGATGCGCGAAGAAAGCTTCGGCCCGGTCATCGGCATCCAGAAGGTGACGGACGACGACGAAGCCCTGCGCCTCATGAACGACACGCGCTACGGCCTGACCGCGGGCGTCTACACGCGCGACGAAGCGCGCGCACGCAGCATCCTGGCGCAGGTGCGCGCGGGAAGCGTCTACTGGAATTGCTGCGACCGCGTAAGCCCCAGGCTGCCGTGGAGCGGCGTCGGCGATTCAGGCGTGGGCCTCACGCTCTCCACTTACGGCATCCAGACCTTCACACGCACCAAGGCCTGGCACCTGCGCGCGCCGTAAAGCGCCCCATGCAAAAGGCCGACGCGAAGTCGGCCTTTTGCATCTGATCAAAATAAAGATCAATCAATCAGTTTGTTCTTGAGTGCGTAGTACGTCAGGTCGCTGTTGGAAGAGAGGTTCATCTTTTCCATCAGGCGCGTGCGGTAGGTGCTGACCGTCTTCACCGACAGCGACAGGTCCTTGGCGATGTCGCCGGCCGATTCGCCCTTGGCGAGCTTCAGGAACACCTGGAATTCGCGCTCGGACAGCTGCTCGTGCGGGGCGCCGCCGTCGTTGCGGTTGAGCTGGCGGGCCAGCAGTTCTGCCACGGCGGGGGAGATGTAGCGCCGGCCCAGGGCCACGGTGCGGATCGCGTTGACGATCTCCATCGGCTCGCAGCCCTTGTTGAGGTAGCCGCTGGCGCCCTGGCGGATCAGGTTCACCGCGTACTGCTCTTCGGGATAGCCCGACAGCACCAGGATGCCGACATCGGGCGCCTTGGCGCGGATCATCGCCAGCGCGTCGATGCCGCTCTGGCCGGGCATGGAGAGGTCCATCAGCAGCACGTCCATTTCGGTGACGCGCACCAGGTCGATGGCTTCCCGGCCGGTGGATGCTTCGCCCACCACGCGCAGATCGACCTGCTCGTTGAGGAACTGGCGCAACCCGGAGCGGACGATGGCGTGATCGTCCACGATGCCAACTTTAATGATCGAATCGTTCATGTTTCCCTGCGGCGTGGTTGCCGGCTTAGGACGCGCTCACGGGCGCATCGACCGGGTGATTATTGCTCTGCCACCTGTCCTCTGGCTCTGCCGTAGGCTCAGGCAAAAGCGCATCATCGCGTAGTCCTTTTCCCACAGCTGAACCATGGGGAATGCCGATTGTAAGCGGCTGGCGGGCATGCAAGCCGCACCGCTACAGGCGCGGATGCGCAGCGAGCGCCCACTGAAAAGCCCGTGGAAGCCGAACGGGGTTTCGCACGTCCGCAAATGGCGAGCACAGCCGGGGCGGGTCGCGATGATCAGGCGGTGCCTCTTCAGTCCTCCACCCTTCGGTCCGCCATGCCCCGGCCGTTCGCCGCGCTCGCCTGGTCCAACCTGTCCGCGCAAGCCGCCGAGCAGCTCAGCCTGGCGGCCGTGCCGCTGGTCGCCGTGCTGGTGCTGGGGGCCGGCCCGGGTGCCACCGGCACGCTGGCGGCCGTGCAGACCCTGCCCTTCCTGCTGCTGTCGCTGCCGCTGGGCCTGCTGGCCGACCGCGTCTCGCGCCGCGGCCTGATCCTGGCCGCCGAAGGCGTGCGGGCGCTGTCGCTGCTGCTCCTGCT
>NZ_JACCWG010000278.1 GCF_013697775.1 Ramlibacter sp. | reverse complement strand
GCGCGAAAGCCTGGACGCGCTGCGCGCACGCGCCTACACGCTGGCGAACACGGTGGACAAGGCGGTCACGCTGCAGGATTTCGAGCGGCACGCGCTGGCCACGCCCGGCGTGCCGGTGGCGCGCACGCACGCGGTGGCGGGCCTGTGGCCCGAGCTGCCCTGCTATCCGGCGCCCGGCGTCGTGGCGGTGGTGGTGGTGCCGCGCTGCCGGCTGCCCGCGCCCATGCCCGGCCGCGCGCTGCTGGAAGCGGTGCGCGCCTATCTGGAACCGCGGCGGCTGATCACCGGCGAGGTGCGGGTGCTGGCGCCGCGCTACCGGCCGGTCGGCGTGCAGGCCACCTTGCACCTGGAGGCCGAGGCCGATGCGGCGGCCGTGCCCCGGCTGGCCGCTGACGCGATCCGGCGCTTCTTCGATCCGCTGACCGGCGGGCCGGACGGCACCGGCTGGCCCATCGGCCGCACCGTGTACCGCAGCGAGATGCTGGCGCTGCTGGCCTCGCTGCCGGGCGTTCTGCGCGTCACCGATTTCGGCCTGCTCACGGCCGCCGGCTGCGGCTGCGACAACGTGGCGCTGTGCGCCCATGAACTGGTCCGCCCGGGCCGCCACCGGCTGCGCGTGGCGGCGGCATGGCCCCTCGATTTGCAAAGGAGTTCTCCGCATGAGTGCGAACCCATCCAATGACGCGCTGGCGCGCCTGAACTACTTCAACGGCCAGCGGCTGGCCGCCTCCGATTTCCGCAGCGAGCAGGCCTACCACCTGGGCGTGCGGCGGCTGCTGAACCGCTCGCTGTATTCGGCCGGCATCGTGAAGGGGCTGGAGGTGCTCAAGCACCCGAGCGACACGCACAAGGTGATGGTGCGCGGCGGCTTGGCCTTCGACCACCTGGGCCGCGAGATCGCGTTGCTGGCCGATGCCGAGGTGCAGGTCATGGGCGCGCCCAGCACCACCAAGGGCGTGGTGTTCGGCAACCTGCTGGCGGTGTCGTACCGCGAGCAGCGCACCCAGCCCGCGCAGGACGGCTGCATGGCCACCGTGCCCGGGCAGGCCTGCGCCGGCGACCTGGCCTGGGGCGCGCCGACGCGCATCGCCGCTGACGTGGTGTTCGAATTCCTCGACAGCTGGCCCGCGGCCGACAGCGGCAAGGTGGTGCTGGCCCAGCTCGAACTCGACGCCACCTGCCGGGTCGAGCGCGTGATGCCCGGCGTGCGGCGCTACGCCGTTCCGGTCAAGCCGCAGCAGGTGCGCGGCGTGAGCCTGGAAGGCGAGAAGGACATCGACTCGGCCAACCCGAAGGTGCTGTACTTCCACGTGGACGGCGGCTTTCCGAGCGAGGTCACGCTGTACCTGCGCGCGCGCAAGTTCAGCTCGCTCTACTACACCGAGCTGGGGCGGCACACGCACCACCTGAAGTTCAACACCGGCGCGGCCGGCGGCACGCCGTCGCACACGCATCCGCTCGAGCTGGGGGGCATCGCGCTGGCCGAGGCCGGCGAGCACCGGCACGAAATCTGGGCTTTCAGCGACGACAAGCAGAGCGGCGCCGTGGAGCTGGGCAACAACAACGAGGGTCCCTGGATGCTCACCGGCGGGGGCGGCGAGATGGGCGGGCGCGCGAACATGGAGATCCGGCCCTCGGGCAAGCACACCCACACCGTGGCGCCGGGCTCGATGCCGTCCAAGACCGGCGAAGGCGGCACGCTCTCGCCGCACACCCACGCGATCGACCAGAACAGCGACCCCACCGGCGTGCAGCCCGACACCCGCGCCGGCACGGCGCTCGGCTACGTCGACAAGCTGCGCGTGTTCCTGGACGGCCAGGACATCACGCTGCCGCTGCTGCAGCAGCTGGCCGCCAAGCCCGGGCAGGCCGCCAGCTGGGCACAGCTGGGCGACGGCAGCAACGGCCACGCGCTGGCCTCGCCCGAAGGCACCGGCGAGGTGGACCTGCTGAAGCTGGGCGTGGAGATCGGCCTGGGCCAGCACAAGCTGGAATTCAAGGTGCTGCAGCCCAACGTCGGCGGCAGCGTCCAGTACAACCTCTACGTGAGCTGACGTGGACGCACCCACCCGCCACCTGCTGCTGCGCGACCGCCGCCACTGGCTGGGCCAGCCCGCCGGCACGGTGCAGGACCGCGACGGCGCGCTCACCCTGGCGCGCGTGCCCGGCCCGC
>NZ_JACCWG010000251.1 GCF_013697775.1 Ramlibacter sp. | reverse complement strand
CCTCCCGCGCCGCCGCCGCCCAACCCCGGGCCCGATACCCCGCCGCCGCCGCCGCCGCCCCCTCCGGGCAAGGATCCGGGAACACGGCCGCCTCCGCCGCCGCCGCCTCCTCCTCCCCCGTCGAAGGACTTGCCCGGCCGCGGCACAGGCAAGGGCCCTTCGAACTCCGGCTTGTCGGGTAGCCCCCCGAACTCCCTTCGCTGAAGCCGCGCGCGCACGCGGCAGGGGGACAATGAACGCCTCTTGCCGCAGGAGGCCTGCATGCCACCGATTTCGCGCCGCACCGCATTGCTGTCGCTCGGCAGCGTAGGCCTGTTGCCGCACCTGCCGGCGACTGCTGCCGCCGGCAAGATGCAGTCCTGGAAGCTCGCCACCCCACGGCAGGTCGGCATCCACGACGTGGCGCCCGCGCCCGACGGCGGCGTGTGGTTCAGCGCGCAGGCAAGCGGCCACCTCGGCTGGTTCGATCCAGCCACCGGCCGCACCGAGCTGGTCGCGCTTGGCGCCGGCTCCTCGCCGCACGGCGTCATCCAGGGGCCGGACAAGGCGGCATGGCTCACCGATGGAGGGCAGAACGCGATCGTGCGCGTGGGCTGGCCGGACCGCGCGGTGACGGTCCATCCGCTGCCCGCCGGCACCGGCCACGCCAACCTCAACACCTGCGCCTTCGATGGCGACGGCGACCTGTGGTTCACGGCCAGGGCGGCTGGGTCGGCCGCCTGGCGGTGAAGACCGGCCAGGTGACCGTGAAGGAAGCGCCGCGCGGCCGCGGGCCCTACGGCATCTGCGCCACCCCGGCGGGCGAGGTGTGGTGGTGCTCGCTGGCGGGTTCGTTCATCGCCCGCATCGATCGCCGTACCGGCGAATCGAGCATCGTCGAGCCGCCCACGCGCGACCAGGGCGCGCGCCGCATCTGGAGCGACAGCCGCGGGCGGCTGTGGGTGAGCGAATGGAACAGCGGCCAGCTTTCGGTGCACGACCCGCAGGCGCGCAGCTGGCGCCAGTGGAAGCTGCCCGGCGCCGCGCCGCGCGCCTACGCGGTGTACGTGGACGAGCGCGACACCGTGTGGGTGAGCGACTTCGGCGGCAACGCGGTGTTCTCGTTCGACCCGCGCAGCGAGCGCTTCGAGCGCCACGGATTCGAGCGCGACAGCGCCAACGTGCGGCAGATCCTGGGCAGGAAGGGCGAGGTCTGGCTGCCCGAGAGCGGCACGGGGCACATCTCGGTGATCCGGACCGGGTAATTCTTCACCGGCGCGGTAGGCAACTCCCGTACTGGCTCGCCCAAGCTCTGCGGTATTCTGAGCCAGCCCGGCCGTGCATGGGCGCAATCCATCCGGAGTTCGACGATGCCCTTGTCCCCTTCCCCCCGTACCGCCGCGGCGGCGCTTACCGTCGCGCTTGGCGCCTTGTCCGCTGCTGCCGTCCATGCCCAGCCGGTGCGCGGGTTCGCGGCCTCGCAGCCGATCCCGGATCGCTACATCGTGGTGTTCAAGAAAGACGTGCCGGACCATGGCGCAGAGGCGGCCGGCATCGTGCGCGGCGCTGGCGGGCAGCTGCACCACGTCTACGGCAACGCGCTCAAGGGCTTCACCGCTTCGCTGCCGGCCCGGGTGCTGCAGGGCCTGCGCAACAACCCGCACATTGAGTCCATCGAGCAGGACCAGACGGTGGCGCTCAGCGCCACGGAAAACCAGGCCACCTGGGGCCTGGACCGCATCGACCAGGCCGACCGGCCGCTCGACACCGTGTACAGCTACAACGCCACCGGCAGCGGCGTTTACGCCTTCATCATCGACACCGGCATCCGCGCCGACCACGCGGAGTTCACCGGCCGCGTGCTGCCCGGCACCACCAGCATCTCCGACGGCAACGGCACCAACGACTGCAACGGCCACGGCACCCACGTGTCGGGCACGGTGGGCGGCACGGTCTACGGCGTGGCCAAGCAGGTGAAGTTGATTCCGGTGCGGGTGCTGGACTGCAGCGGTTCGGGCAGCTGGTCGGGTGTGATCGCCGGCATCGACTGGGCCGCCAACAGCAGCCTGCGCCCGGCGGTGGCCAACCTGTCGCTGGGCGGCGGGCGGTCCAGCTCGGTGAACGCCGCGGTCGCGGGCGCGGTGGCCAAGGGCGTGGTGATGGCGGTCGCCGCCGGCAACGACAACGCCAACGCCTGCAACACCTCGCCGGCCAGTGAACCCAGCGCCATCACCGTGGGCGCCACCACCAGCGCGGATGCCCGCGCCTCGTATTCCAACTACGGCAGCTGCGTGGACGTGTTCGCGCCCGGCAGCGGCATCACCTCGGCCTGGAACACCGGCCCCACCGCCACCAACACCATCAGCGGCACCTCGATGGCGACGCCGCACGTGGCAGGCGTCGCGGCCCTGGTGCTGCAGTCCAACCCGGGCGCCACGCCGGCGGCGGTGGCCGCGTGGATCACCGCCAACGCCACGCCCAACCGCGTGAGCTTGGCCGGCACGGGCTCGCCCAACCTGCTGCTATACGCGCTGGGCGGCGGCACGCCGACCCCGCCGGCGGTGCAGACCATCGCGGTGAAGAGCCTGTCGGGCATCACCTCGAAAACCAGCCCCAAGGCCTGGAGGGCCACCGCCACGGTGGCGGTGCGCGACGTCGCGTCCGGCGCCGCGCTGGCCGGCGCCACCGTGTCCGCAACCTTCTCGCCTGGCGGCGCCGCCAGCTGTGCGACCGACGGCAGCGGCAGCTGTGCGATGTCCACCGACTACGCCGCCACCGTCAGCGGCGCCACTTTCACCGTCACCGGCATGGCGGGACCGAACATGGCCTACGACGCGAATGCGAACGCGGCCACCCAGCTGGTGTTCATCTCGCCGATCCGCAAGTAAAACTGGCAGGAGGCGCAACCCCTTTCGCAGGGGTGGCAAGCGCGCGCTGTAAACTGGTTTTGTCCGTGCCCGCACCGGGCGCGGCGCAACCAAAGTCCTCTTGAAGCACATCCGGCTCCTGACCATTCCCGCGGTGGCCGCCGCGGCCGGCGTGCTGTCGTTCGCCGCCGCCATCGGCATGGGCGGCCCGACGGCGCCGCCGCCCATGCCCAGCATCAACGACCCGTTCAAGGCCGTCGATTTCTCGCAGTTGCCGCCGCTGCGCCGTTATACCGCGGGCGATGGAGCGCATCTGGCGTACCGGTACTACCCCCCAGGCGAGCCGAAGGCAGCCGGCAGCGTGGTGCTGGTACACGGATCGGCGGCTAGCAGCGAAAGCATGCACGTGCTGGCCCAGGCCTATGCGCGCGCGGGCTACGCGGCCTATGGGCTGGACATGCGCGGCCACGGGGCCTCCGGGCCGAAGGGCCATATCGCCTACATCGGCCAGCTCGACGATGACCTGATGCAGTTCATGCACGCCGTCGCGCCGCCCCAGCCCGCCACGCTGGTGGGCTTTTCCGCCGGCGGCGGCTTCGCGCTGCGCATTGCAGGCAGCGCGCAGCAGCAGATGTTCCAGAGCTACCTGCTGCTGTCGCCCTTCCTGGGCCAGGACGCGCCCAACTACCGGCCGCACAGCGGCGGCTGGATCAACGTCGGCGTGCCGCGCGTGGCGGCGGTGTCGATGCTCAATGCGCTCGGCGTCCACGCGCTGGACGACCTGACAGTGGTGCGCTTCGCGCTGAACGAGCAGGCGCAGCGCTTTCTCACGCCATCGTATTCGTTCGCGATGGCGGCCAACTTCCGGCCGCGGGCCGACTACGTGGCCACCATGCGCGCCGTGAAGGAGCCCTGCGCGGTGCTGGCCGGCGCGGCGGACGAGGCCTTCGACACGCCCCAGCTCGAAGCCGTGGTGCGCAGCCAGCGGCCCGATTGGCCGGTGGCCCTGCTGCCGGGCATCGGCCACATTCCGCTGACCATCGACGCGCGCGCCGTGGATGCGGCAGTGCGTGCCACCGACAGCCTGCGCGCCAAGGGCGCCAAGGGCGTTTGAACGCGCCGCGGCGCGGCATTCACCTCACCACAGCAGTCCCATCAGCGCCGCGCGCACGGCGGCGGCCGTCTTGTTGCTGGTGCCCAGCTTCAGGCAGGCGTTGCGCACGTGGAAGCTCACCGTCGCTTCCGACAGCCCCAGGATCTGCGCGATGTCTTCGGCCGTCTTGCCGTCGCAGGACCAGCGCAGCACCTCGGTTTCGCGCGCGGAGAGGGCCGCGCCCATGTCCTCCTGCAGCAGGTCGCCCCAGGACTTGAGCATGCCCTCGTGGCACACGAAGGACAGCCACTTCAGGCGCTCGGTCTTGTCGAGCACCTCCTGGGCGGAGATGGGAGGATCTTTTCTGGCCAGCGTCAGCAGGCTCACCATGCCGCGCGCGTCGCGCCGCGGCTGCGCCCAGCCGTGCGCCAGGCCGTGGGCGGCGGCTTCGGTGCGGATTTCGCGGCATGGCGCGAACAGCGCGTCGGTCCACAGGATGGCGTCGTCGCTGACCAGCGCATGGGCGACCGAGGGATCGCGCCGGATGTAGCCGCGCTCGTCGTAGAGCTGCTGCCAGGCGATCGGATAGTTGCTGCACCAGGTGGCCCGCGGCGCGGCCAGCGGAATCGGTGCCTTCATTCCGAACGAGCAGTACTCGAAGCCGATCTTCTGCGCCTCGGCAAGGACCACGCTGAAGGTTTCCTCGCTGCTGCCCGCGGAACTGATCTGGCGCAGCTGACTGACCTGCCAACTTTTCATCTCTTCGCCCCCCCTGCGCCGCCGGTGCTTTGCACGGCGGCAATCTGAGCACTATAGCGTCAATCCGGCGCCATGCCCATCACCGCGCCGACGCCGTTGTGCCCCCCTGGGCGTGCAAATGCTGCAGCACGGCGGGCTGCCAGGCCCAGCTGCGCAGGTAGCCGTCCAGGCGCTGCAGCGTGGCCTCGCGGCCGAGGTCGACGCCGCGCGCGTCGGTGAGCATGAGGTTGGTGCGGATGGTGCCGGCGCGCAGCGTCAGCAGCGGAATGCCGGCACTGACGAACCAGTCCCAGCCGACGGAAATGCTGGCGTTGGCGGCGCCGATCCATTCGGTATAGCCGGTGGACTCCGGTGCGTCGGAGGGTGATTGCGCGCCTTGCGCGAAGGGTTCGAACTCGGGCACGTCGATGCCCGAATCCAAATGGTCGAGCCGCATGTGGACCAGCTCGCTCGCTGGGAAACGCAAAGCGAAATTCATGGCGCGGTGGTGTGGCGATGCAGGCTGCGAAATGGCATGCGGCGCAGTCTACGGCGCGCGCGCCTTCAAAACCGGCCACCTAGCACTTCTGTGAGTCCTAGCAGTTCTGCGAGTTGTTGGAAGCGATGCCAACGGATGCAATGCACCCATCCGAGCTGAGACACAACAAGCCAAAACGAGCCGAGGGAACACGCAAATGCAAATCCGCTGCTACACCGACGAAAACCTCACACCCGCACTGCGGGCCGCCACCGCGCGCTATCGCCACGAGGTCTTCGTCGAGCAGATGGGATGGGAGCTGCCCTGCGAGCCCGGCTACGAACAGGACGAGTTCGACACGGCCGGCGCCACGCACGTGCTGGCCTTCAACGAGGACGACGGCCGCATCGTCGGCTACGGCCGCCTGCTGCCCACCACGCAAACCTATCTGCTGGAGAAGCACTTCGCCAGCCTGGTGAACGGCACGCCGCCGCGCACCGCCGGCGTGTGGGAGCTGTCGCGCTACACCGCCAGCGACCCGCACGGCGGCAAGACCCAGGACGCCGAAGTCGGCAAGCGCGTGCTGCTGGCCGCGATGCGCTTCGCCGCGGCGCGCGGCGCGCACAGCCTGGTGTGCTGCACCACGGTGGCGATCGAGCGCCTGTCCAACCGCTGGGGCGTGCAGATGCAGCGGCTCGGCCCGCCGCAGCGCATCGACGGCTTCCTGCTGATCGCCGGCCAGATCGCCTTCACGCAGGAAGCCTGCGAAGCGCTCGGCGCGGCGCCGGTGCGGCCCACGCTTGCACCCGAACCCGAACGCGCTGCCTGGCGCTTCACCGGCTGGCCGGTGCGCACAGGCAGCACCGCGCGACACCGCACGCTGATGCCGGCGTAAGCGGCGCCACCCAGTTCCCCCATGCGCGGCGCACCTGCCGCGCGGCCTTCCCCTGCTTTTCTTACCAACCGAAAGTGAACGATGAGCGAACAAACCAAACTTGAACTGCTGGCCGTCGAAGTGGCCCGGATCCTAAACGTCGAGACGGTCGACGTCGACACGCCCATGGGCGAACTCGGGGTCGATTCCCTGAACGTGGTCGAACTGGTGCTGGTGTGCGAGCAGCTCTACACCGGCTCGGTGGACCCGGAGCGCCTGTCGATCGACCAGTACACCTCGCTGCGCGAGCTCGACGCGCAGCTGACCGAAGCCGCCGTCACCGCCGGCTGAGCGCCGCGCCCGACCCACCACCCACGCGACCGAGCCCTTTCATGCAAGACCCTCAACTGCTCGACGAACTGGCGCGGCAGGAATTCGCGACGCCCTGCTACGTCTTCGATCCCGCCGTCGTCGCGGCGAACTACCGCAGCCTGAAGGCCGCGCTCGGCACGCGGCTGGTCGTCTCGATCAAGGCCAACCCCGAGCTCAGCCTTCTGCTGCGCTGCGCGCACGAGTTCGTGGACGGCATCGAGTTCGCCAGCGTCGCCGAACTCGACCTGTCGATGGGCCGCGTCAACGCGCCCAAGTTCGCCAACAACCCGTCGATGGATGCGCAGTTCCTGCGCGGCGCCATCGCGGCCAAGGCGACCATCATCGTGGACGGCCTCGACCATGCCGAGCGCATCGTCAAGGCCAAGGGCGGGCGGCCCCTGCCGCCTGTGGTGCTGCGGCTGAACACCGCGGCGCTGATCGGCGCCAGCGGCGGCCGCGGGCTGCACGCCGACCACTTCGGCATGGACGTGCAGACCGCCTGCGCAGCGGTGGACCTGCTCGGCCGGGCGCGCTGCGAGGTCGCCGGCATCCACATGTTCGGCGGCTCGGGCCACTTCGCGGCCCGCCACCTGCAGGTGCTGGACGCGCTGCCCGCCGCGCTCGCCGTCATCGAGGCGCGCGTCGGCGCGCCGCTCGCCTTCCTGAACCTGGGCGGCGGCTTCGACCGCAACTGGGCTGCGCAGGACATCGACTTCGCCGGCTACCGCCGGCGGCTCGAAGCCTTCCGCCGCTACGACCTTGCGCACGAGTCCGGCCGCGCGGTGTTCCAGAGCGCTGGCTGGTTCCTCACCCGCGTGAATTCGGTCAAGCACATCGGCGGCAAGGCCTATGCAGTGTGCGACGGCGGCATCAGCCAGGCATTCCTGCTGTGCCAGACCGAGCGCTTCACCAAGCAGCTGCAGGCGCCGGCGATGGTGCGGGCGCAGGCCGGTACCGAGCCGCGGCGCTTCGACGGGCCGATCGCCTTCGTCGGCAGCTCGTGCAGCAGCGCCGACGTGATCGGCGCGCTGCCCGCGGGTTCCACGCTGCCCGAGGTGGGCGACCTGTGCTGCTTCGACAACTGCGGCGCCTACAGCCACACCTACACGCCCAGCCGCTTCCTGTCGGCCAAGACGGCCGGCATCTACATCCGGTCCTGAACCATGTCCCAGTCCTCCTGCCTCACCTACACCGGCCAGCTCGTGGCCTCGCCCTACGCGGGCGAACTCGCCGCGGCGGAGCCGCTGTCGATGCTGCTCATGAGCGAGGGCGACTACCTGGGCCTGCGCGCCTTCGAAAACGATGCGCCGCATCCGGTGCTGCTGTCGTACCGGCAGCACTACCGGTTGCTGGAGGACCTGGCGGTGCGCGCGCTGCGCGAGCTGCCCGGGCTGGCCCAGGTGCTGGTGCGCTTCCACACCGTCTACCTGCGGCCGCTGCCGACCGGGCTGATGCAGCCGCGTGTGCTGCTGGTGGACGACCCGTGCCGCATGGCCGGGGAGCTGCTGGCCGCTGGCGGCGACGGCATCCTGGTCATCGACGACCGCCTGCGCCGCGACACCAAAGAGCGCGGCGACAACCGCATCACGGTCACGCTGCATTCCCGCTCGGCCGACCCCGAAGGCTTCGCCGCCTTCCTGCGCGGCGCCGACTTCCACGCCGGTACCGCCGGCGCCCGCCACTGAACGCCACCACCGCCCACCATGAACTACACCCACCATTACGGAAACCTGATCACCGATGCGCTGGAAAGCGTCTCGCCGCTGCCCGAGCGGCTGCGCGCCGACCTGCACCGCTCGGTGGTGGGCCTGCTCGACTCGGCGCTGATCATCGAGGAGCCCTGCGCGTCCTTCGAGCGCAAGCCCGCCGAGATGGCCTCGACGCTGCAGGTGGACGAGCGCTTCGCTGGCGCGCTCGACCGCATCGTCGCCGCCGTCGAGGCCGACGGCCTGGCGCCGCACTACATGAAGATGATGCGCGAGTTCGCCACGGCGATGTTCACGCTGTTCTCCACCGACGAGCAGATGGCCAAGGTGCGCGCCTGGGTGGCCGCGGGCAGCAGCTCGTGCTTCCTGATGACCGATGCCGGCGGCCCGTCGCCGGCACACTGGAAGACCCAGGTCCGCATGGCCGAGGGCACGCAGATGCTGGGCGTGGACAAGGTATGGGCGATGGGCGGCGACGGCGACCTGTTCGCCATCGTCGCGGCCAGCGTGCCCAACGGCCTGTACCCCACCGCGTTCCTGCTGTCGCCCGAGCAGTGCCGCGCGCTGCGCCGCACCGAGGCCGGCCCGGCGATGCTGGACGGCGTGATCCGGCTGCAGAACGTCAAGGGCAAGGTCGAGGTGAGCAACGCCGACAAGCTGACCCGCGGCGGGCCGACCATGCTCAACCGGCTGCTGACCATCGTGCGCCCGCAGCTGGTGCGCTGCCTGATGAGCCATCTGAAATGGCTGGCACGCAACGGCCGCGCCGAACTCGACGACGACACGCGCAAGGCCATCGAATCGATCCAGGCGATCGCCGCGCACCTGGCGGTGCGACCCTACGGCAACTCGGTGGTGACGCAGGTGATGGCCGCCAAGTTTGCCAGCAACGAACTGCTGGCGCGCTTGGTCGCCGACGGCCGCGTGCGCACGCCGGCCGACCAGCGCGACCTGCTGGCGTTCACCAAGATGGAAGGCAGTTCGTACCGGTGCCTGCGCGAGATCTACACCAAGGCCTACGCCTACAACCGCCCCGCCGCGCTGAAGGCGGCCTGAGCCCAACCGACTTCCAGGAACCATCCATGAGCGCCGTCCTTTCCTCCTTCGCCCAGCCGCCGGTCTTCATGCCGGCGGCGATCGCGGCACCCCTCGCGCGCACCCAGCGCTACGAGCGGTCCGTCGTCAGTTTCGTCCCCTTCACCCTGGAGAGCGCCGAAGTCGCCGGCGGCTGGCTGGAGGACCCGCAGAACCACAAGTGGCTGGACTTCGGCGGCGGCCGCCAGGTGCTGTCCGGCCGCGCGCTGCACTACATGAGCAAGTCGAAGGACAACTTCATCCGCTCGATGGTGGCCGACCACACGCGCCAAGTCGGCGTGATCGGGCTGCAGCACGTGAGCAGCCCGTTTCGCAACGCCATGCTGTGGGGCGTGCGGCCGCGCCTGCGCCCGCCGGCGCGCACCCACGCGTGGATCGAGATCAAGCAGTTCCTGGAACTCGGCTTCCGCGAATTGGACCTTCACTCGGTCTATGCCTGGGTGGCGGAATCGAACCGGCTCTCGCTCGCCAACCTGGAACGGGTCGGGTTCAAGGTGCAGGGGCGGCAGCGCTGCGCCCACGTGGTCGACGGCGTGATGCAGGACCGCATCCTGCTGGACCTGCTAGCCAGCGAGTTCGAGCCCCACCTGTCCGGCGGGGACGCGTGATGGAACGCGACGACGTCATGTTTGCCGAGCGCCGCCTGCCCGGCGCCGCAGCCCCGCTGCACACCTTCGAGGCGCCCACGCGGGTGCTGCTCAACGAGGACCACGGCATCGGCGACGGCGGCCTGAACGGACTGTACGAGAAGGCCAAGGCGCAGCAGTGGGACGCCGCGCGCGATCTCGACTGGTCGCAGCCGCACTCGCCCACCAACCCGCTGGCCATGCCCGACGGCACGCTGGCGATCCACGGCACGCGGCTGTGGAACTCGATGGACGAGGCGACCCGCAACCAGCTGCGCCACGACATCCAGAGCTGGAACCTGTCGCAGGTGCTGCACGGCGAACAGGCGGCGCTGATCTGCGCGGCGCGGCTGGCGCAGGGCGAAGGTGCGCTGGAGATGAAGCTGGCCGCCGCCAGCCAGGTGATCGACGAGGCGCGGCACATCGAGGCCTATGCCCGGGTGGCGCGCACCCGCTTCGCCTCCACCTTCGCGATCTCCTCGCCGCTGCGCGCGCTGTTCGGCAACATCGTCTCGGAGTCGCGCCCGGACTTCACCTGCCTGGGCATGCAGATCCTGGTGGAAGGCATGGCGCTGTCGCTGTTCCAGAACCTGCGCGCCTATACCGGCTGCCCGCTGTTCCGCGAGCTGCTGACGCTGGTGCTGCGCGACGAGGCGCGCCACTTCGCCATCGGCAAGCTGGCGCTCGCCCAGTCCTGCGCCGAGCTGGACGACCACGGCCGCGCCGAGCGCGAGGAGTTCATCTGCGAATCCGCGCTGCGGCTGAACGAGCACACCAGCGCCAGCGAGATCTGGGCCACCGTGGGCTTGAGCAAGGCCCAGCGCAAGGAGCTGGTGTTCGACAGCCACGTCTCCCAGAACCTGCGCCGTTCCATCTTCCGCCGCCTGGTGCCCGCGGTGCGCGACATGGGCCTGCTGGGCGCCAAGGCACGCCAGGTGTTCGCCGGCCTCGGGATGCTCGAGTACGCCGCCTTCCCCGCCGCCGCTTGAGACAGAGGAGCCAACCATGACCGCAATCACCCTGAAGGCCGCGAGCTACTGGCGCTACCACGCGCCCTGCTTCGGCGCCGGCGCCGGCGCGGAAGCCGCCATCGGTTCGATGGCCGACGGCATCGGCACGCAGGCCGTGCACGCCCTGGCGCTGGCCGGCGCGCAGTGGCAGCCGACCGACTTTGTCGTCTGCTCCACCATCGTCTCGTCGATGGTGACCGAAGTGGCCGACGACTCGGCCGGGCTGTTCCGCGAGCGGCTGCGCAGCCGGCTGCCGGGCAGCGCACCCTACGTGGTCAACGCCTACGAGTGCGCCTCCTGGGGCTACGTGCTGCGCCACTGCGCGGCGCTGTCGGGCCCGCGCCGCGTGCTGCTGGCCATCGCCGACCTGGACGTGCACCAGTTCGCCCATTGGACCGATGCCGAGATCTGGCGCAACCTGTGGGGCGGCACCGGCTTCGGCGTGGCCATTCTGTGCCTGGAACTCGGCGAAGGCGCGAACGACGCGCTGCTGCTCGGGCCGGGCGCGGGGGCGAACTCGATGATGGAATTCGCCAAGCACCTGAAGACCGCCATCGCGCGGACGCCGGATGCCGCGCTCTGCCAGCCCTTCTTCCCGCTCAAGACGCAGGAGATGTTCGCCAAGCTGGTGGGCACGCCGAATCCGCAGCCCGCGCTGCACGCCGGCTGGGGCCACTGCTTCGGCAGCGATCCGTGGATCGCGCTGATCACCCGCTGCCAGGAAGCCGGCGCGCCGCGGCCGGACACCGCCATCGTCGCCTCCCTTGCCTTCAACGGCTACAGCGCCGTGGCCGCCGTCGGGCTGGCCCCGGACGCGCGCGTCGATCTGCAGGACCGCCCGGCGCTGCTCGCCGCGGCACCCACCGTCGCCCCGCGGCAGCCCGCCTGCCCGGCCCCCCTTTCCCTCCACACCGAAGAACCTTGCCATGCCCTCAACTGACCGCACCGATCGCGACGGGACCTACCTCGTCGACATGGAAGAACTGGACTTCTTCCTCTGGGAGCAGTTTCCCGAGAACGAAGCGCTGCTGGCCGCCGGCCCGCACAGCGGCTGGGACCGCGACCGCTTCGCCCGCGTGCTGACCCAGGCGCAGGCCTTCGCTCGCAAGCTGGGCGACGCCTACCAGGATTCGGACCGCGAAGGCTGCACGCTCGATGCGCAAGGCAACGTGCGCCTGCCCTCGGCCTACCCCGCGCTGTGGGAGGAGTTCCGCAAAAACTGGGTGGTGGGCAAACCGGTCGAAGGCGAGCCCGCCGGCGCCGACGACCCGGTCCGCCCGATCCTGCCGCCGCTGCTGGCGCAGGTGGTCTACGAAATGTTCATGGGCGCCAATCCTTCGTTCATGACCTACGGCGGCTTCTCGCGCCCGGCCTCCAAGATCATCCACCGCTCCGGCACGCCGGAGCAGAAGGCCGCCTTCTTCCCGAAGCTGCACGCCCAGGAATGGGACGCCTGCTTCTGCTCCAGCGAAGCGCAGGCCGGCAGCGACGTGACCGCGCTGCACACGGTGGGCACGCCCATCGAGGGCGGCGGTGACCTCTACAGCATCGTCGGCGAGAAGCGCTTCATCTCCGCCGGCATGCACCAGCTGACCGACAACACGCTGTACTTCGTGCTGGGCCGGGTCGACAGCGCGACGCCGGGATCGTTCTCGCTGTCGTGCTTCATCGTGCCCAAGTACCTGATGCGGGCCGACGGCAGCCGCGTCTCCAACCATGTGGAATGCCTGCGGCTGGAAGACAAGATGGGCCTGAACGGCTGCGCCAACACGCAGCTGCGCTTCGGCCACGCCGGCCCGACCCACGGCCACCTGCTGGGCAACCGCAAGAACGTGGGCCTGCTGCAGCTGATGCCGCTGATGGCCGACGCGCGCATGACCACCGGCCTGTTCGCGCTGGGCATGGCCTCCAGCGCCTACCACCACAGCCTGCGCTACGCCCGCTCGCGCATCCAGGGCCGGCCGTTCCACAGCGCGGCCAATGCGCTCGCCGACCGCGTCAGCATCATCGAGCACCTGGACGTGCAGCGCATGCTGCTGGAGATGAAGAGCAAGGTCGAGGGCTGCCGCGGCCTGCTGGGCAAGATGAGCCTGCAGCTGTCGCGGCAGCTGGCGATGCGCAAGGGGCCCGCGCCCGACGACAAGGCGCTGGACCGGGCGCAGCGCCTCATTCTGTTCTACGTGCCCATCGTCAAGGCCTACGTGTCCGACCAGGCCTGGCGCATCTGCGAGCTGGGCATCCAGGTGCACGGCGGCGTCGGCTACACCAAGGACACGCCGGTGGAGCAATACGCACGCGACGTGAAGGTGCTGTCGATCTGGGAAGGCACCAACTACATCCAGTCGCAGGACCTGCTGCGCGAGAAGCTCTCGTTCGGCCGCGACTCGCGCACCATCCGCTACTTCCGCGAAGACGTCGAGGCCTTCCTGGACACGGTGGACGTGCCCGACCTGGCAGACGAATGCGCCCGGCTGCGCGAGGCGCTGGCCGCCAGCGTGGAAGCGCTCGATGTGCTGGGCGGCATCGTCAAGTCCGGCCGCATGGAGCGCGTCAGCCAGTACTCCACGCGCCTGCTGGAGATGCTGGCCGAAACCAGCCTGGGCTGGGTGCTGCTGGAAGCCGCGGTGGCCGCCAAACGCGCGCTGGCGCGCCGCCCGGCCGGAGACCCCAAGGCCGCGTTCTACCTGGGCAAGGTGGATTCCGCGCGCTTCTTCATCCACAACATCCTGCCTGCCGTGCACACACGGCTGCAGATCATGCGCAACCACGAACACAGCCTGGTTGCGATGTCCAGCGAGCGCTTCGGCTACCTCGCCCCTGAAACCCTGCCGGCCCAAGAGGCCGCACTGTGCGAGGAGATCTGACATGGTCACGCTATTCGATTCGCTGCAAGCCACCGCGGCCCTGCGCAGCGCCCACCCGGCGCTGATCCACCAGAACGACAGCATCGCCTACGGCGCGCTACTGGCCCAGGCGCGCGCTGCCGCCGGCGCGATGCGCGAGTGCGGTGTGTGCACCGGCGACCGCGTTGCCATCTATGCCGACAAGCGCTTCGAGATGGTGCTGGCGATGCTGGGCGCCTCGGCCCTCGGCGCAGTGTTCGTGCCGGTCAATCCGCAGCTCAAGCCCCACCAGGTGATGCACATCCTGCGCGACGCCGAGGCGAAGCTGCTGGTCACCACCGGCGGGCGCCACGACGCGCTGTGCGCGCTCGAAGGCACCGTCCCCGCCACGCTGCTGCTCAGCGACGCAGGCGACCGCAAGGAACGCGCCGCGGCGCGCTGGAACGAGCGGCTCGCCGCCGCCGCGCCGCTGGAATGCGGCGCCTCGGTGGTAGACAGCGACCTGGCCGCCATCCTCTACACCTCCGGCTCCACCGGCATGCCCAAGGGCGTGATGGTGACGCACCGCAACCTGGGCTCGGGCGCCGCCAGCGTCAACCAATACCTGGGCAACCGGCCAGAGGAAGTGATCCTGTCGCTGCTGCCCCTGAGCTTCGACGCGGGCCTGAGCCAGCTGACCACCGCCATCGGCATCGGCGCCACGCTTGTGCTGCTGAACTTCCTGACCGCCGCCGAAGTGGTGCGCGTCTGCCAGAAGCACGGCGTGACGGCGATGACCGCGGTGCCGCCGCTGTGGCACCAGCTCACCGCCGCCGCCTGGCCGGCCGAGGTGGCGGGGCGGCTGCGCTACTTCGCCAACACCGGCGGCCACATGCCGGCCACGCTGCTGGCCACGCTGCGCGCGCTGTTCGTGAATGCGAACCCGTACCTGATGTACGGCCTAACCGAAGCCTTCCGCTCCACTTACCTGGACCCGGCCGAAGTGGACCGCCGGCCCAACTCCATCGGCAAGGCGGTGCCAAACGCGCAGATCCTGGTGCTGCGCCCCGACGGCAGCGAATGCGATCCCGGCGAGCACGGCGAACTGGTGCACCGCGGCGCCTTCGTCACCCGCGGCTACTGGAAGGACCGCGAGCGCACCGAGGAGAAATTCCGCCGCCTGCCGGCCGCGCTGATGGGACCGCTGGGCGAGGAGATCGCCGTGTGGTCGGGCGACATCGTCCACCGCGACGACGAAGGCTTCCTGTACTTCGTCGGCCGCAAGGACGACCTGATCAAGGTGTCGGGCTACCGCATCAGCCCGACCGAGATCGAGGAAGTGGTGCTGGCCACGGGGCTGGCGCGCGAAGCCGCGGTGATCGGCGTGCCGCATCCCACGCTGGGCGCCGAGATCGTCGCTTTCGTGGTGCCGGCGGACGACCAGCTGCACGACGTGCAGGTGATCCAGGCCTGCAAGCCGCGGCTGCCGACCTACATGGTGCCCGCGCGCGTGGTTCTGCTGGACGCGCTGCCGCGCAACGGCAACGGCAAGTTCGACCGCAAGCAGCTGGCGGCCGACCTGCAGGCGCGCGACAGCCAAACCGCCCTGGTGGCCGAACCCGCGTGACCGACGGAGCAAATGGCATGAACACCACCCCCGCACTGTCCGCCGCAGGTCTCGGCATGCGCTACGGCAGCAAGCACGTGCTCGACGGGCTGGACCTGGAGGTCCGGCGCGGCGAAATCCTCGCCCTGCTGGGCGCCAACGGCGCCGGCAAGACCACGCTGCTGTCCATCCTCACTGGCCTGCGCCGCCCCGGCGCCGGCCAGGT
Source organism: Ramlibacter sp. (assembly GCF_013697775.1). Taxonomy (GTDB): domain Bacteria; phylum Pseudomonadota; class Gammaproteobacteria; order Burkholderiales; family Burkholderiaceae_C; genus Ramlibacter. The sequence goes on along the minus strand of NZ_JACCWG010000251.1, from coordinate 2,031 downwards.
GCGGGTGTTCGGGCAGGACCCGCAGGAGACAGCGGCGCGCGGCCTGATCGGCGTGATGCTGCAGGACTGCGAGCTGCCGCCCAGCCTGCGCGTGGGCGAGCTGATCGAGCTGTTCCGGCGCCTCTATGCGCAGCCTTTGCCGATGGACGAGATCCTGCGGCTGGCCGGCCTGGAGGGCCTGCAGTCGCGCGATGTCGCCAAGCTCTCGGGCGGCCAGAAGCAACGCGTGAAGTTCGCGCTGGCCGTCGCCGGCGATCCGCCGCTGCTGTTCCTCGACGAGCCCACGGTGGCAATGGACGCCGAGTCGCGCCGCCGCTTCCTGGCCGCGCTGCGCGAGCGCGTGGCGCGCGGCTGCTCCATCGTGCTGACCACCCACCACCTGGAGGAGGTCGACGCGGTGGCCGACCGGATCGCGGTGCTGCACGGCGGCGCCATCCTCAGCTGCGGCTCGCCCGCCCAGATCAAGGCGTCCATGGGCGGCAAGCTGCTGCGCTTCCACAGCGATGCGGCCACCGAAGGCGGCCTGCGCAGCATCCCGGGCGTGACGCAGGTCGCGCAGGGCGACGGTCACTGGTGCGTGCAGACCTCGCAGCCGGAGGACAGCCTGCGCGCGCTGCTGGGCGGCATCCACGACGTGCGCGACATCAGCGTGCGCGCCTTCGGCCTCGAAGAGGCCTTGTCCAACCTGACGGCCGCGGCCGAACAAAGGGTTTACCAATGACCGCCTTGACCAACACCCTGGCCAGCCCCGCCGCCCGGGCCCCGCGCGCCGTGGCGCGCGCATCGCACGGCGCCGCGCTGCGCCACTTCGTGCGAATGGAGTTCCTGAAGCTGCTGCGCATGCCGACTTTCGTGATCCCGGTGCTGCTGTTCCCGATCCTGTTCTTCGCCATGTTCGGCATGCGCCAGCTGCAGGATTCGCTGGGTGGGCTAGATGGCGGCTCCTACATGCTGGTGGCCTACGGCAGCTACACCGTGATGTCGGTGGCGATGTTCTCCTTCAGCGTTTCGGTGGCGGTGGAGCGCTCGCTTGGCTGGCACGCGCTGCTGCGCGCCTCGCCAATGCCGGCCTGGGTCTACTTCCTCGGCAAGAGCCTGCTCACCGCGGTGTTCGGCATGCTCAGCGTGGCGGTGCTGTTCGCCTTCTGCAGGTTCGTGGCCGGCATCCAGGTGCCTGCCGGCATGCTGCTGGGCGTGCTGGGCTGCCTGGCCATCGGGCTGGTGCCGTTCTCCGCGCTGGGGCTGCTGCTGGGCTACGTGCTTGGGCCGAACTCGGTGGTGGGCGTGGCCAACGGCCTGTTCCTGTGCCTGGCCTTCGCCTCCGGCATCTTCGTGCCCTACCCGGCGCTGCCGCAGCTGGTGCGGGAGATCGCGCTGTATCTGCCGTCCTACCACCTGGCGCGCATGGGCTGGAACGTGGTCTCGCAGCACCCGCTGGCCGACCAGCTGCCCCACCTCGCCTGGCTCGCCGGTTACTCCGTGCTGTTCTTTGGCGCCGCCCGCCTGGCCTACCAGCGCGGCTCCCACAAGGCGCAGGGCTGAAGCCCCGCGCTCCGCCTCCCCTTCACCGCACCCACAGGTCCCACCATGTCCCTGCTCCTCCTGCCGCCGTTCCTGATGGCCGCCACGCTGCTGCTGCTCGCCGCTGCCATCGCCTTCGGCACCCGCAAGCGGCCGCCGCCACTGCCCACCCTAACGCACTCGCTGGAGCGGCTGGCCGCCATGCGCTTTCCCGCCGCGCACCGCTTCGCCGCCCGCGACGGCGTCGAGCTGGCCTACCGCGAATACCCCGCCGCCGGCGCCTCGCAGATCGCGGTGCTGGTGCACGGCTCGATCCACGACTCGCGCACCATGCACTCGGTGGGCGCGCTGCTGGCGATGCAGGGCGTGGCCGCCTATGCGCTGGACGTGCGCGGCCACGGCGGCTCCGGGCGGCGCGGGTTGGCGGGCCGTCACGTCGCTCCCACCGAACTCGCCCGCCCCATCGCCGCCGCTGAGGCGACAGTGGGGGCGGCGATGTTCAGTCGGTCA
>NZ_JACCWG010000237.1 GCF_013697775.1 Ramlibacter sp. | reverse complement strand
CGCAGGATGTAGGCGTCGCCCTCGGCCTGCGCCAGGTGGTGGAACAGAATACCTTCCTGCAGCGGCCCGAGCGGGTAGATGTCCTGCACATTCGCCACGCCGCCCGGCACGCTGTTCACGATGCCGTCGATCTCGGCTTGCGTGAGTTGTACCAGCGGCAGCATGTCCGGTGTGATCGCGCCGCTGCCGGCCTGGATGGCATTCGCCGGTGCAACGGCTGCCGGCGCCTGCGCGTTCACCTTGGCCGCCAGTTCCGCCAGCGTTGCAGCGGCGAACACGCTGCGCACGTCGGTGGCAATGCCCTGCTTGCGCAGCTGCTCGATCATGCCGACGGCCAGCAGCGAATGTCCGCCCAGCGCGAAGAAGTTGTCATGGCGGCCGACGCGCTCCACCTCCAGCAGGCGCGCCCAGGTGGCGGCGAGGATGTCCTCGGTGTCGCCTTGCGGCGGCTCGTAGGCCTCGACCGCGTCGCGCATGTCGGGTGCGGGCAGCGCGTTGCGGTCCACCTTGCCATTGGGCGTGAGCGGCAATGCCTGCAGCGTGACGAAGTGCGCCGGCACCATGTACTGCGGCAGCGACTGCGCAAGGTGCGTGCCGAGTTCACTGCCGGAAACCGGCTGTCCGTCCTTCGCCACGACGTACGCGACCAGCCGCTTGTCGCCCAGCGCCGGCCCGATGGCGTTCACCACCGCGTCCTGCACCGCCGGATGCGCGCTGAGCGCGGCCTCGATCTCGCCGAGTTCGATGCGCAAGCCCTGCACCTTCACCTGTGCGTCGCGCCGGCCCAAAAATTCCAGCGTGCCGTCCGCCCGCCAGCGGCCGAAGTCGCCGGTGCGGTACAGCCGCTCGCCCGTGCGCGGATGCGCGATGAAGCTGCGCGCGGTCTTCTCCGCGTCGCCCCAGTAGCCGCGCGCCACGCCGACGCCGCCGATGAACAGCTGTCCGGGTGTCCCGATGGGCACCGGGTGCAGCGCCTCGTCCAGCACCTGGAAGCTCTGGTTGTCCAGCGGCCGGCCGTAGGGAATGCTGCGCCAGGCCGGATCGACCGTGTCCACGTCGAACCAGTTAGACCAGATCGACGCCTCGGTGGCGCCGCCCATGCCGATGAAGCGGATGCCGGGCCGCAGCGCGCGCATGCGTGCCGGCAGGTTCAGCGGAATCCAGTCGCCCGACAGCATGACCAGCCGCAGCGCGTCCGGCACCAGGCCCGCGCGGCCGTTGGCGTGCTCGGCCAGCATGCCCAGCAGCGCCGGCACCGAGTTCCACAGCGTGACGCCGTGCCGCGCCATCAAGTCCACCCACTGCGCCGGATCGCGCTGCGCGTCGGCTGGCGGCAGCACGATGGTGCCGCCAGCGGCCAGCAGGCCGAAGATGTCGTACACCGACAGGTCGAAGTTCAGTGCCGACAGCGCCAGCACCTTGTCATCTGGCCCGACGCCGAAGCGGCGGTTGATGTCCAGCACCGTGTTCACCGCGCCGCGGTGGTCGATCATCACGCCCTTGGGCATACCGGTGGAGCCGGAGGTGTAGATGACGTAGGCCAGGTCGTCGCTGGCGCAGCGGCGCTGCCATGGCGCGTGCGCGGCGGTTTCGTCGATAGCAATGCGGTCCACCGCGATGCGGTGCAGCCCGTCCGGCAGCTTGATTTGCTCCAGCAACGCCGCCTGCGACAGCACGATGCGCGCGCCGCTGTCCTGGAGCAACTGCTGCAGGCGCTGTTCGGGCAGGGCCGGGTCCAGCGGCAGGTAGGCCGCGCCGGCGTCCAGCACGCCCAGCACCGCCACCACTTGTTCCCAGCCCTTGGGCAGCAGCAGCGCGATCAACTGGTTGGGTGCAGCACCCAGCGAGCGCAGCTGCGCGCCCAGCGTGCGCGCCAGCGCATGCAGCTCGCCATAGCGCAGGCTGCGGTCCGCCGCGATGACGGCCATGCGGTCCGGCGCCGCCAGCGCCTGCCGCTCGATCGGTTCGTGCAGCAGTTCGTCGGGGACCTGCACTGCCGTGTCGTTCCACTGCCGCAGCAGCGCGAGTTCGGCTGGGCCCAGCAGCGGAATGTCCTGCACCCGCGTTTCGGGCGCGTCCACCACAGCGGCCAGCAGCCGCTCGAAGCTGCCGGCCAGCCGCTCGATGGTGGCCTGATCGAACAGGTCGGTGTTGTATTCGTAGTGGATGGCCAGCCGGCCGTGGACGACTTCCATCTCCAGCTTCAGCTCGAAGTGCGCGTGCGTCACCGCGTTCAGGTTGGCGCCGCGCAGCTGCAGGCCCTGGCCGGCCGGCAGCTCGATGGCCGGCACGCGCTGCTGCGCGTCGTCCACGTGGAAATTGATCACTGCCTGCGCATACGGCATGTAGGAGGCGTCGCGGCTGGTTGCGAAGTGCGTCAGCAGCAGCTCGAACGGCAGCGTGTGCTCGTGCGCCGCCACGATGGATTTTGCGGTGCGGTCCAGCAAGTCGGCGAAGCGGTCTTCGCCGCGCACGTGCGCCGGCAGCGCCAGGATGTTGACGAAGATGCCGATCAGCGACTCGGTCTGCGGCGGCCGGTTGGACGACAGCGCGCCGACGCAGAAATCCGCCTGCCCGCTCCAGCGGTACAACAGTGCGTCGAACGCCGCCGCCATCACCATGAACAGGGTGGCGTTGTGCTGCGCTGCCAGCGCCTCCAGGCCATGCGTCAATTCCGCGGGGAGCGACACCGCGATTTCGGCACCGTTGAAGGTCTGCACCGCCGGGCGCGGCCGGTCCACCGGCAACGCCAGCAGCTCGGGCACACCCTGCAGCTGCGCGCGCCAGTGCGCGAGTTCCTGCGCCAGGAAGTCGCCGCTCAGCAGCTGCTGTTCCCAGTGCGAATAGTCGGCGTACTGGATCGGCATGGGCGCCAGCGGCGACTCCTGGCCCGCGATGAAGGCCGCGTACAGCACCGACATTTCGCGCAGCAGCACCGCCTGCGACCAGCCGTCGTACAGCGTGTGGTGCAGGGTCAGCAGCAGCACGTGCTCCTGCGCGGCGCGCTTGACCAGGCGCAGCCGCACCAGCGGCGGCGTGTCCAGGCGGAACGGCGCGGCGGCTTCGGCGTCGATCTCGGCGCGCGTCGCTTCCTCCAGCGCGTCGCCAGACAGATGGCTCAGGTCCTGCACGGGAATGGCGATGCGCAGCTGCGGCAGGATCTTCTGGCGCGGCGCGCCGTCCTCCAGCACGAACACGGTGCGCAGCGGCTCGTGGCGTTCCACCAGGGCGTTGAAGGCGCGCAGCAGCACGTCAAGGTCGATGCGGCCTTCCACGTTGAGCGCCAGCGGCATGGCATAGGACGCGCTGTCCGGCTGGAACTGCTGCAGGAACCAGAAGCGGTTCTGCGCGAACGACAGCGGCAGCAGCCCGCCGCGCGGCACCGGCACGATGGGCGGGCGTTTCGGCCCTTGCTCGCGCAGCGCCTCCTCCACCCGCAGCGCCTGGGCCGCCAGCGTCGGCGCCTCGAACAGCGAGCGCAGCGGCAGCTCCACGTCCACCTCGTCGCGCAACCGCGCCATCAGCCGCGTGACCAGCAGCGAATGGCCACCCAGCTGGAAGAAGCTGTCGTGCGCGCCGACGCTGTCCACGCCCAGCACCTCGGCCCAGATCGCGGCCAACTGCCGCTCCAGCGGCGTGCGCGGCGCGACACGGGCCTCCCCGCCCGCGTGCAGGTCCGGCGCGGGCAGCGCCTTGTGGTCGATCTTGCGGCTGATGGTCTGCGGCAGGGCATCCAGCACCATGATGTGCGCCGGCACCATGTACTCGGGCAGCGTGCGCAGCAGGTGGCTGCGCAGCTCCGTGGTGTCGAAGCCGCCGTCCGCGTCGCGCAGAGCCGGCACCACGTAGGCCACCAGCCGCTTGTTGCCGGGCTGGTCCTCGCGCGCCAGCACCACGGCTTCGCGCACGGCGGGCAAGGCGGTCAGCGCGGCCTCGATCTCGCCCAGCTCGATGCGCCAGCCGCGGATCTTCACTTGCGTGTCCAGCCGGCCCAGGAATTCGAGCTGGCCGTCGCCGCGCCAGCACGCCAGGTCGCCGGTGCGGTACATGCGCGCGCCGCCGCCCGCGAATGGGTCGGGCACGAAGCGCAGCGCCGTGAGCTCCGGCCGATTGAGATAGCCGCGCGCCAGGCCGACGCCGCCGATGCACAGCTCGCCGGCCACGCCGACGGGCACCGGCGACAGCGCGTCGTCGAGGATGTGGACCGTGGTGTTGTGGATCGGCCGGCCGATGCAGAGGTCGACCTCGCCGTCTTGCGGCAGCGCGCGCGGCGCGCGGAACACGGTGGAACCGATGGTCGTTTCGGTCGGCCCGTAGCAGTTGATCCACTGCACGTCCAGCGGCTTGGGCAGGCGCATCCAGCCGCGGTAGCGTTCCGGCTGCACCTTCTCGCCGCCGACGAACATCATGCGCAGCGCCGATGGATAGCGCGCTTCGCCGGACTCCATCGCGCGGGTCCACTCGTCCCAGTACGCGGTGGTGAGGCTCATCACCGACACGCCGTGCGTGTCCAGCCATTCTGAAAATTCGCGCCCGGCGCCCGGCGCCTCGCGCGGGCGCAGCACCACGCGCGCGCCGGCCAGCAGCGGCGGGAAGATTTCCTCCACGCTCAGGTCGAAGCTGATGGAAGCGAGCTGCGCCACGTGGTCGCCCGGCCCCATCGCGCAGGTGGCCTTGTGCGACGCGGCGTAGTGCACCGCGTTGCGGTGCGTGTTGAGCACGCCCTTGGGCGTGCCGGTGGAGCCCGAGGTGTAGATGACGTAGGCCAGGTTGTCCGGCCGCGTGCCGCACGGGAGGTCGCCGTCCGGCAGGTGCGCGATGTCCGCCCAGCCGGTGTCGATGGCGAAGCTGCCGATGCCGCGTTGCTGCAAGGGCAGCGGCGCGAGCAGCCGCGCATGGCCCAGCACCAGCACCGGTTTGGCGTCGTCCAGCATGAAGGCCATGCGGTCGGGCGGCAGCGCCGGGTCCAGCGGCACGTAGGCGCCGCCGGCCTTCAGGATGGCGAGCACGCCCACGATCATGTCCAGCCCGCGTTCTGTGCACAGGCCGACCAGCGCATCGGGGCCGACGCCCTGCGCGCGCAGGTGGTGGGCCAGCTGGTTGGCTTTCGCGTTCAGCTCGCCATAGCGCAGCTCGGTGCCTTCGAAGTGCAGCGCCACGGCTTGCGGATCGGCGGCCACCTGTTCCTCGAAGCGCTGCTGCAGCGCCTTGTCCTCCGGATAGGCGAACGCGGTGTCGTTCCACTGGCGCAGGAGCGCGAGTTCGCTCTCGGGCAGCAGGCCGATGGCGCCGAGGGGCCGTTTCGGCGCCTGCTCCAGCGCATCGGCGAGCTGCCGCAGCGCGAGGTCCAGATAGACAGCGATGCGGCGCGGGTCGATCGGCGCCACGCAGGCCGCGTTCAGGCTGAAGCCCCGGCCGGTGTCGTCCACGTCCACGCTCAGCGGGTAGTTGGTGCGCTCCTCGTTCTTCAACACGCGCATGCCCTGCCAGGTGATGCGCGCCGCTTCGTCGTGCTGCGCAACGGCCGTGTGGCGGTAGTTCAGCAAGGCGGTGAACAGCGGCAGCGCCGGGTCCACGCTGCTGGCGCGCTGCGCCAGCGCCAGGCTGGCCTGCTCGTGCCGCAGCAGCTCGCTCAGGCGCCGCTGGAGGCCGCGCACCGCATCTTCCACGCTGCCGCCGTCCAGCCGCACGCGTACCGGCAGCGTGTTGATGAACATGCCCATGGCGCGGTCGACGCCGGCCGTGCCCTGCGAGCGGCCCAGCAGCACGGTGCCGAACACCACGTCGCGCCGCCCGCTGGTGAGGCCCAGCACCTGCGCCCAGGCCAGGTGGAACAGCACGGCGGGGCTCACGCCCAAGCTCCGCGCGGATTGCCGCAGGCGCTGCGCCAATGTTGTTTCAACTTCGACGCGCGCCTGCTGCACGGCCGCGCCCTCGCCGCGCACGTCCAGCACGCCGAAGGCGGCGGTCGGCGTGTCCACGTCGCCCAGCTCCTGGCGGAAATACGCCTCGTGCTCGCTAGCCGGCACCGAGAGCGCCTGCGCCACGAAATCACGGTACGGCAGCATCGGCGGAAGTGCGTTCTCCTTGCCTTCCAGCAGCAGCTGCACCTCGCTCACCACCAGCTCGGCGCTGAGGTGGTCGATGACCATGTGGTGGTTCAGCAGCGCCAGCAGCCAGGGCGTGTCGGTGGCGTCCCCGGCGCGCGCTTCGGCCGTGAAGGCGCCGATCAGCGGCGCGCGCGTGAGGTCCAGCCGCACGTGGCGCGGATCGGTCTGCTCCAGCAGCTGCGCCAGGCCTTCGCGTTGCGGGTCGATGGCGAGCTCGCGCACCTGCAGCGGCGCGGCGCGCCACACCACCTGCACCGGCCGCGACAGGCCCTGCCAGCGCACGGCGCTGCGCAGGATGTCGTGGCGGCCGATCACCTGCTGCAGGGCAGCCAGGAAACGGTCGCGCCGCGCGCGCGTGTCGAAGCCCAGCACCGCGCGCAGGATGTAGGCGTCGCCATGCGCCTGCAGCAGGTGGTGGAACAGGATGCCTTCCTGCAGCGGCCCAAGCGGATAGATGTCCTGGATGTTGGCCGCGCCGCCCGGCGTGCCGGCCACGATGGTGTCGATCTCGCCTTGCGTGAGCTGCACCAGCGGCAGCAGGTCGGGCGTGATTGCGCCGCAATCCGGCGCAATGCGGTTCGGCGGCGCGGCGGCGGTGCCTTCGCCGCCCGCGCGCGCCGCCAGATCGGCGAGTGTGGACGTGGCGAAGACGCTGCGCACGTCGGTGGCGATGCCGGCCTTGCGCAGCTGCTCGATCATGCTGACGGCGAGCAACGAATGCCCGCCCAGCGCGAAGAAGTTGTCGTGGCGGCCGACGCGCTCGATCTTGAGCAACTGCTTCCACACAGCGGCCAGCGCTTCTTCGGTGTGGTTTTGCGGCGCCTCGTAAGCCGTTTCCACGACGCTGCTGCCGTCCGGTGCAGGCAGCGCCCCGCGGTCGATCTTGCCATTGGGCGACAGCGGGAAGGCGTCAAGCAAGACGAAGTGCGCCGGCACCATGTAGTCGGGCAGGCGCTTGGCCGTGGCCGCGCGCAGCTCGGTGATCGACAGCGTGTGGTTCGGCTTCGCGACAACGTAGGCCGCGAGACGCTTGTCGCCCGGTGTGTCTTCCCTTGCCAGCACCAGCGCGCCCTGCACGCCGCCCTGCGCCGTCAGCGCCGCTTCGATCTCTCCCAGCTCGATGCGGAAACCCCGAATCTTCACCTGGTGGTCCACGCGGCCCAGGTACTCGATGCTGCCGTCCCCCAGATGCCGCGCCAGGTCGCCCGTGCGGTACATGCGCGAGCCGTCCGGCCCGTACGGGTCCGGCAGGAAGCGCTCAGCCGTCAAGTCCGGCCGGTGCAGGTAGCCGCGCGCCAGGCCATCTCCGGCCATGTACAGCTCGCCCGCCACGCCGGCGGGGACAGGGTTCAGCGCATCGTCGAGCAGATACGTCTGCGAGTTCGCAATCGGCCGGCCAATCGGCACCGCACCTTCGATGTCCCTGGCCATCAGTGCCCAGGTCGAGTACGTCGTGTCTTCCGACGGCCCGTACAGGTTGTACATGCGCTCGACCTGCGTGCTCGCGTACACGTCTCGCACCAGTTTGGCCGGCAGCGCTTCGCCTGCCACGTTCAGGACCTTCACGCTCGCCGGGATCGCTCCGCTGCGTTCCAGCTGCGCCGCGGCCGAGGGCACCGTGTTGATCAGGGTCAGCGGCGCCGATGCGGCTTTGGAGCCCTGCATCAGCGCCAGCACGTTCGGCACCATCCACACCGTGCCGC
>NZ_JACCWG010000193.1 GCF_013697775.1 Ramlibacter sp. | reverse complement strand
GCGCGAAGGCGCCTTCGCGCGGCGGATCGATCAGCCAGCGGTCTGCCACGCCGTCGGCCACCAGCTGATGCGGCGTCATCTCGAACAGGTTGCGCGCCAGGAACTGCGCGGGCGCCAGCACACGGCCGACCGCTTCGCCGTTGGCCCGGTAGTTCTCGCGCGAGCGCGCCACCAGCGCCTCGCTGCCCTCGATGCCCAGCACCTCGCCGGCACGCGTGGCCAGCGGCAGGGTGAAGTTGCCCAGGCCGCAGAACCAGTCGATCACGCGCTCGGTCGGTTGCGGGTCGAGCAGCCGCACCGCGCGCTCGACCAGCACGCGGTTGATGTGCGGATTGACCTGCGTGAAATCGGTCGGCCGGAACGGCATGGCGATGCCGAACTCGGGCAGCGAATACGCCAGCTGCGGCCCGCCCTCGTCGAGCAGGCGCACCGTGTCCGGTCCCTTGGACTGCAGCCACCACTGCACGCCCGGGTGCTCGCCGGCAAAGGCGCGCAGCTTGGCGAGGTCGCCCGGGCTCAACGGCTCCAGGTGGCGCAGCACCAGCGCCGTCACCGCGTCGCCGCAGGCCAGCTCGATCTGCGGGCAGGTCTCGATGGCGTCCATGGAACCGATCAGCGCGCGCAGCGGCAGCAGCAGGTCGCTCACGTGCGGCGGCACCACATGGCACTCGCGGATGTCGGCCACGTAGCGGCTCTTGCGCTCGTGGAAGCCCACCAGCACCGCGCCCTTCTTGCGCACGTGGCGCACGCTGAAGCGCGCCCGCCAGCGGTAGCCCCAGGCTGGCCCCTCGATGGGGCGCAGCATCATCTGCGGCCTGACCTTGCCCAGGTGCCAGAGGTTGTCCTCCAGCACGCGCTGCTTGATCGCCACCTGGGCGCCGACGTGCAGGTGCTGCATCTTGCAGCCGCCGCAGGCGCCTTCGTGCAGGCCGAAGTGCGGGCACTGCGGGCGCACGCGCTGCGCCGACTCGCGGTGCAGCGCGATGAGCGTGGCCTGCTCCCAGTTGTTCTTGCGGCGGTTCACCACCGCGCTCACGCGTTCGGTCGGCAAGGCGCCGTCGATGAACACCACCTTGCCGTCGGCGCGGCGCGCCACGCCCTGCGCCTCGATGTCGAGCGATTCGACCTCCAGCCAGCCGGGGGGCAACCCGGCTGCGTCCTGCTTGTCTGTCATGGCCCGATTGTCTCAGGCGGCGAGCGCGTCCAGCCGCTCAGCGCCACGCCGCCAGGTATTCGTTCCAGTGCGGCTCCGCTGCCGCCAGGTTGCCCAGCGTCTGCTTGACCAGCTCGATCTCCTGCGCGTACTCGGCGTCGGTGAAGCCGCCGCGCATCTTCTGGAAGCGGCAGTACATCAGGTAGGTGTTCATCACGTCGGTTTCGCAGTAGCGGCGGATGTCCTCGACCTTGCCTTCCAGGAACTGCTGGTGCACCTGCGAGCCGTCCATGCCCAGCTTGCCCGGAAAGCCGCACAGCTTGGCCATCGCGTCCAGTGGCGCGCTGGCGCGCGGCTGGTACATCGCCAGCACGTCCATCAGGTCCATGTGGCGCATGTGGTAGCGGTTGATGTAGTTGTTGTACTTGAACTCGCGGTCGTCCGGTGCGCCGCCCTCGCCCAGGCACCAAAACCTGTCGGCTGCGACGCCGTGGCGCAGCCCGCGGTAGTTCAGCACCGGCAGGTCGAAGCCGCCGCCGTTCCAGCTCACCAGCTGCGGCGTGTGCTTGTCCACCAGCTTGAAGAAGCCCTGCACCACCCGGCCTTCGCTGGCGCCGTCGCGGTCCACGAAGGAGTGCACGCGCACGCCCTCGGCGTTGCGGAACACGCAGCTGATCACCAGCACACGCTGCAGGTAGTGCGGCAGGAATTCGCTCTGGTTGTTGTCGCGGCGCTCCTGCTGCCAGGCGCCCAGCACCTCGGCGTCGGTGGCGTCGGCCGGCGCGTTGCGCACCAGCCGCAGGCCCGCCACGTCAGGGATGGATTCGATGTCGAAAACGAGAACGGGCCACGGCATGCGGCACTGTACCAGCGCTCAAAACAGGGCACTCTTGTCGACGCCGCTGCGCATCATGTGCCGCTTGAGTTTCAGCATCGCCTCGTTCTGGATCTGGCGCACGCGCTCGCGCGTGAGGCCCATGCGCTCGCTCAGCGTCTCCAGCGTCTCGGGTTCGCGGTCGTGCAGGCCGAAGCGGCCCTCCAGCACTTGCTGCTCGCGCTGCGACAGCGCGTCGATCCAGCCGGCCAGCAGGCGCTCGACCTCATGGCCCTGCGCGATGCCGGTCGGGTCGGCCGCGTCGTCGCCGGCGAGCACGTCGCCCAGCGTGTGCTCGTCGTCGGAGCGGTCGATGGATGCGTCCAGCGAGCGCGGCGTCTCGGCCATGGCCAGCAGCTGCGCCACGTCCTGCACGTCGCGCCCGAGCAGCGCCGCCACGTCTTCCACCCGCACCGTGTCGCCGTCGCGGCCGCCGCGCGACGCGGCGAGCGAAGGATCGTGCTCCAGCATGCGCCGCGCGCGCAGCACCTGCTGCAGCTCGCGCACCACGTGCACCGGCAGCCGGATCACGCGCCCCTGGTTCATCACCGCGCGCTCCACCGACTGGCGAATCCACCAGGTGGCGTAGGTGGAAAAGCGGAAGCCCCTCTCCGGCTCGAACTTGTCGATGGCGTGCATCAGGCCCAGGTTGCCCTCCTCGATCAGGTCCGACAGCGGCACGCCCCGGCCGAGATAGTGCTTGGCGATGCTGACCACCAGCCGCAGGTTGTGCTCGATCATCGACTGGCGCGCTTCGAAGTCGCCGGCGCGCGCGCGGGTGGCGGCCTCGAATTCCTGTTCCGCGGTGAACAGCTCGGTGCGGCGGATGTCGCGCAGGTACAGCGTCAGCGTGTCGCTGGATTCGCCGGCCAGCTCGGGCGAGGCATTGCGCCGGGGAACGTCGGAGAACACGGGCTCCGCCGGCACGTCGTCGCCGTCTCCATCAGCGCCCTCGCGCCCGGTCCGCGCATCCCGATCGTCGGCGCGAGCCGCATCGGGAGCGTGGGCCTTGCGCCGTTTCATGCTATCTGGCCGGCAGGTAGCGCGCCGGGTCGACCGGCTTGCCTTGGCGGCGGATCTCGAAGTGCAGCTTGACGCGGTCGGTGTCGGTCGCGCCCATCTCGGCGATCTTCTGCCCCTTGCGCACGTTCTGGTCTTCCTTGACCAGCAGCGTCTGGTTGTGCGCGTAGGCGGTGAGGTAGGTGTTGTTGTGCTTCAGGATGATGAGGTTGCCGTAGCCGCGCAGCCCCGCGCCGGCATACACCACCCGCCCGTCGGCCGCGGCCAGCACCGGCTCGCCGGCTTTGCCGCCGAGGTCCAGGCCCTTGTTCTTCTGCTCGTCGAAGCCGGCCAGCACCGGGGCCTGCGCCACCGGCCAGATCCAGGCGATCTCGTCGTCGCCGGGCGACGCCGGCGGCGTGTTGATGACAGGCAGGCTGGGCGCCGAGGCCACCGGCCGCGCCGCGGCGGTGGGCAAGGACGCGGGCGCAGAGGCCGGCCCCGATGCCGCCACGGCTGCGGGCGCCGGCGCGGAGGCAGACGGCGCCGTGACCGGCGTGACCATCCTGGAGGGCTCGGACGAGCCCGTCGGCACCACGCGCAGCACCTGGCCGACTTCGATGAGGTTGGGGTTGTCCAGGCTGTTCCAGCGCGCCAGGTCGCGGTGGTTCTGGCCGGTCTCCAGGCCGATGCGGATCAGCGTGTCGCCGGGGCGCACCGTGTAGTAGCCGGGCTTGCCCGCGTTCTCCGCGCCGGGCAGCACGCGCGCCGGATCCGCCGCCGGCTGGGGCGCCACCGCAGTGTGGCGTGCGCCTGCGCCCCGGTCTTCTACCGGCGCCGGTCCACGCGTGGGAGACGCGCAGCCGGCCAGCACCGCCATCAGCAGGCTCGCGAGCGCAATGCTCCAACCCGTATCGCACTTCTTCTGCATGTCGTTTTGCTTCCTCAAGCGAGGCCTGATTTTAGGGGCACGAAATGAACGTTCTCCAGCACAGTTTGTTTCACTTGTACACCCGCTTTTTCCACGACGATCAGCGCCTGCTTTCCACCGGGGACGTGCATCGGCGCAATGATGCGCCCGCCGTCGGCAAGCTGGTCGATCCAGGCCTGCGGCATGGCTTCGCCGCCGGCCGCGGCGATGATGCCGGCATACGGCGCGCCCTTGGCGTAGCCGGCCATGCCGTCGCCCAGCAGCAGGTGCACGTTGGGCAGGCGAAACGGCCGCAGGTTCTCGCGCGCCTTGTCGTGCAGGCCGCGTAGCCGCTCGATGGAATACACCTCGGCGGCCACGCAGCCGAGCACCGCCGCCTGGTAGCCGCAGCCGGTGCCGATCTCCATCACGCGGCCGAGCCGGCCGTTGGCCTCGCGCCGGCCGCCCAGCAGCAGCTCGATCATGCGCGCCACCACGCTGGGCTTGGAGATGGTCTGCTCAAGGCCAATGGGCAGGCTGGTGTCCTCGTAGGCCTGGATGGCGAGCGCGGTGTCGACGAAACGGTGGCGCTGCACCGTGTGAATGGCGCCCAGCACCAGCGGATCGGCGATGCCCTGCGCGGCGATCTTCTGCACCATGCGCGTGCGCACCGCCTGCGAGTCCATGCCCAGGCCCATCG
>NZ_JACCWG010000159.1 GCF_013697775.1 Ramlibacter sp. | reverse complement strand
GCCTGGTGCTCGACGGCGGCTGGTCCATGAAGAACGAGCGCGACGGCTACGTGCGGTACGTGCACGACGGTGCCGACGGGCATGCGGTGCTGCTGGTGGGCACGGCGGTGGCGGTGGAGATGCCGGCCGCGTAGGCACAGCAATTTGCGCCTACGGGATTTACGCAAAGCAACGGAAAGCCGTGCGCAGATGATGCGGCGGGCTTTCAAATGGTTGTTTTTTCCAGGGAGATACCATGAGCCACACACCAGCACCCACCGTCGGCGACGACGCCATCGGCGCCCATACCGGGCCCGAAGCGATCGACGCACTGGCGGGCAACGACACCATCAACGGTATCGGCGCCGGCGACACGATCTATGGCGGTGACGGCAACGACACGATGTACATCGGCGGAGGCGCCACGCTCGCTGGCGGCGCCGGCGACGACCGCTACCTCCGCATCTTGCCCCAACCCCGGGTGCCGGAACTCGACACCATCGTCGAGCAACCGGGCGGGGGCACAGACTGGATGGAGGTCAGCGGCTACGGCGGAACCGTCTTCATGCCGGACAACGTGGAAGGCCTGATCCTGGCGGCCACGTTGTTCTCTTCGCCTCCCACGCATGCCGTGGGCAACACGCTGGACAACGTGATGTACGCCAGCAACATGACCAACGACACCCTCGAGGGCGGTGCCGGCAACGACACCCTGAAGGGCGACTACTACGCCGGCTATCAGGGCAACAGCCCGTATCACGAAAACGCCGGCAGCGACGTCCTGCATGGCGGCGACGGCAACGACGTGCTCTGGGGCGACCAGGCCGGAATGGGTGTGTCCCTCGGCATCGCCAACGACACGCTCTACGGCGACGCCGGCAACGACACGCTGTACGGCGAGTCCGGCACCGACGCGCTGTATGGCGGCGCCGGCAACGACCGCCTCGATGGCGGCAGCGATAACGACTCTCTCTATGGCGGCAGCGGCAACGACACGCTGATCGGCGGCAACGGCAGCGACGACTACTACGAAGGCGGCGCCGGCGACGACGTGATCGAGCCAGGGACGGGCACGGACAACATGTCGTTCTACGCCGGCGACGGCCACGACATCGTCCGCGGGCTGCCGCCGGCCGACAGCGAATCGACGCAGCTCTCGATCGACTTCGCGCATTACTACGCGTTCACGGCGGGCGCGCCGGTCCGCGGCCTGCTCGCCAGCGAGGTCGCGTTCACGCGGTCCGGCGAGGATCTCGTGATGACGGTCAAGACGAACGGCGAATCGGTGACGGTGGAGGGTTGGTTCACGCCGGATGCGAACGGCCTCTACCCGCAGCTTCAACTGTCGCTCCTGGACGCCTACTGGTCCAACGCCGAGATCCTCGCGGCGGTGCAAGCGGACGGTGGCGATGGGGGAGGCGGTTCGCCGGGTACGACGGGCACCGAGGCGGCCGACACGCTGACCGGCACCGCCGGCCACGACGACCTGTGGGGGCGCGGCGGCGACGACCTGCTGCAAGGCGGGGATGGCAACGACTTCGTCAACGGCGAGCTGGGCAACGACACGCTGGTGGGCGGCACCGGCGACGACATGCTGATCGTGGACAGCACGGGCGACGTGGTGACCGAGCTGGCGGGCGAGGGCAATGACACCGTGCAGAGCTACATCGACTACACGCTGGGCGCCAACGTCGAGAACCTGATCCTCATCGGCGACATCGCGCGCACCGGCACCGGCAACGCGGCCGCCAACATGCTCACCGGAAACCTGCTGGCGAACCTGCTGGACGGCGGCCTGGGCGCGGACACGATCGACGGCGGCGGCGGAGCCGACACGCTACTGGGCGGACGCGGCGCCGACGTGCTGGTGGTGCGCAGCGGGCTGGAGCACGTGGACGGCGGTGCCGGCAGCGACGTGCTGCGCATCGACGCCGCGCTTGCCGCCTGGAACGTGGGCGCGCTTGCGAACGGCACGATCGCCGGCATCGAAACCATCGACCTGCGCAACGGCGCGGCCACGCAGCTGCGCCTGGACACCGACGCGGTGCTGGCCGGATCGCCCGACGGCACCTGGCGCATCCAAGGCGAGGCCGGCGACCGCCTGGTGCTCGACGGCGGCTGGTCCATGAAGAACGAGCGCGACGGCTACGTGCGGTACGTGCACGACGGTGCCGACGGGCATGCGGTGCTGCTGGTGGGCACGGCGGTGGCGGTGGAGATGCCGGC
>NZ_JACCWG010000120.1 GCF_013697775.1 Ramlibacter sp. | reverse complement strand
CCGTCAAGGCGTGGGCGGCCGGCGAGGAGCCGATCCAGCCCGCCGCCGCGGCCGCGCGCAGCGCCAGGTGCACCGGGATCCACGCGTAGGCGAGATGCAGCACCCACACCAGCGGCGCGCGCAGCGTCGTCCAGGGCCGCCACAGCAGCCAGCGCGCGAGATGCGCCAGCGCGGCGGCGGCAGCGACGGTACCCAGCAGCTCGGCGGGCAGGCGCAGCAGGTCGGCTGCCAGCAGCGCCAGCACCAGGCCGAGCGCTGCCGTCTCGAGCCGGGAATGGCGCGCCGCCCGCACGCCCGGCACGCCGCTGTTGGTGAACATGGGGATGACGCGGCCGCCCATCACGCACAGCACGAAGAGCACCACGTCCAGCGCCAGCTGCACGCCGGCCCAGCGCGGAACCGCCAGCAGGCCCAGTTGCTCCATGTGCACTGCGAACGTGGCCGCCGCAAGCACCGCCAGCAGGCCGATGAAAAAGTAGTTGCGCCGGTTGCCCGCGCGCGCGAACGGGATGCCCAGTGCGACGGCCGCGGCGAGCGGGAAGGCCGCATTGGCAATGGCCGAGGCCCAGCCCCACGGGGTGAGCACCAGCACGCGCGCGGCCAGCCACAGCAACGCCAGTGCGGCCAGGCGGGCGCCGGTGGGCGTGGGCAGGCCAGTCCAGTTGTGCCCGGCGGTCAGGCGGCAGCGCCAGCTCCAGCCCGCCGCCCTTGCCGCGCAGGTTGCGCAGCCAGCCCTGCCGCCCCAGGTTGTGCACCACCTCGACCAGCGTGTTCTCGGAGATGCCGTAGGCCGAGGCGATGCGCGCAATGGTGGCGCGCTGCCCCGGCTGCGCGGCCAGGTAGACCAGCACGCGCAGGCTGTAGTCGGTGAAGGTGGTAAGCCGCATCAGGCTGCCGCGGGTTGCGCTTCCAGCGGAAAGGCCTTGCCTGCCTTGCGGCCGTCCAGCAGCCGCAGCGTGTACAGCGCCAGGAAACCGGCGCCGATGGCGAACAGCACGTCGCCGGGCACGCGCAGCCACACCAGCGTTTCCATCACCGGCGAGTGCACGATCTCGGCCGAGCGGGCGTACCACAGGCCCCTGGTGATCGCCGCATATCCCTGGTAGATGCCGGCCGGAACCAGCGACAGGAACACCATCATGGCCAGGCCGATGTTCATGCCCCAGAAGGCGGGCGCGAGCAGGCGGTCGGCGTGCAGCGGGCGGGCGAACAGGTTGCGCAGGCAAAACAGCATCAGGCCGATGCCCAGCATGCCGTACACGCCGAACAGCGCGCCGTGTCCGTGGGCGGCCGTCATGTTCAGGCCCTGAAGGTAGTACAGCGACGCCGGCGGATTGAGGGCGAAGCCGAGCAGGCCGGCGCCCACCGTGTTCCAGAACCCCACGGCGACGAAGCACAGCACCGGCCACCTGTACGCCTGCAGCCAGGCCACGCCCTGCGTGCGCCGCCAGGTCTGCAGCGCTTCCAGGCCGATCAGCGTGAGCGGCACCACTTCGAGCGCGGAGAACACGGCGCCCACGGCGATCACCGAGGTCGGCGTGCCGGTCCAGTACAGGTGGTGCAGCGTGCCCAGGATGCCGCCGAACAGGAACACGATGGTCTCGGCGATGATGGCGCGGTTGGCGCTGGTGGCGCGCACCAGCCCCAGCTTGGTGAAGATCAGCGCGATCACGGCGGTCGCGAACACCTCGAAGAAGCCTTCCACCCACAGGTGCACCAGCCACCAGCGCCAGTACTCCACCATCGAGTAGTGCGTGGTCTGGCCCCAGGCGAGGGAAGACGCGTAGAAGCCGCCGATGCAGGCGGCCGACAGGAACACCATGGCGATCAGGCCCCGGCTTTCCGACGGCGTCTTCAGCGCCGGCCACAGCGCGCGGCCCAGCAGCACGGTCCACAGCAGCAGGCCCACGAACAGCAGGTACTGCCACACGCGGCCCATCGAGGTGAACTCCAGGCCCTGGTTGCCGATCCAGAAGGCGAAGTCCGTGCCCTGGCGCTGCAGCGTGCCGAGCCAGCCGGTGATGGTGGAGCCCAGCACGACGAACACCAGTGCGTAGAACAGGAAGTCGGTTCCCAGCTTCTGGAACTTCGGCTCCGTGCCCCCCAGCAGCGGCGCGATGTACAGCCCCGTGGCCAGCCACGCGGTGGCGATCCAGAAGATGCCCACCTGCGTGTGGATGGTGCGGCTGGTCACGTAGGGCAGCACGCCGGCCAGCGGCAGGCCGAACAGCGAGTTGCCCTCCACCGCGTAGTGCGCCGTGACGATCCCCATGCCGATCTGCAGCAGCAGCAGGCCGACTACCACGAAGAAGTACTTGCGGGTGGCCTTCATGGAAGGCGTGACGGGCATCCCGGCCAGCGGGTCCTGCGCCGGCGGTACCGCCTCTTCCTCGTGCTTGCCGGCGCCGTGCAGCCACAGCATGGCCGCGATGGCCGCGAGCAGCAGGATGATGGAGACCATCGACCACATGGCCGCGGAGATCGGCATGGTGTTGCCCACCAGCGGCTCGTGCGGCCAGTTGCTGGTGTACGACAGGCCCGGCTCGCCGGGGCGGTCGGTGGAGGCGGCCCAGGCGGTCCAGAAGAAGAACGCGGTGAGCGCCTCGCGGTCGGCCCGGGCGACGATGGTGCCGTCCACCATCGCGTACTGCTCGCGCAGCTTGGCCAGCGACGGGTCGTCGCCGAACAGCGCGGCGTAGTGGGCAGCCACCTGGCGGATCGCCGCGGCCCGCATCGGCGACACGCTGACGGCGCCGCTGGCCGCGTCATAGCTGTTGCGGCGCATCTCTTCGCGCAGGCCGGCCTCGACGGCGCCGTGCTCCGACGCCGTCATGGCGCCGGGGTCGGCGGCCAGCGCCTTGGCGCGCAGGTCCCGCAGGGCCGTGGCTTCGCGGTGCAGCCAGTCGGCCGACCAGTCCGGCGCGACATAGGCGCCGTGGCCCCACACGCTGCCCTGCTGCTGGCCGCCGGCCGCCAGCCAGACCTGCTGGCCGCGCTGGATCTGCGCGCCGGTGAAGAGAAGGTTGCCGTCGGTGGCGGACACCGTCGCGGGAATCGGCGGAGCGGTCAGGTAGATCTGGTAGCCGAGGTATCCCAGGGCGCCGAACGAGAGCACGAAAACGAATCCGAGCCAGCGCCACAGCATGTTGTTGCTTTTCATGGGGTCTTCCTGGTGAAGGTGTATCTGGAATGCACCTCATCGTAGGAACACCGGACACGCAGGCATTGACCAGGATCAAGCAAAGCCGCCGAAAGGGGTGCCAGGACCCCTGGCGGGGGCCGTCAGGCCTGCTGGGACGCTTCCATCAGGCTCGATGCGGCATTGACCAGCTGCACGCGGTTGCGCGCCGCGAACCGCTGCCGCAGCTTTCTCAGGTGGTAGTCCACCGTGTGCGACGAGACATTGAGCTGCTTGGCGATCTGGTGGTCCGTCAGGCCGTTGACCACGTGCCCGAGCACCGCCGCCTGCAGCGGCGGCAGGCCCTTGGGCACGTCGGCGCCCGCGTGGTCCTGCGGGACCGGGTCGGCCTCGGGCAGCACCACGTGCTGCGCCATGTAGTCGTGGAAACTCAGGCAAAGGACCAGCGCGTCGCCCAGGGTCTGGTCGCCCATCCAGCGCCGGTTCGCCAGGTCCGAGGCCAGGCTGATGATGATGCGATCGCCGCTGCCCGCGCCGGCGGAGGACACCTGGAAGGAGATGCCGCTGCAGATGCCGTGCTCGCGCAGGTCCTTGACGAAGCGCCGCGACCTGGCGCAGCACGGCCGCGACTCGATCTGCTCGCTGAGCGACTCGGCGTCCCAGATGGCCGGCAGGATGGAGTTGGCCGAGGGCCGCTGGCGCAGGTCGACCTCGTCGTAGTGCTGGTCGAAATAGTGCTTCACCCAGCCGGGCGGCGAATAGGTGGTGATGGACGTGCGATGCAGCGCACCGGCAGCCGACCGCCGCACGGTGTGGTAACCCATCCAGTTGAAGCCGATCTCCTCCATCTCGTCGCGCAGGATCTGCTGGCGTTGCCGCGAGCTGCCCGCTGCCAGCAGGTCGCGAACCAGGCGCGACACCGTGCCCTGATGGGGGACGTCCAGCGGAACCAGGTCCGCATCCTCGTACAGCCTGACACCGCATCTCTCGCGGCCCGCCGCCGCGATCCCGTTCGTATTCCCGCCGCTGGCAGCGTCGGCCGTACTGTTGAGCAAAGTTTCACCGGACATGGAGTGACTTTATGGAGAGCGTGTGACACGCAGGTTGCTGGGAGCTTCGTCTTGGAAAACTTGTCACGCGAGGTGGATGCCTCGGTCCTGTCGTTTGCAGCTTGCGTGCCAAGCGCATTGCCGTGGCGCGCCTCTCTGAAGCGCGCGGGACGATGAACCCAAATCCGCACGATCGCGAAGCTTGCCGTGTGCGTTTCCGCGCAATGGAGAAAACCGCTTTAAGAAGCACTGTGAAAGATATACAGCCTGTTACTCGACAAATGAGGTCTAGTAACGCATAACAAGTCAACGCGATGAATGTGCAAAAAGTACATATCGCGCAGTCCACTTGGGGAAAGCTCGGGGTTCGCGCAAAAAACAGCTCGTTATGCACGGTTGCGCGGCAGAATGAATCCGATTGGCTTCTCTACGCAAACGACTTGCCGTGCTGTTCCTCGAAGGGGTCCTGGGGTGGACCCTCGTGGCCTCGCTTGCTGCCGCGAGTGGCATCGCCGCATTCAGGTGGAGCGCGAACGCCGGCTACATGCGCCTGGCCGACACCGCCAACCACCAGCTCGATCTGTATGCCGTCAGCCTCGAAAGCGAGCTGAGCAAGTATGAGAACCTGCCCGGCATTCTCGAAATGAGCGGAGAGGTGTTCGAGCTGCTGGAGCGCCCGGACGACGCGGTCCTGGCCGGCAAGCTCAATCGAAAGCTGCTCAATCTCAATGTGCGTTCCGGCTCGCTCGGGATGATGCTGCTGGATGCGCAGGGCACGGTCCTGTCCTCCAGCAACTGGTACGAGCCCGCCAGCCTCATTGGCAGGAACCTGTCCGCCGAAGCGTTCCACACCAAAGCGGTGCACGATGGGCAAGCCCGCACGTTCGTGGTCGGCGCCGCGCGCGGGGCGCCGGAGAGCTATTTTTCGCGCGCTATCGCGCGCGGCGGCAGGGTCCTGGGCGTGGTGGTGGTGCGCATCAGCCTGGAGGCGATCGAAAGCGCCTGGATCGAGTCGGCCGCGGGAACGCCCAACGAGCGGGTGCTGGTGGTGGACGACAACGGCGTCGTGATCATCTCGTCCAACCCGGCATGGCGCTACCGCACCTTGCGCACCCTGTCGGCGGAGGACCGCGTGACGCTGGCCAGCACCGCCCGCTATCCCGCCGGTTCGCTGGAGCCGCTGCAGTGGACGACGGAACGCGAGCTGAAGTTCGGAACGCAGCTGGTGCGGCTGCGGGACAAGGTTGTGGCGGCCAGCGAGGCGCTGTTCATCAGCCAGGAGCAGGACATGGCCAGGCCGGGCTGGCGCCTGATCACGCTGTCGCGGGTGGCCGTGGTCCAGCGCGAGGCGCGCAACACCGCGGTCGGCGCCATGGCCTGCGCGGCCCTGATCGGCGTGCTGGGCCTGCACCTGATGCAGCGCCGCCGCGCGATGCTGCACCGGCTGGCCACGCGCGAGGCCCTGCAGCGCGCCAACGACGAACTCGAACTGCGCGTGGAGGAGCGCACCGGCGAGCTGCGCGACGCGAATTCGGCGCTCATGAAGGAGGTGGCCGAGCGCGTGCGCACCGAGACCCACTTGCGCCGCGCGCAGGACGAACTGGTGGAGGTCAGCCGCCTGGCGCTGCTCGGCAAGATGTCCGCCGCCATCTCGCACGAGATCAACCAGCCGCTCACGGCATTGCGCGCGCTCTCGGACAACGGCGTGCGGCTGCTCAAGGCCGGCCGGCTGCAGGACGTGGAGCGCAAGTTCGATGCGATCGCGCAGCTGACCGAGCGCATGGGGCGCATCACCGCGCAGCTGAAGTCCTTCGCGTACAAGCGGCAGGCCGGCCCGTCGTGGGTGCGCATGGGCGGCGCCGTCGCCAATGCGCTGGAGCTGCTGCGCTCGCGCATCCACGATGAAGGCGTGGAGGTGGAGCTGCACGTGCAGGAGTGCCTGCGCGTGTCCTGCGACGGCTACCGGCTGGAGCAGGTGCTGGTGAACCTGCTTGGCAACGCCATGGACGCGATGAAGGATTCGCCGGTGCGGCGCATCACCGTGACCGCGGCCCCGGTGGACGGCAAGGTGAAGGTGCGCGTCGCCGACACCGGCACCGGCTTTGCCCAGCACGTGCTGGACCGGCTGTTCGAACCCTTCTTCACCACCAAGCCGCCTGGCCAGGGCCTGGGCCTGGGACTTGCGTTGTCCGCCGGGATCGTGCGCGAGTTCGGCAGCAGCCTGCAGCCCTACAACCTGGCCGGAGGCGCCGCGTTCGAATTCGAGCTCAAGATGGAAAGCGAGACTGCCGATGCCTAGAGCCAAGCTGGCCCAGGAAGGATTGAAGATCGTCTTCGTCGAGGACGACCCCTCGGTGCGGATCAACCTCGCGGAAAGCCTGGAGCTGTCCGGCTTCGAGGTCTACGCCTGCGCCAGCGCCGAGCAGGCGATGCGTGTGCTCAAGCCCGGCTACTTCGGCATCGTCATCAGCGACGTGCGCCTGCCGGACCGCGACGGGCTGCAGCTGATGCAGGACATCGCCGGCATCGACGCCGCCATCCCCGTCATCCTGGTCACCGGGCACGGCGACATCTCGCTGGCGGTGCAGGCCATGCGCATGGGCGCCTACGACTTCATCGAAAAGCCGTTCCCGACCGAGCGGCTGATCGAGACCGCCAGGCGCGCGATGGAAAAGCGCGCCCTGCACCTCGAGGTGGAGGGCCTGCGCCGCCAGCTCACGGACAAGCAGGGCATCAAGTCGGTGCTGCTCGGGCACTCGGCGGCCATCCACGAGGTGCGGCGCACCATCCTCAACCTGGCCGACACCTCGGCCGACGTGCTGATCATCGGCGAGACCGGCACCGGCAAGGAGCTCGTCGCGCGCTGCCTGCACGACCACAGCCGCCGCAGCAAGGGCAACTTCGTCGCCATCAATTGCGGCGGCATCCCCGAGACGCTGTTCGAGAGCGAGATCTTCGGCCACGAGGCCGGCGCGTTCACCACCGCCAGCAAGCGCCGCATCGGCAAGATCGAACATGCCAACGGCGGCACCCTGATGCTCGACGAGATCGAGAGCCTGCCGCTGGCCTTCCAGGTCAAGCTGCTGCGCGCGCTGCAGGAACGCAAGGTCGAGAGACTGGGCTCCAATGAGGAGGTTGGCGTCGACTTCCGCGTGGTGGCGGCCACCAAGGTCGATCTCCTGAAACTCAGCAACCAGGGGAAATTCCGCAGCGACCTGTACTACCGGCTGAACGTGGCCGTGGTGCACCTGCCGCCGCTGCGCGAGCGGCGCGAGGACATTCCCGGGCTGTTCGAGTATTTCGTGATGTGCGCGGCCACCCGCTACGGCCGCGATGCGATCACGGTGCCCGAGCCGATGATGCGCCAGCTGATGGCGTCCGAGTGGCCGGGCAATGTGCGCGAGCTGCGCAACGTGGCCGACCGCCTGGTGCTGGGCCTGCTGTCGGCGGACGACGACGTGCTGGCGCAGCGCGCGCGTCCGCCGCTGACCCTGCCGCTGCAGATCGACATGGTGGAAAAAGCGCTGATCGAGCAGGCGCTGCGCCAGCACAAGGGGCGCGCGCAGCAGGTGACCGACGCGCTGGGCATCGCCAAGAAGACCCTGTACGACAAGATGAACCGCCACGGCATCAAGATCGACAGCTTCCGCAGCCACGCGGGCGAGGACGACGGTCAGTTCGAGGAAATGGCGTAGTCGGCCTGGTTGCCCGAATCCTTGGGTTGACGGATCAGCTTCTGGAAGCTGTCGCTCATGGGCTGGTTCAGGTTCACGCCGCGCGGCGGAATCGGCGACTGGAACCACTTGCGGTGCAGCGCGTGGATGCTGCCGCTCTTGAACAGCTTGACGATCACGTCGTCGGCGAGCTTCTTGAATTCCGGGTCGTCCTTGCGCAGCACGATGCTGTACGGCTCCACCGACAGCGCCTTGCCGGTGACCAGGTAGTGGGCCGGGTCGCGCGACATCGCGATCATGCTGTAGAGAAGCACGTCGTCCATCACGAACACGGCCGCGCGGTCGGTCTCCAGCAGCCGGAACGACTGCGCATGGTCCTTGCCCGCGAGGATGTGCATGCGCAGGTTGCCCTGCTGGTTGAGCTCCACCAGGCGGGCCATGCTGGTGGTTCCCGCGGTGGACGCCACGGTCTTGCCCTGCAGGTCGTCCAGGTCGTGGACGTCGGAGCCGCGCTTGGTCGCCAGGCGGCTGTTCGCCACGAAGGTGGTGACGGTGAACGCCACCATGTTCTGGCGCTCCAGCGTGTTGCTGGTGGTGCCGCACTCCAGGTCGATGGTGTTGTTGGCGACCATCGGGATGCGGGTGGAGGAATTGACCGGCGTGAGCTTGATCTGCAGGTTTTCGATGTTCAGCCGCAGGCGCACTTCCTCGACGATCAGGCGGCAGATGTCCATTGCGTAACCCACGGGCTGCTGGGTGCCGTCCAGGTAGGAGAACGGGATGGAGCCGTCGCGGTAACCAATGGCGATGACGCCGGTTTCCTTGATCTTGCGCAAGGTCAGCGAGGCCTGCGCCCACGCCGGCGCCGCAGCCAGGAAGGCCATCAGGAAAAGCAGCAGCGTTCTTGCCGATGACGGGATGGAACTGCGCATGGAATCGACCTGCCGGCCGATGGTTGGACGCGGAACGCAATCTTAAGCATGCGGGGGATGGCGCCGCGCTACGTCTTCTCGTAGTGCGCAAGCGGGACCGGCCCGCTACGCTGACAACTGGAGGCGCCCGTGCGAGGTGCTCAACATGATCGATCAGACCCTGGCCCCGCAACGACCGCTGTTCCTGGTGCAAGACGCACCGCCGGGCGAAGAGCATCTCGCCATGCTTGCCGCGCGGCTCGCCGCGCACGGACCGGTGCATTGCCTGCGCGCCGAAACGGTGGACGGCTTGCAGCCAGTCACGGTGGAGGGCATGGCCGCGGTGGTCGTGCAGGCCGTGCGGCGCGTGCAGCCGGCCGGGCCGTACCGGCTGGCGGGCTGCGGCTTCGGCGGGCTGCTGGCCTATGAAACCGCGATCCAGCTGATCGGGCTGGACGCGCCGGTGGAACTTGTGGCGCTGGTCGACACGCCGTGTCCGCAAGGGCCGCAGCTGTCCGGACCCACGTCGTCTCATGCGCAGGCAATCGCCGACTACCTGGTGCAGCGCATCTCGGTGCCCATCGACCTGTTCGTGCACGCGGGGCCGTCGGACGCGCCCGGCGCCGCACGCGATCCGCTGCTCGGCTGGGGCGGCCTGCTGCCGCGCGAAATGGTGCGCGTCTCGCCGGTGCCGGGGCCCAGCCGATCAACCCAAGCCGCCGACGTCGATGCGC
>NZ_JACCWG010000112.1 GCF_013697775.1 Ramlibacter sp. | reverse complement strand
ACCTGCGCCTGGCCGTCGGCCGCGCGGGGCAGGGCGGCCGGCTGCGCTGGAACGGCGCCGTTCCGGAACAGGTGGACGCGCGGGACTGGGAAGACGCCATCGAACAGCTGCAGTCCGCGCTGGCGCTGGCGTTGGCGGGCCTGGACACCGTGAGCGAGATCGCGCCGGATTTCGTGCGCCTGCACGAACGCGCCACGGCCTTGCTGCGCCGGGTGGAGGCGTTCCAGGATGCCTGCGCGCCCGGCTCGGTGCGCTGGGTCGACGTCGGCACGCACCTGCGGCTGGTGGAGTCGCCGCTGGACATCGCCAAGGCGGTGCGCGAGCGGCTGCTCGACGTGGACAATCCCGAGCCGTCGAACAAGGCCTGGATCTTCACCTCGGCGACTCTCGGCGACGACACGCGCCTGTCCTGGTTCACCGAACCCTGCGGCCTGCAGGAAGCCGAGGTGCTGCGCGTGGGCAGCCCGTTCGACTACGCGTCGCAGGCGGCCTTCTACGTGCCGCGCACCATGCCCAAGCCCAACGATCCGGGGCACAGCGGCGCGGTCGCGGTTCTGGCGGGCGACGCCGCGCGCACGTTGGGCGGCAGGACCATGGTGCTCACGACCACCCTGCGCGCGCTGCGCGCCATTGGCGAGGCGCTGCAGGCGCGCTTTGAGGGCACAGGCGAGCTCGACGTGCTGGTGCAGGGCCAGTGGCCCAAGCGGCGGCTGATCGAGCGTTTCCGCGAAGGTGCCTCAGAGGGACGGCCGGGCTGCATCCTGGTGGCCTCGGCGTCGTTCTGGGAAGGCGTGGACGTGCCGGGCGATGCGCTGCAGCTGGTGATCATCGACAAGCTGCCGTTCCCGCCGCCGGGCGACCCGCTGGTGGAGGCGCGGGCGCAGCGGCTGCAGGCGCTGGGGCGCAGCCCGTTCAACGACTATTTCGTGCCGGAAGCGGCGGTGGCGCTGAAGCAGGGTGCGGGCCGCCTGATCCGGCGCGAAACCGACCAGGGCCTGCTGGCGGTGTGCGACACGCGCCTGGTGAGCATGGGCTACGGCCGCCGGCTGACGGCGGCGCTACCGCCGATGCGGCGGCTGCAGACGGCTCAGGAATTCGACGAGGCTCTGGAGACGCTGGCCGCGGCTACCAGAACTTCCACCACGACTCCTGCTTGGCCTTGAAGCCGCGCGCCAGATACTCGCTTTGCGGATAGCTCTTCTCCATCACGCGGCGCGTGTCGTCGCGCAGCTGGGCCATGCCAAGCGCGTCGTACGAACGCATCATGATGAAGAGGGCTTCTTCCAGCGCCGGCACGTCCTTGTAGTCGGTCAGGGCGGACTGCGCGCGGCTGATGGCCGCCACGTACGCGCCGCGGCTGTAGTAGTAGCGCGCCACGTGCACCTCGTACTGCGCCAGCGAATTGACGATGTACGTCATGCGGGCGCGCGCATCGGGCGTGTACTTGGAATCCGGATAGCGCGTGGCCAGTTCCTTGAACGACTCGAAGGATTCCTTGGCCGCCTTCTGGTCGCGCTCGGACAGGTCCTGCCGCGCCAGCGCGCCGAAGATACCGAGGTTGTCGTTGAAGTTGACAATGCCCTTCAGGTACAGCGCGTAGTCGAGCGCTGGGCTGGCCGGATGCAGCTTCATGAAGCGGTCGATCGTCGCCAGCGCCTGCGCCTGCTCGCCCGCCTTGTAGTGGGCATAGGCCTTTTCCAGCTGCGCCTGCTGCGCCAGCGGCGTGCCGGCCGCGCGGCCTTCCAGCTTCTCGAATAGCGGAATGGCCTTTTCGTAGGCGCCGGAGCGCGATTCCTCGCGCGCTTCGGAATAGATCTTGTTGGGGCTCCAGGTGGCGGTCTTGTCCGCGTCCGGCGTGGACGAACAACCGGCCAGGATGGCCAGTGCGACGGCGGCCGGGGCGGCAGCCGATAATTTGCCTCGAAGGATCACACGCAACTCTCTGGAAACAAGGGCCTGACCATTATATCGACCGACCCCACCGACGATTCCCAGATGGAACCCGACGCGGCCGAGCCCGGCCCGGACGCCGAGGCGCGGCCGTTCGCCATCGACGCTGGTCTGCACGGCCAGCGGCTGGACCGCGCGCTGGCCGAGCGCGTGCCCGAGTTCTCGCGCAGCTACCTGCAGCAGCTGATCGAGCGCGGCGCGGTGCGCGTGAATGGCAAGCCGGTCGGCAAGCCTTCGCACAAGGTGAAGGTGGGCGACGCCGGCGAGATCGAGCTGCGGCCGACGCCGCAAAGCCAGGCCTTCCGGCCCGAGCCGATCGCGCTGGACGTGGTGTTCGAAGACGCCCACCTGCTGGTGGTCGACAAGCCGGCGGGCCTGGTGGTGCACCCGGCGCCGGGCAACTGGAGCGGCACGCTGCTCAACGCGCTGCTGGCGCGCCATGACGATGCGGCCAACCTGCCGCGCGCCGGCATCGTGCACCGGCTGGACAAGGACACCAGCGGCCTGATGGTGGTGGCGCGCACGCGCGCCACGATGGACCGGCTGGTGCAGATGATCGCCGCGCGCAGCGTGTCGCGCGAATACCTGGCGCTGGCGCACCGGCCCTGGGAAGGTCCCGCCACGCGGCACGTGGAGGCGCCGATCGGGCGCGATCCGCGCAACCGGCTGCGCATGGCGGTGGTCGACCTGGCGCGCCATCCGGGCAAGCCGGCCGCCACCACTTTGCACCTGCTACAGAACGCCGAGCGCGGCTGCTGGGTGCGCGCGGTGCTGCACACCGGCCGCACGCACCAGATCCGCGTGCACATGGCGCACGCCGGGCATCCGCTGCTGGGCGACGCGCTGTACGGCGGCGCGAGCGACGCGGGCATGGAGCGCCAGGCGCTGCACGCGGCGCATCTCGCCTTCGCGCACCCGGTCACGGGCCGCGAGATGGCCTTCCGCGCACCGGTGCCGGCCGACCTGCGCGAGGCCTTGCGCCGCTGGGGCCTGCGTTACAATGAAACTGAATGGCTCATGAGCCACGCCCCCGGCGCAGACGGCGACACGCACTGACTGGCACGGGGTGTTCGCTGCACCGACCCCCGCGGACGGTGCAGCCGGCGGAACCGGCCTAGCCCCCATCACCGACAGACCATGAATACGGCGGATGCCAAGCGCGTCCTCGAAACCGCGTTGATCTGCTCGCAGCAGCCCTTGCCGCTGCGCGAGCTGCGCGTGCTGTTCAACGACGAACTGGGCGCCGACACGGTCAAGGAGCTGCTCGCGCAACTGCAGGACGACTGGACCGCGCGCGGCGTGGAACTGGTGTGCGTGGCCAGCGGCTGGCGCTTCCAGAGCCGCCCCGACATGCGCGAGTACCTCGACCGCCTGCATCCCGAGAAGCCGCCCCGCTACAGCCGGGCCGTGATGGAAACGCTGGCCATCATCGCCTACCGCCAGCCGGTCACGCGCGGCGACATGGAAGACATCCGCGGCGTCACCATCAACACGCAGATCCTCAAGCAGCTGGAAGACCGCGGCTGGGTGGAAGTCATCGGCCACCGCGAAGCCGCCGGCCGGCCCGCCCTGTACGCCACCACGCGCCAGTTCCTGGACGACCTGGGCCTGGAGTCGCTGAACCAGCTGCCCGAACTCGGCACGCCGACGCAGCAGTCCAGCCTGCTCGAAGCCATGGCCGAAGCCGCCGATGCCGCGCAGCAGCAGCCGGCCCTCATCCCCGACGCGGACGCCGCGCCCGATCCCTCCCCCGAGCCCGAACTCGCATCCCTCGACCCCCAAGCCACCGCGGACGACCTCTGAGCATGAACCCACCCACTTCCGGCGAGATGGCCGCTGTCCCCGCCACCGACCTGGACGCCGCCGGGGCCGCCGTGCCGCAGCAGGTGCCCGCGCAGGATGCGGGACAGGCGCCCGAAGCCGCGCCGCCCGCCGAAGCCTCCGCAACACCCGATGCGGCGCAAGCCGAGGCCCGCGGCGACGCCGACGCCGACGACCGTGAAGGCGAAGACGAAGACGACGAGGACCACGACGACGCGGACGGCAACCGGGCGAATCCACGGGCGCCGCGCGCCAGGGCCGACGACGCGCCGAGGCCTCCGCCGCCCGACCGCTTCGCCGACGTGGTGTCCGGCCGCTTCGACGCCGAGGAGGAGGACCCCGCCGTCCCGCCGCTCAAGCGCGTGCTGCAGCCCCAGCCCGAGACGCCCAAGCTGCACAAGGTGCTGGCGCAGGCCGGGCTCGGCTCGCGGCTGGAGATGGAACAACTCATCACCGAAGGGCGCATTTCGGTCAACAACGAGCCGGCGCACATCGGCCAGCGCATCCAGTTCGGCGACCAGATCAAGGTCAACGGCAAGCCGATCCGCTTTCGCATCGCGCCGCCGCCGCCGCGCATCCTGGCGTACCACAAGCCGGTGGGCGAGGTCGTCACGCACGACGACCCGCAGAACCGCCCGACCGTGTTCCGCAAGCTGCCCAAGCTGCTGCAGGGCAAGTGGCAGTCGGTGGGCCGGCTGGACCTCAACACCGAAGGCCTGCTGCTGTTCACCAGCTCCGGCGAACTTGCCAACCGGCTCATGCACCCCCGTTTTGGCCTGGAGCGCGAATACGCGGTGCGGGTGCTGGGCGCGCTCAGCGACGAGGAGCGCCAGCGCCTGCTGGACGGGGTGGAGCTGGGTGACGGCAAGGCGCAATTCGGCACCATCGACGCGGGCGCCGGCGACGGCTCCAACGTCTGGTACCGCGTGACCATCAGCGAAGGCCGCAACCGCGAAGTGCGCCGCCTGTTCGAAGCCGTCGGGCATGCGGTCAGCCGGCTGATCCGCATCCGCTACGGCGCGATGGTGCTGCCGCGCGGCCTCAAGCGCGGCGCCTGGATGGAACTGGACGAGCGCGACATCCGCGCCCTGGGCGCCGCGGCCGGCATGCCGGCCGCCCCGCAAGGGCAGGCTAGCGACGGCGGCCGGCCGGCACGCAACAACCAGGG
>NZ_JACCWG010000155.1 GCF_013697775.1 Ramlibacter sp. | reverse complement strand
CCATGCGCCCGCCCCGCGGCATGCTTGCCGCGGCGCCGGACTGGGCCCTGCCGCCGCGCGAACTCGCGCGCATCACCGCCTCGGTCAGCCACCAGGTGATCGGCCAGCTGGAACGCCGCGCGCTGTCGCTGCGCGAACGCAGCGGCCGGGTCTGAACAAGGACGGACGATGCCGCTCGAAAAAGCGCTCCTCACCAACACCGTGACCGGTGCACGCATCCCCGTGCAGTTCAACCCGGAGGAGTACACGCTCAGCCGCGACATCCACTATGCGCAGGCCGCCGTGCCGGGGCTGTCGGCGCCGCTGCTGCAGTTCGTCAACGGCAATCTACAGACGCTGGAGATGGAGCTGTTCCTGGACAGCTACGAGGAGCACAAGGTGGCCAACCGCGTCATCAACGCGGCGCAGAGCGACGTGCGCGAGCTGGCGCGCCAGGTCACCGGCCTGATGGACATCCAGCCCAGCACGCACGCGCCGCCGGTGCTGCTGTTCACCTGGGGCTCGCTCACCTTCACCTGCGTGCTGGCGCGCGCCACGCAGCGCTTCACGATGTTCCTGCCCAACGGCACGCCCGTGCGCGCACGCCTGCAGGTCACGTTCAACGAATACCGCAACATCGACCTGGAGGCCAAGGAGGTCAAGCGCGAGACCAGCGACTATTCCAAGCGCCACGTGGTGGCGCAGGGCGAGACGCTGTCGTCCATCGCCGGCGCCGAGTACGGCGACCCGCGCCTGTGGCGCGTGATCGCGGTGGCCAACCGGCTGCAGCATGCGCGCCGGCTGCCGGTGGGCAGCCGCCTGCGGCTGCCCAACCTGCCGTACCGCGACCCGGACACGGGCAAGGTCTACGCCTAGGAGCCGCCGCATGGACCGCAGCCGCTTCGTCCCCGAATTCTCGCTCCAGCTCGATGGCCGGCCGGTGCCCGCCGCGCTGCGCGCCGCCGTCCAGAGTGTGCGCTGCCAGACCGGCATGGAGGGGCTGGACGAAGTCGAGGTGACCCTGGCCAACGAAGGCCTGCGCTGGCTCGACGACCCGTCGTTCAAGCTGGGCACCAGCCTGGCGCTGCAAATGGGCTACGCGCCCGACCCGCTCGTCCAGGTGTTCGACGGCGAGGTGGTGGCGCGCGCGCCCAGCTTCGCCTCGGGCGCCATGCCGACCTTTACCTTCACCGCGCACGACCGGCGCCGCCGCATGCGCGACGGCAAGAAGGTGCGCTGGTTCGCCATCCCGATCCCCACCGTGGGCAACCTGCCGCTGCCCGACCTGGCGACCGCCTCCATCGTCACGCTGGAGAACCTGCTGCTGCCGATCTTCGACCCGGTGGGCGCGGCGCTGTCCATCCTGCTCGGCGCGGTGGACACCTTCGTCGCCGTCACCGACCCAGATTCCGCGCAGAAGGTGATCCGCAAGCAAGCCAACGAGAGCGACTACGACTTCCTCAACCGCATCGCCGCCGAGAACGGCTGGGACGTGCTGGTCGAGCACGCCGGCCCGCTGGGCGGACACCTGCTGCGCTTCACCTCGTCGATGGACAACCTGCGCGCGTCGTTCACCTACGGCTACGGCCGCTCGCTGATCGACTTCACGCCGCGCGTGTCCAGCGTGGGCCAGATCTTCAACGTGGGCGGCTTCGTGTGGATCCCGTCGATCAAGATGACCTTCGTGGTCACGCTCGGCTTCGACTGGGACACCATGAGCCTGAAGCTGGCGATCTACCCCGGCGTGGTGCCCCTGGGCATGCAGCCGGGCGACTACATGATCGAGGAGCCGCTGACGCTGACCTCGATTCC
The DNA here is from genome assembly GCF_013697775.1 of Ramlibacter sp. Classification (GTDB taxonomy): domain Bacteria; phylum Pseudomonadota; class Gammaproteobacteria; order Burkholderiales; family Burkholderiaceae_C; genus Ramlibacter. The sequence continues at coordinate 1,909 of NZ_JACCWG010000155.1, read as the reverse complement.
ACGCAAGCTGATCTCCGAAATCATTCCCAAACTGAACCGCCGCCTCACCGCCACCGGCACGGTGCTGGGCGAGCCCGGCATGCGCGCGGGCGAGGTGCTGCGCATCGAGGGCGTGGGCGAGGAGTTCGGCGGCCTGTACCGCGTGACCTCGGTCACCCACACCATCGACGGCGGCGGCTTTCGCACCGCCTTCGGCCTGCGCAAGGACATCTGGTTCGGCTCGATCCCGCTGGCAGACCAGGGCGCGGTTCCGCTGCGCGTGTCGTTTTGAAAAGGACTCCCGATGTCTGACGACGTGATGTTCAGCATGCTGCAGGACCTGCAGCCCTCGGCGCCGGACAAGAAGGTGTTCGGCGTGGCCTCGGCCACGGTGATCAACAACTTCGACAGCACCGGCCAGGCCCGCGTGCAGCTGATGCTGCCCTGGCTGCCCGGCTTCATGCCGTGGGCGCGGCTGGCCACACTGATGGCCGGCATGGGGCGCGGCACCTTCTTCGTGCCGATGGTGGGCGACGAGGTGCTGGTGGCGTTCAACCACGGCGACGTGCGCGAGCCCTACGTGATCGGCTCGCTATGGAACACGCTGGACCGCCCGCCCGCGCTGAGCCCGAGCGACGCCATCACCAAGCGGCTGGTGCGCTCGCCGCTCGGGCACGAGCTCACCTTCGACGACCTGCTGCAGAAGGTCACGCTGCAAAGCAACCTGCTGTCCACCGTCACCCTGTCGGCCGACAAGGCCGAACTCAGCACGCCGACGGCCAAGGTCACGGTCGGCAAGGCGGGCGACGTGACCATCAGCGCTGCCACCAAGCTCACGCTGGACGCGCCGGTGATCGAGATCAACGCCAAGGCCTCGCTCACGGTGCAGAGCCAGGGCGTGGCCACCTTCAAGTCCAGCGGGGCCTGCGTCGTGCAGGGCTCGGTGGTGAAGATCAACTGAGGCCCGCCATGCCCGCAGCCGCCTTCCTGAACGCGCCCACCAGCCACCCGGGCGTCATCTCCGGCCCCGGCGTGCCCAACGTCCTCATCAACGGCCTGGCTGCCGTCTGCGTGGGCGACCTGCACGCCTGCGCGATGCCGCCGGTGGCCGGCCCGCACCCGCCCAACCCGATCGTGCAGGGCAGCGCCTCGGTGCTGATCGGCGGTCGCCCCGGCGCACGCCAGGGCGACCTGTGCGGCTGCGGCGCGACCATCCTGGTCGGCTCGCCCACGGTGCTGGTCGGCGGCTGAGGAACGCGCATGGACATGCAAACCCCCTCCTCCCAGCCCGGCGCGGCCGATCGCGCCGATGCCAAGGCGTTCCTGGGCCGCGGCTTCGCCTTCCCGCTGCGGGTGGACGCCTCCGGCGTGCTGGCGCTGGCCGAGTACGAGGACGACATCCGCCAGGCGATCCGCATCGTCCTGGACACCGAGCCGGGCGAGCGCGTCATGCGCCCGGACTTCGGCGCCGGCCTGCGCGCCATGCTGTTCGAGCCGATGAACCAGCACACCACGGCGCTGATCCGCCACCGCGTGGAGCAGTCGCTGGTGCTGTGGGAGCCGCGCATCGACAGCATCGGCGTGGCGGTGCGCGCCGACGTGCCGGCCGCGCGGCTCGACATCGACGTGCGCTACCGCGTGCGCACCACCAACACCTTCTACAACCTGGTGTATCCGTTCTACCTGCAGGAGGGCCGCCTGCCATGACCGGTCCCTCGTACCGCCCGCCCGCCATCGCGCCGCGCGACGCTGGTCGCATCGCCGCCGACCTGCAGGAGCGGCGCGCCGGCTACCTGCCCGAATGGACCGCGCAGGACGCTGGCGCGGCGCTGCTGCGCATCGTGGCGCGCGACCTGGAGATCCAGGGCGCGGGCCTGAACGCCATGCCGCTGCGCCTGCAGCTGGAATTCCTGGACCAGCTGGGTGCGAG
>NZ_JACCWG010000081.1 GCF_013697775.1 Ramlibacter sp. | reverse complement strand
CGGTCTCCAGCGTCAGCTGCGGCGTGCCGGTCACGTTCACCGCCTCGCTGAAGTTGACCTGGACCGAGATCACGTCGCCCACCTTGTAGGCGCCGTTGGCCGTGCTGGACGTGACGCCCGACACCGTGGGGACCGCGGTGTCGATGACGATGGCCTTGTTGGCGCCCAGCGAGTTCGCCGCGCCGGGCGCGGCCAGCGTCAGCGTGGCGTTGTTGCCGGCCACGTCCGCGATGGTGCCGCCGTTGAGCGCCAGCGCGCCGGTGCCGATGTAGTCGAGGTCGGCCGTGGTGTCGCCGGCCTGCACCGTGTAGGTGAAGGTGAGCGTGTTGCTGCCGCTGCCGCTCGCATAGTTGACCGCGCGGTCGGTGGTGCCGGTCTCCAGCGTCAGCTGCGGCGTGCCGGTGACCGTCACCGCCTCGCTGAAGCCCACCTGGATGGAGATCACGTCGCCCGCCTTGTAGCCGCCGTCGGCGGTGGACGAGGTCACGGCGGTCACCGTGGGAACGACGCCGTCGATGACGATGTTCTTGTTGGTGCCCAGCGCGCCGGCTGCGGCCAGGCCGGGCAGCGTAAGCACCGCGTCGTTGGCGATGCCGTCCTGGATGGTGCCGCCGTTGAGCGTGAGCGCCGCCGTGCTGAGGTAGTTCAGGTCGGCACTGGTGTCGCCCGCCTGCACCGTGTAGCTGAAGTTCAGCGTGCCGGTGCCGGAGCCACTCACGTAGTCGATGGTCCGGTCGACCGTGCCCGTCTCCAGCAGGAGCTGCGGCGTGCCGGTGACGGTGACCGCCTCGCTGAAGTTCACCTGGATCGAGATGACGTCGCCGATCTTGTAGGTGCCGTTGGCCGTGCTGGACGTCACGCCGGTCACGGCCGGCTGGACCGCGTCGATCACGATGTTCTTGTTGGCGCCCAGCGAGCCGGCCGCGCCCGGGGCTGGCAGCGTCAGCACCAGGTCGTTGCCGGCGGAGTCCCGCAGCGAACCGCCATTGAGCGTGAGGGCGGAGGTGCTGAGGTAGTCCAGGTCCGCCGTTGCATCGCCGGCCTGCACGGTGTAGGCGAAGTACAGCGAGGTGCTGCCGGTGCCGTTGCCGTTGTCGAAGGTGGTATAGGACGACAGGCTCGCGATGCGGTCGGTCGCCCCGGTCTCCAGCTGCAGCTGCGGCGTGCCCGAAATGCTGAGCACCTCATTGACGGAGACACGGATGTTGATGATCTCGCCTTCCGTATAGGTGCCGTCGGCCTTGGGCGACGTGACGTCGGTGACCACCGGCGCGGTGGTGTCGACGCGGATCGCCTTGTTGGCGCCCAGCGAATTCGCCGTGCCGGGCGTCGCGAGCGTCAGGGTGGCATTGTTGCCGGCGACGTCCTTGATCGTGCCGCCGTTGAGCGCCAGCGCCGTGGTGCTGAGGTAGTCAAGGTCGGCACTGGTGTCGCCGGCCTGCACCGTGTAGCTGAAGACCAGCGTGCTGCTGCCGGTGCCGCTGGCGTAGTTCACCACGCGGTCGGTGGTGCCGGTCTCCAGCGTCAGCTGCGGCGTGCCGGTCACGCTCACGGCTTCGCTGAAGCTCACCGCGATGGAGATTACGTCGCCGGCGTTGTAGGCGCCGTTGGTGGTCGTCGAGGTCACGCCCGACACCGTCGGCACCGCCGTGTCGATGACGATGGCCTTGTTGGCGCCCAGCGAGTTCGCCGCGCCGGGGGCGGCCAGCGTCAGGGTGGCGTTGTTGCCGGCCGCGTCCTTGATGGTGCCGCCGTTCAGCGCCAGCGCCCCGGTGCTGATGTAGTCGAGGTCGGCGGTGGTGTCGCCCGCCTGCACCGTGTAGGTGAACGCCAGCGTGCTGGTGCCGGTGCCGCTCGCGTAGTTCAGCGTGCGGTCCGTGGTGCCCGTCTCCAGCGTCAGCTGCGGCGTGCCCGTGACGTTGACGGCTTCGCTGAAGTTGACCTGGACGGAGATCACGTCGCCGGCCTTGTAGGCGCCGTCGGCCGTGCTGGAGGTCACGCCCGACACCGTCGGCACCGCCGTGTCGATGACGATGGCCTTGTTGGCGCCCAGCGAGTTCGCGGCGCCGGGCGAGGCCAGTGTCAGCGTGGCGTTGTTGCCGGCGGCGTCCTGGATCGTGCCGCCGTTGAGCGCCAGCGCCGAAGCACTGATGTAGTCCAGGTCGGCGCTGGTGTCGCCGGCCTGCACGGTGTAGGTGAAGGTCAGCGCATTGGTGCCGGTGCCGCTCGCGTAGTTCAGCGTGCGGTCGGTGGCGCCGGTCTCCAGCGTCAGCTGCGGCGTGCCGGTGACGGCGACCGCTTCGCTGAAGTTCACCTGGATGGAGATGACGTCGCCCACCTTGTAGGCGCCGTTGGCCGTGCTGGAGGTCACGCCCGACACCGTCGGCACGACGGCGTCGATGACGATGGCCTTGTTGGCGCCCAGCGAGTTCGCGGCGCCGGGCGTTGCCAGCGTCAGCACCGCGTTGTTGCCGGAGGCGTCCTTGATCGTGCCGCCGTTCAGGGCCAGCGCCGAGGTGCTGATGTAGTCGAGATCGGCGCTCGTGTCGCCGGCCTGCACCGTGTAGTTGAAGACCAGCGTGCTGGAGCCCGTGCCGCTCGCGTAGTTCAGCCTGCGGTCGGTGGTGCCGGTCTCCAGCGTCAGCTGCGGCGTGCCGGTCACTGTCACGTTCTCGCTGAAGTTCACCTGGATGGCGATCACGTCGCCCACCTTGTAGGCACCATCGGCCGTGCTGGAGGTCACGCCCGACACCGTCGGCACCACGCCGTCGATGACGAGGGCCTTGTTGTTGCCCAGCGAGTTCGCCGCGCCGGGGCTGGCCAGCGTGAGCGTGGCGTTGTTGCCGGCCGCGTCCTTGACGGTGCCGCCGTTCAGCGACAAGGCGCCGGTGCTGATGTAGTCCAGGTCGGCCGCCGTGTCGCCGAGTTGCACGGTGTAGTTGAACACCAGCGTGCTGCTGCCGCTGCCGCTCGCGTAGTTCACCACCCGGTCGGTCGAGCCGGTCTCCAGCGTCAGCTGCGGCGTGCCGGTCACGGTCACGTTCTCGCTGAAGTTCACCTGGATGGCGATCACGTCGCCGAACGTGTAGCTGCCGTCGGCGGTGCTGGAGGTCACGCCGGACACCGTCGGCACCACACCGTCGACCACCAGGTCCTTGTTCGCACCCAGCGAGTTCGCCGCGCCGGGAGCGGCGAGCGTCAGCGTGGCGTTGTTGCCGGCCGCATCCTTGATGGTGCCGCCGTTCAGCGCCAGGGCACCGGTGCTCAGGTAATCCAGATCGGCGGTCGTGTCGCCGGCCTGCACCGTGTAGTTGAAGGTCAGCGTGCTGGTGCCGGTGCCGCTCGCGTAATTCAGAGCACGGTCGGTGGTGCCTGTCTCCAGCGTCAGCTGCGGCGTGCCGGTGACCGTCACCGCCTCGCTGAAGTTCACCTGGACGGCGATCACGTCGCCGACCTTGTACGCGCCATTGGCAGTCGACGAGGTCACGCCCGATACCGTCGGCAACGTGGTGTCGATGACGATGTCCTTGTTGGCGCCCAGCGAGTTCGCCGCGCCGGGCGTCGCCAGCGTCAGCGTCGCGTCGTTGCCGGCCGTGTCGCGGATCGTGCCGCCATTGAGCGCCAGCGCCGTGGTGCTGAGGTAATCCAGGTCGGCGCTGGTGT
>NZ_JACCWG010000080.1 GCF_013697775.1 Ramlibacter sp. | reverse complement strand
CGGTCTCCAGCGTCAGCTGCGGCGTGCCGGTCACGTTCACCGCCTCGCTGAAGTTGACCTGGACCGAGATCACGTCGCCCACCTTGTAGGCGCCGTTGGCCGTGCTGGACGTGACGCCCGACACCGTCGGCACCGCGGTGTCGATGACGATGGCTTTGTTGGCGCCCAGCGAGTTCGCCGCGCCGGGCGCGGCCAGCGTCAGCGTGGCGTTGTTGCCGGCCACGTCCGCGATGGTGCCGCCGTTGAGCGCCAGCGCCGCGGTGCTGATGTAGTCGAGGTCGGCCGTGGTGTCGCCCGCCTGCACCGTGTAGGTGAAGGTCAGCGAATTGGTGCCGGTGCCGCTGGCGTAGTTCACCACCCGGTCGGTCGTGCCGGTTTCAAGTGTCAGCTGCGGCGTGCCAGTGACGGCCACCGCTTCGCTGAAGTTCACCTGCACCGAAATCACGTCGCCTACCTTGTAGGCGCCGTTGGTGGTGCTCGACGTCACGCCCGACACTGTAGGAACCGCGGTGTCGACGACGATGTTCTTGTTGGCGCCCAGCGAGTTCGCCGCGCCGGGGCTGGCCAGCGTCAGCGTGGCGTTGTTGCCTGCCGCGTCCTTGATCGTGCCGGCGTTCAGCGCCAGCGCCGCGGTGCTGATGTAGTCCAGGTCGGCCGTGGTGTCGCCTGCCTGCACCGTGTAGGTGAAGGTCAGCGAATTGGTGCCCGTGCCGCTGGCGTAGTTCACCACCCGGTCGGTGGTGCCGGTTTCCAGCGTCAGCTGCGGCGTGCCTGTGACGGTCACCGCCTCGCTGAAGTTCACCTGCACGGAGATCACGTCGCCGGCCTTGTACGCGCCGTTGCTGGTGCTGGAGCTCACGCCCGTGACCGTCGGCACGATGCCGTCAATGACGAGGGCCTTGTTCGCGCCTAGCGAATTCGCCGCGGCGGGCGCGGGCAGCGTCAGCACGCCGGCGTTGCCGGCCAGGTCCTTGATGGTGCCGCCGTTGAGCGCCAAGGCGGTGGTGCTGATGTAGTCCAGGTCGGCGGTGGTGTCACCCGCCTGCACCGTGTAGTTGAAGGTCAGCGTGCTGGTGCCGCTGCCGCTGCTGTAGCCGACCACCCGGTCGGTGGCGCCGGTCTCCAGCGTGATCTGCGGCGTGCCGGTGACGTTGACCGCTTCACTGAAGTTCACCTTGACGGCGATCACGTCGCCGACCTTGTAGGTGCCGTCGGTGGTGCTGGAGGTGATGCCGGAGATGGTGGGCGGGGTGGTGTCGGGAGACTGGACGGTCGTGAAGACCAGGTCGTCCAAGTACAGCCACTTGATCAGGTTGCCGTTGGTGCTCGCCGTCAACTTCAGCGTGGCGATGTTGGTGAAGCCCGAGAAGTTAATGGTGGTCGGCGTTACCCCAGCCCCCACGCTCAGATTCTGTGTCGCGACCAGTCCGCCGCCGCTGTCATAGCCCTTGAATACCAGCGTCTGCGCCGGTATGTACGCGGCGGTATTGACGACCAGCATCGAACTGGGCGTGAAAATCTTGCCGCCCGCAAAGGAGAAGGTGACAAGGTTTTCCGTGCCGTTGTCGGCCACGTAAACGCGGTTGGCGTATGCGTAAGCCCCATCGAGCGCGCCGTCGACCTTCAACGCGTAGGCGGCGTCGCCGCTGACCTTGTACGTGACGTCCTGGGCAGCGGTGCTGTAGCCGCCGACGCTCGTGAAGTTGTTGCCCGCGCCAGTGCCGAACGCGGCCGTGACGCCGCTGAGCGCGAGGACATGCCCGTAGAGTTCTGCCAGCGACGCGTCCACCGCGGGCTGCACCTCCACATCGCCACTGCGGATTTCGAGTTCCCAGTCGCCGCCCAGGCTGGCCGCGCCCGTGGTGTCGCTGGATGCCGCCACATCGGCGCCGGTTGCAGCAGCCACGGCCTGCACGAAGGACGGCCCCGCGCCCGCGCCTACATCGCAGCCGTACAGAAGGATGTCCGCATCCGCGGACAAGTGGCTGCCGATGGCCTGCAGGTCCGCCTGCCGCGCCGCCACCGCATCGGTGTCCAACCGGGTCGCACCCAGGTCGATCCAGCCCTCGCCACCGTGCGTCACCAGATGCAATGCGGAGATGCCTTCGCGGCCCTCCAGCACGGAGGAAATCAACCTCAGGCCGTCCTGGGCGGTGTCGAGCAGGTAGACCTCCTTGCCTGCGGCCTGCATGCTCTGCATCAGCAGCGCGGCATCGGCGACGTTGCTCTCGATGAAGACCAGTTCCGGGCCAAGCAGCGCGGACATCGGGACAAGGGAGACATCCAGCGCGGCATCCTGCTGCTGCGCGTCGGGATCCTGAAGGTTGGCCGGACCGCCGGAGATGACGAAGGACGAGGAGGAGCTGATGGTGGTCATTGGGATTGCTTCTTCACAGGCTGTGCGGTCACCACGTAAGCGGCGCTCCCCGCGGGGTCATTCCAGAACGAAAGCTGCGCGTATTTCTCGAACAGGTCGGGCGGAATCACGGGCTTGCGCGCCTGCAACTCCACCTTGGGCCGCACCTTGTGCAGGCCGGGCGTGCCCAGCGGCACGTCGAAATCGGGGGCGTCGTATTCCACGTTGTCGAAATCGTGCTCGAAACGCGGCTCGCCGATGAAGTCGTAGACCAGCGGGATGACCTTGTGCGGCGCCTGCGCCAGCAGCTCGTAATCCAGCACCAGCATGGAGGAGGCGTGTTCGCCGTAGAACGCCTCGCGCAATCCCGACCAGGCGAAACCCACCAGCTGGTCGTGCTGCGCCAGGCCTTCCAGCCGGCTGTAGACGGTGCTGCGCGCCATGTTGCCGCCGAACAGGCGCGTGTGCTCATAGGGATCGGCGCGGTACAAGCGTTCGATGCTGTCCATCACCCAGGCCACGTTGCGCACGCAGGCGATGACCTTGGCGCCGGGGTAGAGGTCCAGCAGCGTGCCGATGCGGGCGCTCCAGACGCGGTTGGTGTCGAACACCACGCCGTCGGACGGCACGTCACCGTAGTAGGAATCGAAGATGCCCTTGAGCAGGCGCTGACGCATCGGCTTGTCCACCATGGCTCCGAATTCGCTTCCGGCGCTGACCTGGGTGAGGACACCGTGCGTCAAGGCGCCGACCGGGCTGGTCATGCCGGCGCGAAAGCGCGGGTTCTGCCGCAGGATTGCCGCGAGCAATGTGCTTCCCGCTCTCGGCAGCCCTGAGATGAAATGGTATCCAGGCATCCGCGTGCGCCCCCCTTTAAGAGCCGAGAGCATACAGCGCGGTCGAGAGAGTAACCAGCCGTGCGTAGGGCAGCGGCAACGCCTTGTGCATCAACACGGCCTCACCTGGGAAATCAGCGCAATCTCATCGAATTGACACAAGATGTTTCATATTTTCTTGCGACGTAATTTACAGAAATTGATGCAGTAGATCGCGATTGACGAGCATTGGAGTGCGGCATAGCATCGCGGGCTCAATCAACACCTCATCAGAGGGGGGCACCCATGGAAGTCTTTATCGGCACGATCCTGCCTGTCGGATTCAACTACGCACCGCGCGGCTGGGCGTTCTGCAACGGGCAGCTGATGTCCATCGCGCAGAACTCCGCCCTGTTCGCTTTGCTGGGCACTACCTACGGCGGCAACGGCCAGACCACCTTCGGCCTGCCCGACCTGCGCGGCCGCGTGATCGTGGGCTCGCAAGCCGGCCAACAAGGCCCTGGCCTGCAGCCGGTGCAGCCGGGCGAGATGGCGGGCACCAACAACGTGACGGTGCTGGGCAACGGCCAGACCTCGTTCACGCTGTCGCAGAACAATCTGCCGGCGCACACGCACACGGCGACCTCGGCGCTGCAGGCGAGCACCAATGTCACGGGCTCGCTCAATACCGCGGCAGAGGGCTCGATGCTGTCCAGCACGCCCACCGGCGCCCCGGGCGCGCAGATGTATCTTCCGACCGGCACCGCACCCACCGCCCCGGTGAACCTCGGCGGCCTCACCACCACCATCGGCAACACCGGCAGCGGTGCGGCCGTGGTCGCTCCCGTCACCACGCAAGCCACGGTGTCGATCATGCAGCCGTACACCGGCATCAACTACGTGATCGCCCTCGAAGGCATCTTCCCCTCGCGCAACTAAGCGCGCGCAAGGCGCCGCGCTTCGAGCTCGCGATAGCTGCGCAGCGCGGCCCACTCCTCGTTCGACGACGCGGCGCCCCCCTTTTCGGTGGGCGCCGCGTCGCTTTCGAAGCGGCGTGTCGGATGCTTCGCATCGAACTGCGCGCGCGCCCGCGCGGCCGCCAGCTCCTCGTCGCTGCCATCGATGCCCCACCGCGGCATCAGCGCGTCGAACAGCGCCTGCGGCAGCTGCGTGTAATTCACCAGCTCCAGTCCCAGGCCTGCATCGGCGGCGTCCAGTCCCGCCCCGTACACCGCATCCAGCACCCGCGTCGCATAGGTGTCCAGGTCGCCCGGCGGCAGGTCCGCCACCTGTGGCCGCAGCAACGAGGTATCAAGCAGCCCCGGCACCATCTGCCGCCCGCGCTGCCGCATGTGCGAAGCCAGCACCTCGCGCGGATCTCGGTACAGGAACACGAACGGCGTGTCAGGGAACGCCTCGCGCAGGAAGCCGACCCACGGCGCGTGCCAGCTGTCCATCTTGACGACGCAGTGCCGCTCGCGCCCGCTGCGCCTTTGCGCCAGAGCGGCGACCAGCTTGCGCAAGGTGTCGGTGCCGCCGCTGCGCTGCGGATACCGATGATGGAACCGCAGGAAGGCGTCCAGCACCGGCGGCTCCGACAGCACCACGCACTGCGGCAGCGTCGCCACGCACTGCGTCAGCAGGGTCGAGCCGCAGCGCGACACGTGGAAGACAAAGGCGCTGGGCGCCACGCTGTCGCCGAATGCGTCCAGCGCGGCCTGCGGCGTGTGGCAGACCCTCCGCTCCCCCGACGGCTGGCCGGCCAGGCTGTCGTGGAAGAACGCCGCGGTCAGCGGCCGCTCGCCCAGGAAGCGCCAGCCAATGGCCGGCGCGCTGCCCGCGCCCGGGCCGAAGGTGACCGGAAACCAGCCGCGCAGGTCTCCCTCGTAGGGCACCAGCCGCCCGCGCAGCAGCGCCAGTTCGTCGGCCGACAAGGGCTCGCGCTTCTCCCCTCCGGCGGCAACGAACATCGCTTCCAGCCAGGGATTGGTGACGCAGTCCAGCATCAGGTGCACACGCGCCGCGGCACTGCGGTTCTCCACGCCGTGCAGGCAGCTGGCGTTGAGATACCACGCATGGCCGGCGGCGAAATGCACCACCTCGCCCTCGATGCGGAAGATGGTGTCCGGCGTGGTCGCGATCGGCACGTGCACGCGGGTGACGCCCTGCTCCAGCGCCGTGCCCGGATCGCGGTGCTCGCGGATCAGCGCCCCCGGCTCCAGCGACATCAGGCGCACCGAGGTCTTCTCGCACTGGAAGCTGTCGATCACCTCGCGCAGGTAGGGGCAGCGCTCCAGCCATGCGGTGTCGGCATAGCGCGCGCCCTCGATCGGCAGGATATTGTCGGCGCGGCCGTCCACCGAGCGCAGCGGAACGCAGCGCCAGCCGCCCTCGTAGTCGCCGGTGTTGAAGTGGCCGATCCAGGCTTCCGTGCCGATGGCATCCAGCTCCTGCCGCATGCGCGGCACGTCGAAGGCCAGTGGCAGCTTCAGGTAGCCCGTCATGCCGTGCCGCCGGCGCGCCAGGCCATGTGCTCCAGCAGCATGTCTTCGGAGGCCACGGTGAATCCCAGCGCCAGGTAGAGAGAGCGCGCGGCCGTGTTGGCCTTGTTGACGGTCAGGCCCATCGGCAGCCCGCGCGCCGCGGCTTCCTGCTGCAGGTGCGCCACCACCGCGCGCGCCGCGCCGGTACGGCGGGCACGCGGGACGACGGCGATGTCCAGCAACCGCAGTTCGTGCGCGCCCACGTCGATGATCGCCTGGCCCACAGCTTCGCCGCTGCGCTCGACCAGCAGCCGTTGCGCCGCGGGATAGGCTTGCCGCAGGCCGGCGTCCTGCACGCTCTGCTGCATGCGGATCAGCTGCTCCAGGAAAGCCGGGTCTGCGGCAATCTGCCGCAGGTCGTCGCGGCTCGCCAAAAACAGTTCGTCCAGGAATGCGGCGTCCGCCGGTTGCGGCTCACGCCAACGCAGCGGCGGCGCCAACGGATTCATGCGTTCGGTCCCCCTCGATTTGCCGCTAGTATGCGGCCTCCGAGGAGGAGCCTTGATGGCATTGACGATCCAACAGCTTGCCCCGCAGGTGGGCAGTTCCTTCACCGCGCTGACCCAGGGCGGCCCCGTGCCGCTTGAACTGATCGACGCGGAGGAACGCCGGCGCGGCGGGCTGCCGCCGCGTTTCGCCACGCCGCTGTCGCTGCTGCTGCGCGGGCCCGACGACAAGCCGCTGGTGCAGGCCAGCTACCAGCTGGAACACCCGGTGCTGGGCCAGCAGCTGTGGCTGCTGGTGCCGGTGGCCCGCCCCGAGAGCGCCCAGCAGGGCAGCTTCTACGAAATCATCCTGAGCCAGCTGAACGACTGAGGGCCGCGGCAACCGGCGCCATCGCGTTCACTTCGCGCGCAGGTTCAGGTTTAGTTTCTGGATGATGGCGCCGTACTGCGCGTAGGTGCGCGCGAACACCTCGCCGTACTGCTGGGGGCTGCCGCCCACCGGATACTGCCCGCCCTCGCCCAGCACGGCCAGCACGTCCGGCTCCTGCAGCACGCGGTTGATGTCGCGATTGAGCTGTCGGATGCGCGCTGTCGGCGTGCCCGCAGGCGCCAGCACGCCAGAGTGCCCTTCCAGCAGGAAACCGGGCCAGCGGTCGGTCAGCACAGGCACGCCGGACAGGCCGGCGCCGGAGGTCTGCGCGAGCACCCGCAGGCGCCCGGAGGCGACGAGCTTGGCGGCCGAGGCGCTGTTGACGAACAGCAGGTCTGCATGCCCGCCCAGCACGGCGTTCACGGTCGGCGCCACGCCCTGGAACGGGATGGTGGTGGCCTTTCCGTCCAGCCGCACGCGCAGTTGTTCGCAGGCCATGGCGGTGACGCCCGGATAGGCCGCGCAGTTCAGGCCGCCGTCCTTGCTGCGGGCCAGCTCCGCCAACTGCGCCAGGTTGCCCGCCGGGCTGTTCGCATGGACCGCCAGCACGTAGTGCTCCCGCGTGACCTGCGCCACCGGCGCCAGGTCGGCCAGCGGCGAGAAACCCACTTTCTGTAGCAACGGCAGGAAGGCCAGGCTGGTGCCCGAGTACAGCAGCGTGTAGCCGTCCGCCGGCGAACGAACCACGGTTTCGGCGCCGATCTGCGTGTTGGCGCCGGGCCGGTTGTCCACCACATAGGGCTCGCCGGATACGGCAGACAGGCGCTGCGCCAGCAGGCGGGCCGTGGTGTCCAGATTGCCGCCCGGCGGCGCCGGCACCACCAGGCGGACCATGCGGGCCTCCTGTGCCCACGCGCTCTCCGAACCGAAGAATGCCAGCGCGGCCAGGCATCCCAGCCAGCAGCGGCAAAGGAAACCCTGCCATGTCCATCTCATCGGGGGGATTATCGCCAGGCCGAGCCGACTGGCCCGGACGGACCGGCGTGGCGCGCGCCTACGCGCCCAGGCCTCGCCGCGTGGCGACAATAGGAAGCATGAACACCCCCTACGCAGAGGTGGAGCCGACACGCGCGGAAGTCGACGCGCTGCGGCAGCCCGCATTGCTCGAATTCGGCACGCCATGGTGCGGCTGGTGCCGCGCCGCCCAGCCGCTGATCGCCGCCGGCCTGGCGGAGCATCCGCAAGTGCGGCACCTGAAGGTCGAAGATGGTCCCGGCCGGCCGCTCGGACGCTCGTTCGGCGTCAAGCTGTGGCCGACCCTGGTCTTTCTCGAGGACGGCAAGGAAGTCGCGCGCCTGGTACGGCCCGACGGGGCCGCGGCCGTGCAGCAGGCGATGGAGCAGATCGACGCGGCCTGAGCCGCAGGCTCAGCGTGCCGCCAGGCCCAGCTTGTCGATCACGGCACCATAGCGCCTGGACAGATCGGCCAGCAGCCGGCCGTAGTCTTCCGGGGTGCCGGCTTTCAAGGGATCGTGGCCGACCAACCGCAGGCGCTCCTGCGTCTCCGGCTCACCGAGGATCCGCGCAAGCTGTTCGTTCAGCTGGCGAACCCGCGCATCGGGCGTGCCCACCGGCACCGACACGCCCTGGATGCTTTCCATCGCGAAATCCGGCCAGACCGCGGTGATGGTCGGCACGCCGGGCAGCGTGTGCGTGTCCGACGTGGCGACGATGTCCGCCAGCCGGCCCTGCACCACGCGGGCCGCGCTCTCCATCGGGACGAAGACCACGTCCACGTGCCCGCCGGCCAGCGCGCCCAGCGCGGGCGCCACGCCGGGATAGGGAATCACGTTGACGTTCGGGTACTTGTGGCGCAGCTGCTCGCAGCCCAGCAGCATCACGCCCGGCGGCGCGGCGCAGTTCAGCCCGCCCTGCCGCGCCGCGGCCACGCGCCCGAGCTCGCGCACCGACGGCAGCTTGAGCGCGGACGACACGACCAGCGAATACGGTTCGCGGCTGATGGCGATCACCGGCCGCAGGTCCAGCAGATTGCGCGCCGCGCCTTTTTGCAGCAGCGGGTTGATCGCCAGGCTGAGCCCCGCGTACAGCAGCGTGCGGCCGTCGGGCGCGGCGCGCGCCACGTACTCGTTGCCGATCTGGGTGTTGGCGCCGGGCTTGTTCTCCACCACGTGCGGCTCGCCGGTCAGCGCCGTCATGCGCTGCGCCAGGATGCGCGCGGTGGCGTCGAGGCTGCCGCCCGCGGGCGCCGGCACCACGATGCGCACCGCGTCGGACTGGGCGCCGGCCGGGCCCGCCAGCGCGGCGGCCAGCAGGACGGCGAGGCCGGCTCTGCGAAGGACTGCGCGGATCATCGGGCGGCGCTCAATGCAGGGTCGGCGGCTGTTGCTGCCCGCCCTGTGCGGCCGCAGCCTCGATCAGCTTTTGCCGCACCGCGGCGCGCATCACCTTGCCGGAGCTGTTGCGCGGGATCACATCGGCCTTGACGACGAAGCGCGGCTGGAAGCTCGGGTTGACGGCCGCGCAGCGCGCCAGCAGCGCGTCTTGGTCGAAGCCGTTGGGGGCCACGACCACGGCGGCGAGCATGGTCTGGCCCAGCTCGGCCGGAATATCCACCAGCACGCAGTCGAGGATGGCGGCGTCCTGCATGAGGATCTTCTCTAGCCGCTCCGGATCGATCTTGTTGCCCATGATGTTGATGACGTCGTTGGTGCGGCCGGCCAGCACCAGGTAGCCATGCGCCGTCACCGCACCCATGTCGTTGGAATAGAACCAGCCGTCTCGGAACGCCGCGGCCTGTTCAGCGTCGACGCCCACGTAGCCGGTCGCCATGGTCGGCGAGCGAAAGCGCAGCCTGCCTTCCCGCCCCGGCGGCAGCGGCTGCCCCTGCTCGTCCACCGCTTGGATCTCGGCCCAGGGCACCAGCCTGCCGGCGCTCTCCGGATGCCGGTCCTGCGTCTGGGGGTCGGCGATGGCCGCACCGGAGGTCTCGGTGGCGCCGTAATTCACGTACATGTTCGCGCAGACGCGCTGGCGCAGCGTATCGCGCAGCTGCGGCGACAGTTTGCCGCCGCCTACGTTCAGGCGCTTGAGTCCCGCTGGCGGCTGGCTGTAAGGCGAGTCCGGCTTCTGGCATTCCACCGCAATGCCCATCGCCAGCGCCGGCGTCGTCGCCATCAGGGTGATCGGCGTGTTGTACAGCAGCTGCAGGGCTTCTTGCGGCTGCTCCTGCATCATCAGCGTGACGCAGGCGCCGACATGCAGGCAGCGCATCCAGTAATGGGTGGAAAAGCCCAGGTTGGCGTGCATCCCGAGCAGCAGGCGGTCCGAGGGATCGACCGGGAACAGGCCACGCGTCAGGTGCGTGTTCAGCAGGGTCGAGCGGTGCCCCAGAGCGACGCCCTTGGGCAGGCCGGTGGTTCCGGAGGACAGCACGATGCGCCAGACCGCGTCGGGCGCGACCTCGGAGATCTGCACCTGCGGCTTCTCGGGCGCGGTCTCCAGCAGCCAGTCGAAGCGGAACTGCCCTTTGAGCGAAGGGGCGGCGATCACCTTGTCCTGCGCCTCCGAGTGGACGATGTAGTTCACCCCAAGCCGCTCAACCAGGGCGGCGTACTGCTGAACGCCGCCCTCCAGCGCGACCGACACCGCGCCGATATGGGCCAGCGCCAGCGCCAGCGCCACGTTGCCGCCGCTCGCGCCGGTGGACACCGCCACGCGGTCGCCGGGCTGCACGCCCAGCGCCTGCAGCCGCGCGGCCAGCCTGCGCACGTACACCAGCAGCTGGCCGTACAGGACGGTCGCGTCGCCGATGACCAAAGCGGGGCGGCCGGGGTCGGCCAGGGCTTGGCGCACGAAGGGTTCAACGATGTTCACTGTTCACACTTCCTCTTTTGCTTCGCGCCGCATCAGCGCGGCAACGATCTCGCGCGGACGGCCGCGGCCGTCCAGCAGTTCCACCACGCTGCGCGCGATGGGCATGTCCACTCCCAGGCGGCCCGCGCGCTGCACGATGGCCCGCGCGCAATGCACACCCTCGGCCACGTGGCCGAGCGATTCGACCGCGTCCGCCAGGCTGCGGCCCTCGGCCAGCAGCAGCCCCACGCGCCGGTTGCGGCTCAGGTCGCCGGTGGCCGTCAGCACCAGGTCGCCCAGGCCCGACAGGCCGGTGAACGTTTCCGCCCGCGCGCCCAGCGCCACGCCCAGCCGCGTCATCTCCGCCAGCCCGCGCGTGATGAGCGCCGCGCGGGCATTCATGCCCAGGCCGAGCCCGTCGCACAGGCCGGTGGCGATGGCCAGCACGTTCTTCACCGCGCCGCCGACCTCCACGCCGGCCAGGTCGTCGTTGGCGTAGATACGCATGCTGCTGCCGTGGAAGGCAGCCACAAGCAATTCACGTACCGCCGTCGAGCGGCTGGCCGCGACCAGCGCCGTCGGCAGCCCCTGCGCGACCTCCTGCGCGAAGCTCGGCCCGCTCAGCGCGCCGCTGTCCAGCCGCGGCGCCGCCTGCGCCTGGATCTCGTGGCCGAGCCATCCACTGTCGTGGCCGCCGGACTCCTCCATTCCCTTGCACAGCCATGCCACCGGACGCCCGCAACCGGCCAGGCACTCCAGCATGGGGCGCAGGCCTGCCAGCGGCGTCGCGATCACCAGCAGGTCGTGCATCGCGGCCAGCGCGGGCAATTCTCCGCCCGCGCCGGAGCACACCGACAACGCCGGCGGCAGCGCGACGCCCGGCAGGTAGCGGCGGTTTTCGCGCGCCGCATTCATCGCCCTGGCCTGCCCCGCGTCGCGCGCCCACAGGCGCACCGCGTGGCGATCCGCCGCGCTCACGGCCAGCGCCGTGCCCCAGGCGCCGGCCCCCAGCATCAGGATGTTCATGGCCGCACCGACCGCCCCTGCCGGGTCAGGCCGTGGTGATGATGCGCGACGGCTCGTTGGCCGCCTGGGCCTGGCCCTGCTGCTGCTCGTACATGGACTGGAAATTGATCTCGGCCAGGTGCACCGGCGGGAAGCCCGCGCGGGTCACGATGTCGGCCACGTTGGCACGCAGGTACGGGTAGACGATCTGCGGGCAGGCGATGCCCAGGATCGGCTCCATCTGGTCCTGCGGCAGGTTGCGGATCTCGAAGATGCCGGCCTGCTTGACCTCGACCAGGAACACGGTGCGGTCCTTGATCTTGGTGGTGACGGTGGCGGTGATGGACACCTCGTAGATGCCGTCGACCGGCTGCTGGGCTTCCACGCCCAGCTGGATGTCCACGGCGGGCTGCTCCTGCTCGAGCAGGATGGCCGGGGAATTGGGCTGCTCCAACGACGCTTCCTTGAGGTAGACGCGCTGGATCTGGAATACGGGGTCGGTGCTGTCGGCCATGGATGACTTTCTGGAAAGCCTGCGATTATCTCAGGCCGACGCGGCGCGGCTGTCTCAGCCGGGCGTGCCCTCGAGCAGCGGCCGCAGGCCGCCCCGGCTGTCCAGCGCCATCAGGTCGTCGCAGCCGCCGACGTGGACGTCGCCGATGAAGATCTGCGGCACGGTGCGCCGGCCGGTGATGCTCATCATCTCGGCGCGCTGCTGCGGGTCCGTGTCGATGCGGATCTCCTCGATCGCTTCGACACCCCTGGCCTTGAGGATCTGCTTGGCCTGGACGCAGTAGGGGCAAAAGCCCGTGGTGTACATCTTGACGGTTTGCATGCGTGGAAACTTCCCTAGCTTTTCTCCACGGGAAGGTTAGCTTCTTTCCACGCCTTGAGCCCGCCGGCGAGCGCATGGACCTGCGCGTAACCCAGTTTCTGCGCGATGTTCACGGCCCGCTGCGCGCGCGTGCCGGTTCCACAGACCAGGATCACCGGCAGGGCCTTGTTCTTCACCACCTCGGGCAGCCGCTGCGCGAGCTGGTCCAGCGGCACGTGGCGCGCGCCGCCGACATGGCCCGCCGCGTATTCGGCGGTGTCGCACACGTCCACCACCACGCCCTTTTCGCGGTTGATGAGGTTCACCGCGGCGGCCGGCGAGAGGCTGCCCGCGCGCATGCCGCGCCCGGCGGCCGGAAGCACCAGCATCGCGCCGGAGCTGAGCGCCACCAGGATCAGCAGCCAGTTGTCCATCAAAAACTTCATCGGGGTCTTTCTCGTGAGGGCCTGGGCAAAGCCTGCGATTCTAAAATGACCGGATGCACAAACTCGTTCTCATCCGCCACGGCGAATCGACCTGGAACCTGGAAAACCGCTTCACCGGCTGGACCGACGTTGACTTGACGCCCACGGGCATCGAACAGGCCACGCAATCGGGCCGCCTGCTCAAGGCCGAAGGCTGGGACTTCGACCTCTGCTACACCAGCATGCTCAAGCGCGCCACCCGCACGCTGTGGCACGTGCTGGACGAGATGGACCGCACCTGGCTGCCGGTGGTGCATTCGTGGCGCCTGAACGAGCGCCACTACGGCGCGCTGCAAGGCTTGAACAAGGCCGAAACTGCCAAGCAGTACGGCGATGACCAGGTGCTGGTCTGGCGCCGCAGCTACGATACGCCGCCGCCCACGCTGCAGCGGACCGATCCGCGCTGGGAAGGCGCCGACCGCCGCTACGCCGCGCTGCAGCCCGGGCAGGTACCGCTCACCGAATGCCTGAAGGACACGGTGGAGCGGGTGCTGCCGTTCTGGAACGAGTCCATCGCGCCGGCCATCCGCTCGGGCCGGCGCGTGGTGGTGTCCGCGCACGGCAACTCCATCCGCGCGCTGGTGAAGTACCTGGACGGCATCTCCGACGACGCCATCGTGGGCCTGAACATCCCCAACGGCATTCCGCTGGTGTACGAGCTGGACGCCGCGCTCAAGCCGCTGCGCCACTACTACCTGGGCGATGCCGAGGCCGCCGCACGCGCCGCCGCGGCCGTCGCCAGCCAGGGCAAAGCCTAGGCCCGCCGGGGGCTGACGGCGGACGGCTCCTTAGGAAATTCCCCTAAGCGGCCATCGCCAAATGCCTAGGCCGGCATGCGTGCCGGTACCTACAGTTGCGTGCATGGAGACAGGAACCATGCGCCATCCGACAACAGCCGCCGCCCGCGCTCTGAAGCAGTTCTCGCAGACCTTCTGGTTCGGCCTGCTGTGGATGGCGGCACTGCTGGCCCTGGCCACTGCGGCGGTGCATGCCGGCTGACCGCCTGCCTGGGCACGGCTCCTTCTCTCCAACAAGTCTCTCCTTGTGGGTTTTCCCGGGGTTTGCCTGAAGCAAAGTTCAGGTAAACCCCGGGACTTTTACACGTCACCCAGCCCGGCTGCGGAACCCTGGCCCGGCTCTTGCCTCATAAAGTATTCCCGGGTGTATATTGAAAAGTCGCGAGAGGACTTGGACCTTTGACATGAGCCACAAACTGAAGATTGCCGGCTGGATTTCCGTAGGCGCCCTGGCCGGCGCGCTGACCACGGTCTCGCTGCAGACCGTTGCGCGTGGCTCCCTCGCCCCGCTACCGCTGGAGGAACTGCAGCAGCTCGCCGCCGTCTTCAGCATGGTGAAGACCGATTACGTCGAGCCGATCGACGAGCACAAGCTGATCTCCGATGCCATCGCCGGCATGGTGGCCAGCCTCGACCCGCACTCGCAGTACTTCGACAAGAAGTCGTTCAAGGAATTCCGCGAAGGCACCTCCGGGCGCTTCGTCGGCGTCGGCATCGAGATCTCGCAGGAAGACGGCCTGGTCAAGGTGGTGTCTCCCATCGAGGGCTCGCCCGCCTACCGCGCCGGCCTGAAGCCGGGCGACCTGATCACCAAGATCGATGACACCGCCGTCAAGGGACTGAGCCTGTCGGATGCCGTCAAACGCATGCGCGGCGAGCCCAGCACCAAGGTGATGCTCACCATCTACCGCAAGGACGAGAACCGGACCTTCCCGGTGACCATCACGCGCGAAGAGATCAAGACCCAGTCCGTCAAGGGCAAGGTCATGGAGCCCGGCTACGCCTGGATCCGCCTGTCGCAGTTCCAGGAACGCACGGTCGACGACTTCGCCGCCAAGATGG
The DNA here is from genome assembly GCF_013697775.1 of Ramlibacter sp. GTDB lineage: Bacteria > Pseudomonadota > Gammaproteobacteria > Burkholderiales > Burkholderiaceae_C > Ramlibacter. Next base: position 3,664 of record NZ_JACCWG010000080.1, on the reverse strand, counting down.
CCGAGATCTACAAGCAGGAACCGAACCTCAAGGGCCTGGTGCTCGACCTGCGCAACGACCCGGGCGGCCTGCTGGACGCGGCCGTCGCGGTGTCCGCCGCCTTCCTGCCGGAAAACGTGACCGTGGTGTCCACCAACGGCCAGTTGCCGGAGAGCAAGTTCGCCTACAAGGCCGCGCCGGAGTTCTACCAGCGCCGTGCCGGCGCCGACCCGCTGCGCCGCCTGCCCGCCTCCCTGAAGTCGGTGCCGCTGGTGGTGCTGGTCAACGAAGGGTCGGCCTCGGCCAGCGAGATCGTGGCCGGCGCCCTGCAGGACCACCGCCGTGCCACCGTCCTGGGCAGCCAGACCTTCGGCAAGGGCTCGGTGCAGACGGTGCGCCCGCTCGGCCCCGACACCGGCCTGAAGCTCACCACGGCGCGCTACTACACGCCAAACGGCCGTTCCATCCAGGCCAAGGGCATCGTGCCCGATGTGATGGTGGACGAGTCGGAAGAAGGCAACGTGTTCTCCGTGCTGCGCACCCGCGAAGCCGACCTGGAGAAGCACCTGTCTTCCGGGCAGGGCGAGGCCAAGGACCCCGCGCGCGAGAAGGCGCGTGAAGAGGCTCGCAATAAAGCCGAACAAGAAGCCAAGAAGGGCCCGACCGACCGCAAGATTCCCGAGTTCGGCACCGACAAGGACTTCCAGCTGGTGCAGGCGCTGAACCAGCTGAAGGGCCGCCCGGTTCTCGTCAGCAAGACCCAGGTTGTCGAGAACAAGAACGAGAAGAAGGACAACTAAGGAGATTCACTTTGAAATCGCTGCGCGATTTCAAAGTGCTCTGATCAGTGCGGTCAGGACCGGCGAAGCCGGTTCCTGACCGCAAGGGAGACTGCGCTGCACGTTGTTGCGCGCAGTCTGTCCAAGAGGCCGGCCGGTTCGCACCTGCCGGCTTTTCTTTTATGCTGCCCCCTGTGAACGACGACCAACTGCTTCGCTACTCGCGCCACATCCTGCTCGACGAGATCGGCATCGAGGGCCAGGAGCGGCTGCTCGCTTCGCATGCGCTGGTGATCGGTGCCGGCGGGCTGGGTTCGCCGGTGGCGCTGTACCTGGGCACCGCCGGCGTCGGGCGCATCACGCTGGTGGACCACGACGCGGTGGACCTCACCAACCTGCAGCGGCAGGTCGCGCACACCCTGGCACGCGTGGGGCGGCCCAAGGCCGAATCGGCACGCGAGGCCGTCGCCGCCATCAATCCCGACGTGCGGGTGCGCGCGCTGGTGCTGCGTGCAGACGCCCAGGCGCTGGACACGCTGGTGCGCGAGGCCGACGTGGTGCTCGATTGCAGCGACAACTTCGCCACACGCCAGGCCGTCAACCGCGCCTGCGTGGCGCATGCCAAGCCGCTGGTGGCGGGCGCGGCGATCCGCTTCGACGGGCAGATCGGCGTGTACGACACACGCCACGCGAATGCGCCCTGCTATGCCTGTGTGTTTCCGCCGGCCGACGATTTCGAGGAGGTGCTGTGCGCCACCATGGGCGTGTTCGCGCCGCTGGTGGGCATCATCGGCACCATGCAGGCGGCGGAAGCGCTGAAGCTGCTGGCGGGCATCGGCACCTCGCTGGCCGGGCGCCTGCAGATGCTGGATGCGCGCACGATGGAATGGACCGAGCTGCGCGTGCCGCGCAACCCGGCCTGCCCGGTGTGCGCGGCACGGGACGCCTGAAGCGCCCCACGCCCTTCAGGTGGCGGTGATCTTCGCCGTCTTGATGATGCGGCTCCAGCGGTCGACCTCGGACTTCAGGAAGCGGGCGAACTCGTCGGAGCCCTTGGGGCTGATGCGGAAGCCCTGCTGGTTGGCTTTTTCCTCGATGTCGCGGCTGAACATGATCTTGATGACCTCGCGCGAGTACTTCTCGACGATCGCGTCCGGCGTCTTGCCGGGCAGCATCGCGGCCGTCCAGTTCTCGACGAACAGGCCGTTCATGCCGGACTCGAAGGCGGTCGGCACGTCCGGCACCATCGGGTTGCGGCCCAGGCTGCAGATCGCCAGCGCGCGCAGCTTGCCCGACTTCACGTGCGCGATGGACTCGGGGAAGTTGGAGAAGATGATGTCCAGCTGCCCGCCGATCAGGTCGACCATCGACGGCGCGCCGCCGCGGTAGGGAACGTGCGTCATCTTGGTCTTGTTCAAGTCGTTGAACAAGGCCATGGTCAGGTGCGGCGGCGTGCCGTTGCCGCTCGAGCCGGCATTGAGCTGGCGCGATTTCGACACCGCGAGCAGGTCCTTGAAATCCTTGATCGGGCTGTTGGCCGGCACCACGATCAGCATGGGCGAGCTGGCCAGCAGCGCCAGCGGCCGCAGGTCGCGCATCAGGTTGTAGGAGGCCTGCGGGAACAAGGCCACGTTGGCCGCATGCGTGAGCGTGATGGCCAGCATGGTGTAGCCGTCGGCCGGCGCCTTGGCCACGGCGTCCGCGCCGAGCTGCCCGTTGGCGCCCGCGCGGTTGTCCACCGTCACCGGCACCTTCCACGATTCGGACAGCTTTTGCCCCACCATGCGCGCCATCATGTCGGTGAGTCCGCCCGGCGGGAACGGAACGACGTACTTGATGTTGGCACCCGCGCGCGGAAACTCCTGCGCGAACGACATCCCAGGCAAACCTGCCATTGCGGCGGTTCCCGCCAGCACCAGATCACGACGCTTCATTCCTGCATTTCTCCCGTTGTTGATGAGTCAGCAGGGCAATGTAGTCAACTGGGCGATTAACGCATCAGGGATATCCAGTCCTTCGGCACGCGACTTGTTTTCCAGCTGTAACCGGCGCTCTCCCGGCAGCCGCACACCTTCGTCCATCAAGAGTTCCTGCAGCAGCGCTTCGGTACGATCGAAGTACACATCGCTGCCGCCCAGCGCGCCGGGATCGATGACGATGAAGGCCTGCCCCAGCCTTGGAACATTGCCCGCGTCGACGAAGAAAGAAGACGCTTCGTGGCCGAACTGCCCGCCGGTGAGCGCCACCACCAGCAGTTCCACCATCATCGCCAGCAGCGCGCCCTTCGGGCTCGTGAGCCCGCCCATGGCGAGCATGGAGCCGGCCATGCCGGCGGCCGGATCCGTTGTCGGCTGGCCTTGCGCATCGAGCGCCCAGCCGAGCGGAATCTCCTTGCCCTGCTTGGCCGCGACCATGAGCTTGCCGCGCGCCACTTCGCTGAGCGACATGTCGATCAGCAGCGGCGGCTGGCCGCGGCGCGGAAAGATGGCGGCCACCGGGTTGGTGCCGAACACCGGATGGCGCCCACCTGCGGTGGCCATTGCCGCGGGCGAATTGGAAAAGCCCAACCCCACCAGACCGGCTTCGGCCGCGGGGCGCAGATGGTCCACCACCACGCCGCAGTGGTGGCTGTTGGCCACGCCCGCGAAGCAGACGCCCTGCGCGCGCGCGGTGTCGATGGCCTGCGCCACCGCCAGCTCGCAGGCGGGGAACGCGAGGCCGCAGCCCGCGTCGACCAGCAGCGCCGCGCCCTTGCTGCGCGCCACGCGGGCAACGGCCGTGCCGTCGGCGCGGCCGTTGCGCAGGTGCGTCGCATACTGCGCAACGCGCGTCAGGCCATGCGATGCCAGGCCCTGCGCCTCCGCCAGCACCAGCGCGTTCGCGGTGCTCGCGGCCATGGCCTCGCC
>NZ_JACCWG010000064.1 GCF_013697775.1 Ramlibacter sp. | reverse complement strand
ACGCGACGCAGCGAAATTGGAATCTGACCCCGATTTTTTATCGTTGACTGACTCGCGGAGGCTGTCTGAACGGAGCGCTCGCAGAGCGCGTAGTGAGTTCCTCCGCGCCGGTCCCAGCCCGATCAGCACAGCGAAGTCGGCGCGCAGCGCCGACCGCCGCAGTATGAGCCCATGCCGGGCACCGCATGCCGCGACGCGAGGTCACCGCACGCCATCGCACGCCCCAACCACACACCAGCCTAAAATCCCGGGTTTACCCCGACGGAAACCCCGCCTCCATGACCCAGCGCAAGCTCTTCGTCACCACCGCCTTGCCGTACGCCAACGGCAAGTTCCACATCGGCCACATCATGGAATACATCCAGGCCGACATCTGGGTGCGGCACCAGCGAATGCAGGGTTCGGACGTGGCTTTCGTGTGCGCCGACGACGTGCACGGCGCCGCCATCACCATCGCGGCGGAGAAAGCCGGGCAGACGCCGCAGGAATTCGTGGCCGCCATCGCGGCGGGCCGCCAGCAGTACCTGGACGGCTTCCACATCAGCTTCGACAACTGGCACTCCACCGACGGCCCGGAAAACCACGAACTGGCCAAGCAGATCTACCTGGACCTGAAGGCGCAGGGCCTGATCGCCACGCGCACCATCAAGCAGTTCTTCGACCCCGTGAAGGGCATGTTCCTGGCCGACCGCTATGTGAAAGGCCAGTGCCCGAAGTGCGGCGCCAAGGACCAGTTCGGCGACAACTGCGAAGTGTGCGGCGCCGTGTACGCGCCCACCGACCTGATCGAGCCGTACTCGGTGCTGAGCGGCGTGAAACCCGAGTTGCGCGACTCGGAGCACTACTTCCTCACCTGGTCCGACCCGCGCTGCGTGGAGTTCATGCAGACATGGACCGGCGCGCCCGGCCACCTGCAGACCGAGGTGCTGAACAAGATCCGCGAGTGGCTGGAGAAAGACGAGGGCGGCGAAGGCGGCCTGAACGACTGGGACATCAGCCGCGACGCGCCCTACTTCGGCATCGAGATCCCCGATGCGCCGGGCAAGTACTTCTACGTCTGGCTGGACGCGCCGATCGGCTATCTCGCGTCGCTGAAGAACTACCTGGACAAGAAGGGCGTCGACTACGCGTCGTACATGCGCGACCCGCAGCTGGAGCAGTACCACTTCATCGGCAAGGACATCATCACTTTCCACACGCTGTTCTGGCCGGCCATGCTGTATTTCAGCGGACGCAAGACGCCTGACGCGGTGTTCGTGCACGGCCACCTCACGGTGGGCGGCGAGAAGATGAGCAAGAGCCGCGGCACCGGGCTGGACCCGCTGAAGTACCTGTCGCTGGGCATGAACCCGGAGTGGCTGCGCTACTACCTCGCGGCCAAGCTGAACGCGCGCAACGAAGATCTGGACTTCAATCCCGAGGACTTCATGGCGCGGGTGAACTCCGACCTCGTCGGCAAGTACGTGAACATCGCCAGCCGCGCGGTGAAGTTCATCCCCGGTGGCAAGCTGGTGGGCAGCAACGTTGCCGCGCTGGAACCGAACAAGCTGATCGACGGCGTGCGCGCACTGTTCGAGTCGCGCGAATACGGCAAGGCGCTGCGCGAGGTGATGGCCTTTGCCGACGCGGTGAACATGCGCTTCGACGGCGCCGCGCCGTGGAAGCTGGTGAAGGAAGGCAAGACCGCCGAAGCCGCGCAGGTGTGCTCGGAATGCCTGGAAGCATTCAAGCTGCTGACGGCGTGCCTGAAGCCTGTGCTGCCGACGCTGGCGGCGCAGGCGGAGGCGTTCCTGAACTGCGAGCCGCTGACCTGGAGCAGTGCGGCGCAGGCATTGGGCGAAGGGCACCAGGTGGGCGAATACAAGCATCTGATGCAGCGGGTGGATGCGAAGCAGGTGGATGCGTTGTTCGAGGCGCCGACGGAGGTGTCCGCACCGGCAGCGCCCTCACCCCAGCCCTCTCCCGCGGGCGGGAGAGGGAGTGAACCGGGGGGCGAGCAAGTCGCCCCCGAAATCACGATGGATGACTTCTCCAAGGTCGACATGCGCATCGCCAAGGTCGTGGCCTGCGAAGCGGTGGAAGGCTCCAAGAAGCTGCTGCGCCTGACGCTGGACGTGGGCGAAGGCCGCACGCGCAACGTGTTCTCCGGCATCGCCTCGGCCTACAAGCCGGAGGAACTCGCCGGCAAGTTCGTCGTGGTGGTCGCGAACCTCGCGCCGCGCAAGATGAAGTTCGGCGTCAGCGAAGGCATGGTGCTGTCGGCCAGCCACGGCGACGAGAAGGCCAACCCGGGAATCTTCGTGCTCAGTGCCTGGCCGGGCGCCGAGCCGGGAATGAAAGTGAGATAACCATGACCACCCGCCGCCGCTTCCTGCACACCGCCGCCGGCAGCGCCGCGGCCGTCACGCTCCCCGCGCTTGCGCAGGCCGGCTGGCCGCGCCAGCCGATCACGCTGGTCGATCCGTTTCCCGCGGGCAACAACACCGACTACTTCTCGCGCCTGGTGGCCGACCGCCTCGGTCCGCTGCTGGGCACGCGGGTGATCGTGGAAAACCGGGCCGGCGCCGCCGGGCTGATCGGCGCCACCTACGTCGCCAATGCCAAGCCGGATGGCTACACCCTGGGGCTGGCCACGGTCAGCACGCTGTGCGCGGGTCCGGCGGTGCACTCGCCGGCCACGCTCAAGTACGACCCGCTCAAGGACTTCTCCTTCATCACCAAGCTGGTCACCCTGCCCAGCGTGCTGGTGGCCAACCCCAAGCTGCCGGCCAAGGATTTCGGCGCGCTGCTCGCGCTCACGCGCCAGCAGCCCAGGCGCGTGACCTGCGGCGTGCCGGGCCTGGGCTCGGCCGGCCACGTGCTCACCGAATACCTGATGAAGCTGGCCAACATGCCGATGCTGATCGTGCCGTACAAGGGCGGCGGCGCCATGCTGACCGACCTGATCGCCGGCCAGATCGACGTGCTGAGCAACAACATCCCCGAGCTGCTGCAGCACGTGCGCAGCGGCGCGGTGCGCGCGCTGGCGGTGCGCGACGTGCGCCGCGCGCCGGCGCTGCCGGACATTCCCACCTACAAGGAGCTGGGCCTGGGCGAAGTGTCGAATCCGCTGTGGTTCGGCCTGGTGGCGCCGGCCGGGGTGCCCGAGCCCATTCTCGCCAGGCTGCGGGCGGCCACGCACAAGGCCATGGTCGATCCGGTGTTCGTGGACAAGACCATCGCGGTGGCCGGCTCCATCAGCCCCACCAGCGGCACCGAGTTCCGCGCCGATGCGGCGGCGCTGCTGGCGCAGATGCAACAGGTGGTCAAGAGCGCCGGCATCAAGCCGGAATAATGCCGCTGCCGGCCGAGGTGCCGGGCATAGAATGGCCGGGTCCCAGCAGTACCGGACCCCCGCATGAACCCCTCCCGTTTCGCTTCCTGGCCTGCCGCCGCGCGCGGCCTGGCACTGGCCATCGTTCTCGTGCCGCTTTCGGGTTGCGCCGTTATCTCGGTCGCGAGCGCGGCCACCTCGGTCGTCACCACCGGCGTGGGGCTGGCCGTCGATGCCACGGTCGGCGCCGTCAAGCTCACCGGCAAGGCCGTTGGCGCGGTGGCCGGCGGCGGCGATTCCGACGGCAAGAAGTAGCCGGGCAAGCCACCCCGGCAGGGGCGCCGGTGTGGGCATGGCGGCAAGCTCGGCATCGGCCGGGCGCCGCCCGGTAAAATCCCCCGACCATGTCCGCCCTGCTTCGCATCTTCCGCCGCCCCGACTACCAATCGGACATCACGCAGTTCATCGAGCAGCTCAAGACCGACAAGCCCGACCTGGAGTCGCGCCAGCGCGCCGGCCGCTCCATCTGGTGGGACAAGTTCGTGGACCGCGAGGCCTGGCGCGAGTGGCGCTCTGCCCAGGTGCCGCAAAAACCCTACGTGTACGGCTCGGAGCCGCCCAAGGAACGCTGACCGGCGCCCCGCGCGCCCGTCTTCCGCGGCCCATGAGCGACGACATCCAGGACACCACCCTTCCCGAGCCCTCCGCGCCGGCGGCGCGGGGCATGCCCCAGGTGGTGGACCAGGTGGCGCTGGCCCGCCTGTACGGCGAGCCGCTGTTCGCCATGCCGCAGGACCTGTACATCCCGCCCGACGCGCTGGAGGTCTTCCTGGAGGCCTTCGAAGGCCCGCTGGACCTGCTGCTCTACCTCATCCGCAAGCAGAACTTCAACATCCTCGACATCCCGATGGCCGCCGTCACGCGGCAGTACCTGGTGTACGTGGACGAGATCCGCACACGCAACCTGGAGCTGGCCGCCGAATACCTGCTGATGGCGGCCATGCTGATCGAGATCAAGTCGCGCATGCTGCTGCCGCCCAGGAAAACGGCCGAGGGTGAGGAACCCGAAGACCCGCGCGCCGAGCTGGTGCGGCGCCTCTTGGAATACGAGCAGATGAAGGCCGCGGCCTTCCGCCTGAACGAGGTGCCGCAGATCGGGCGCGACGTGCTGCGCGCGCAGGTCTACATCGAGCAGTCGCTGCAGCCGCGCTTTCCCGACGTGCACGTGGCGGACCTGCAGGACGCGTGGCGCGACATCCTGCGCCGCGCCAAGCTGATCCAGCACCACAGGATCACGCGCGAGGAGCTGTCGGTGCGCGAGCACATGACCATGGTGCTCAAGAAGCTGCAGGGCCGCAAGTTCATCGAGTTCGAGCACCTGTTCGACCTGAACCGCGGCGTGCCGGTGCTGATCGTCACCTTCATCGCCATGCTGGAGCTGGCCAAGGAAACCCTGATCGAGGTGACGCAGGCCGAAGCCTACGCGCCGATCTACGTGCGCCTGGCGTACCAGCCGGCATGAGCAACCAGCCATTTCCCATCCCGTTCGGGCTGAGCCCGTCGAAGCCCCTCAGCCGGCATTGCACTTCGACAAGCTCAGTGCGAACGGATCATTTCACGCTGGTGCGAACGGAGCGTTCATGTCCCAAGATTTCGATGTCCTGATCGTCGGCAGCGGCCTGGCGGGCCTGTCGGCCGCGCTGCACCTGGCGCCCACGCACCGCGTGGCGGTGCTGACCAAGCGTTCGATGAGCGACGGCTCCAGCGGCTGGGCGCAGGGCGGCATCGCCGCCGTGATGGGCGAGGACGACAGCTTCGAGCGCCACGTGGACGACACCCTGGTGGCGGGCGCCGGCCTGTCCGACCCGGCGGCCACGCGCTTCGTGGTGGAGCACGCGCCGGAAAGCATCGCCTGGCTGCGCTCGCTGGGCGTGCCGTTCTCGCAGGAGAACGGGCACCTGCACCTCACGCGCGAAGGCGGCCACAGCGCGCGGCGCATCGTGCACGTGACCGACGCCACCGGCGCCGCCGTGCAGCAGACGCTGATCGCACTCGTGCGCCGCACGCCCAACATCACGGTGCTGGAGAACCACACGCTGGTGGACCTGATCACCGCCGGCAAGCTCGGCATGCAGCCCAACCGCTGCCTGGGCCTGTATGCGCTGGACGGCGCCACCGACGAGGTGCTGACCTTCCGCGCGCCGCGCACCATCCTGGCCACCGGCGGCGCGGGCAAGGTGTACCTCTACACCACCAATCCCGACACCGCCACCGGCGACGGCATCGCCGCCGCCTGGCGCGCCGGCTGCCGGGTGACGAACATGGAGTTCATCCAGTTCCACCCGACCTGCCTGTACCACCCCCACGTCAAGAATTTCCTGATCACCGAGGCGGTGCGCGGCGAAGGCGGCAAGCTGCTGCTGCCCGACGGCACGCGCTTCATGCCCGGCCACGACCCGCGCGCCGAACTGGCGCCGCGCGACGTGGTGGCGCGCGCCATCGACTTCGAGATGAAAAAGCACGGCCTGGACTGCGTGTACCTGGACATCTCGCACCAGCCGCAAGCCTTCATCCTGGAGCACTTCCCCAACATCCACGCGCGCTGCCTGCAGCTGGGCATCGACATCACGCGCGAGCCGATCCCGGTGGTGCCGGCCGCGCACTACACCTGCGGCGGCGTGCACACCGACCTGCGCGGGCGCACCGACCTGCCCGGCCTGCACGCCATCGGCGAGACCACCTACACCGGCCTGCACGGCGCCAACCGGCTGGCCAGCAACTCGCTGGTGGAATGCATGGTGTTCGCGCGCTCGGCCAGCCAGGACATCCTGGCCACCAGCGCCGAGGCGCCGCCCGCCGTGCCGCCCTGGGACGACAGCCGCGTGACCGACGCCGACGAGGCGGTGGTGATCTCGCACAACTGGGACGAGCTGCGCCGCTTCATGTGGGACTACGTGGGCATCGTGCGCACCAACAAGCGGCTGGAGCGCGCGGCGCACCGCATCGCGCTGCTGCAAGACGAGATCCAGGAGTTCTACGGCGCCTTCCACGTCACGCGCGACCTGCTGGAACTGCGCAACCTGGTGACGGTGGCGGAACTGATCGTGAAGTCGGCGCAGAGCCGCCACGAAAGCCGCGGCCTGCACTTCAGCCGCGACTACCCGCAGATGGCGCCCGACACGAAGCCGACGACGCTCGTGCCCTGAGCGCGCGCGGCCTCAGGCCATCGTCGCGTTGCGCAGCGCGAACTGGACCGGCTGCGCGTGCGGACCCGAGCCGCCGCCGGTCATCGCGATGTCGGCGCTGGCAATGCCTTGCAGCGAAAGCCGCGTGGTGATGCCCGCTTGCACCGCCCGATGGATCACGCGGCCTTCTTCCACCCGCGCGGCCGCGCCGATCCACAGCACCGGCGCGAAGCGGAACACCGCGGTGTTGCGCGGCATGATGGTCTGGCGGGTCGCGAGCAGGCGGCCGTCCTTGTAGATGCTGGCGCCGATCGGTCCGTCGCCCTGCTGGTGCAGGATCTCGATGCGGTCGGGTTTGCCCGCCTGCCCGGCCTGCGTCAGCTGCCAGCCGGAACCCGTCTGCCGCATGGCGAACAGCTGGCCGGGTTCGGCGGGCTGCGGCGGCGTCTGGTGGCCCGCTTCGTCGTTGGCGCCGACCATCACGGCGTGCGGATACACGAAGCCGACCGAGCTGCCGGGCGCGCAGTTCGCAATCACCTTCCACGCCACCGGCATCTCGTCGATGCCGCCCAGCGCGTTGTGCGTGTAGATGACGATTTTCGCGTTGCCGGCGTCGTTCGAGTCGTTGATGAAATTGAGTGCGATGTCCATGGTTTCCCCCGCTCGTTGCCCTCTTCATTTTGCATGGGTGGCGAGTCGGGAGTTACACCCTTTGTTGCCGCCTGCAGAGCTTTCGGTCCGTTACACTGCGGATGACCCGAAGACTGCGGGCGTCATGTGGTGTGTCCCCTCTCTGCCCGGCATCCGCACTGCCAGGGTTCATGACTAGGAGAAGAAGTGCGCCACCTCTACATCGAGCCGGCCCTGGGCGACGCATGGTACGTCGGCGAGGCGGACACCGTGGCGGATGCCACGGTGCAGGCGTTGCAGTCTTTTTTTGCCGAGCTCAAAGTATTGATTGGCAACGATGCGGTGCGTGCTTTGTATCTCCGCGCCTTGCATTTGGCGCTACTTTCGTTTCAACGGCCCGCGCAGGCCAGCCAGCAGCTGGAGGCTCTGCTGGCTGGCCTGCGCCACTACCTGGCCAGTCGCCAGCCGGCCGCTGCGCGCAGCGACGCGCAGGCGTTGCTGGAATCGCTGGTCGCGCTGCTGGCCTCGCTGATTGGGCAGCCGCTCACCCTGCGCCTGGTCACTTCGGCATGGGGCAGCCCCACCGCCCCTCCAACCACGACAGGAGAGAACCGAACATGACTGAGAAGTTTGTCCTCGGCCGCCTTCCCACCGGCGTGCCGGGGCTCGATGAATTGCTGGGCGGCGGGCTTCCGGAATTATCGTTCAACCTGATCGCCGGATCGCCCGGCTCGGGCAAGACCACGCTGGCGCACCAGATCATGTTCGCACTGGCCGGCCCTCACCGGCGCGCCATCTTCTTCACGGTCCTGGGCGAGCCCGCCCTGAAGATGCTGCGTTACCAGCAGCAGTACAGTTTTTTTGATCTCGGCAAACTCGATGAGTCGATCCGGTTCGTCAACCTGGCCGAAGAGGTGACACATGGCGATCTGGAGGGCGTGCTGGCCCGTATCGTGGCAGAGGTCGAGCAGTTCGAGCCGGGCCTGGTGTTCGTCGATTCGTTCCGTTCGGTGGTGCTGGCGGCCCAGGCCACCGCCCAAGGCATCCCGGTACTGCAGCAGTTCGTCCAGCGACTGGGCATGTACCTGACCAGCTGGCAGGCCACCACCTTTCTCATCGGCGAATACATGGCCGTCGACGCCGAGGCCAATCCTGTCTTCACCATCGCCGACGGCATCTTGTGGCTGCAGCAAAGCCTGCACCGCAACTCGATGGTGCGCAAGATCCAGATCAGCAAGGCGCGCGGCCAGGCCACCCTTGCCGGCCTGCATACCTTTCGCATCGCGAACGACGGCATCCAGGTATTTCCGCGAACGCTGCCGGCGCTTGCAAGGCCACCAGGCCGGGCGGGCGCAGGCGCCCGCGCGCCGCGGGCCGCGGCACGCCGGTTGTCGATGGGCATTGCAGCGCTCGACGACATGATGGGCGGCGGCCTGCCGCAGGGCTATTCGCTGCTGGTCTCCGGCCCGTCAGGCTCGGGCAAGTCGCAACTGGCGACGCAGTTCCTGGCCGAAGGCGCGCGGCTCGGCGAGAAAGGCATCGTGGTGGCGTTCGAGCGCAGCCCCGGCACCTCGCGCAGTCCCCGGCTCGATGCGCTGATCGATGACGGCGACGTGGCGGTTGTCGACACCCGGGCGCTCGATCTGTCGATCGACGAAACACTGTACGCCATCACCGAACTGATCCGCACGACCGGCGCCAGCCGCGTCGTCATCGATTCGCTGTCGGGGTTCGAGTTGGCCCTGGCACCGACCTTTCGCGAGGACTTTCGCGAGTCGCTGCACCGCATGGTGGCTGTGCTTACCGGGCTGGGCGCCAGCGTGGTGATGGTGTCCGAGCTGGAAGACCGCTACACCGACCTGCGCTTTTCGCCCTACGGCGCGGCGTTCCTCACCGATGCGATCATCGTGCAGCGTTACGTGGAACTGCAGGGCGACCTGCGCCGCGTGATGGCGGTGGTGAAGGTTCGCAACAGCGCGCACAGCCGCAGCCTGCGGCTGTTCGACATCACCGATGCCGGCATTTCGATCGGCGAGCCCACGCCCGACATGCAGGCGCTGCTGTCCGGCCATCCGCGGCTGGCCGCCTCCCCCGGCTCCAACGACAGCACAGCGTGAAAACCGCAACGCCTCCTTCGGCCCGCCCGCCCGGTCCGCACGAGCACGCGTTGGTGGATCGTGAGAAGGCCATTGCCCAGCAAGAAGCAGCGCTCGCCCAGCGCGAAGCGGTGGTCGCGCAGCGCGAACAGACGTTGGAGGAACAAGCCACGGCGCTCGCGGCGAGTCAAGTCCAGCAGCAGGAACTGCGCCAAGCCAATGAGCACCTCGTGCTGGCCAAACTGGAAGCCGATACGCTGAAGGAAGCGGCCGTACTCGCGCGCAGGCGCCAAGACGAGTTTCTGGCGATGCTGGCGCACGAGTTGCGCAACCCACTCGCGCCGATCCGCAATGCGGCCGCCCTGCTGGCGCGGGCCGACTGCACGCCGGACATGTTGCACCGGATCCACGACATCGTTGACAGGCAGGTTCATCACCTGGCGCGCCTGATCGACCAGCTGCTCGACGTCTCGCGGGTGACGCAGGGCCACATCACGCTGCACAAGCAACCCACCGCCGTGGCCGGCATCGTCGAGCAGGCGGTGCAAATGCACCAGGCGCTGATCGAGTCCCGGCACCAGCAGCTAGGCGTGCAAGTGCCAGCCGGACCGCTGGTGGTGGACGGGGACCCGGTACGGCTGGTGCAGGTGGTGGGCAACCTGGTGCACAACGCCGCCAAATACACTCCCGAAGGCGGCACCATCGCGGTCACGGTACGTCAGGAGGGCGACGCCGCACGCATCGAGGTGCAGGACACCGGCGCCGGCATCTCGGCCGAGGCGCTTCCCCACATCTTCGATCTGTTCGTCCAGGGCGACCGCTCCCTGGCGCGTAGTCAGGGCGGCCTGGGCATCGGGCTGACGGTGGTGCGCAGCATGGTCCAGTTGCACGGTGGCACGGTGCAGGCTTACAGCGACGGCACTGACCAGGGCAGCACTTTCGTCGTGACCTTGCCGGCCCTGGCAAATACCGGGATCGCGGCGGAACCGGTCCAGGAGCAGCCGCAGGCGCAGGGCACCGAGCGCGTCCTGGTGATTGAAGACAACGCCGATACCGCCGAATCCTTGGCCATGGTGCTGCGCCTGTCGGGCTACGAAGTGGAAATCGCGCCCGACGGCCCCAGCGGCCTGGACATGGCGGCGCGCCTGCACCCCCGCGTCGTGCTGTGCGATATCGGGTTGCCCGGGATGAGCGGTTACGAGGTGGCTGCGCAGCTGTGCCGACGCGGCGACCAGGCACCACTGATGATCGCGCTGAGCGGTTACGGCGCCGCGGGCGACATTGCGCGGGCCTTGTCGGCCGGCTTTCACCGGCACATGGCCAAGCCGGCGGATGTCGCTACGCTTTTGCAGGCGATCTCTCAAGGTCTGCATCCGAACGAACACCATGCGCCTCGCTGAATTTCTCCGGACCCACGCCGACGATATCCTTCGGGCCTGGGACGAATTCGCCTCCACCGTCCCGCATGAGGGCAGGCCGCTGGACCATGCTGCTTTGCGGGACCACGCGGCGGAAATCCTGCGCGTGATCGCGCTGGACCTGGACCAGCCCCAGACCGCCACCCAGCAATACCGCAAGTCGCGCGGCGAGGAGGGCCGTGAGACCAGTGACACACCCGCCGAAACGCATGCCGACGTGCGCGTGGCGCATGGCTTTTCGGTCGATGCGATGATGAGGGAGTACCGGGCATTGCGCGCCAGCGTCGTGAGGCTGTGGACCGAGTCGGGCCTGATCGAGTTCGACGGGAATGGCATGGAACAGCTCACCCGCTTCAACGAAGCCATCGACCAGGCCATCACCGAATCGATCACGCGCTGTTCCGAGCTGATGAAACAGACTTCCAACATCTTCATCGGCATCCTCGGCCACGACATCCGCAACCCGCTGAGCACGATCGCCATGTCGGCCGAATACCTGGTGCGCTCGGGCAAGATCGATGAAAAGGCGGCAGCGCCCATCAAGAACAGCGTGGCGCGCATCGGCGGGCTGATCGAGCAGGTGGTGGACTTCACCCGGGCCCAGGTCCAGGGCGTGATGCCGGTGCAGCGAAAGCCGGGCGACCTTGCGGACCAGCTGGTGAAGGTGCTGGAGGAAACCCAGGTGCGCCACCCGGAGCGCAAGCTGCTGCTGGAGCGCAGCGGCAGTTTCGAAGGCGATTGGGACGAGGGGCGGATGGGTCAGCTGCTGTCCAACCTCCTGGGCAACGCCATCTCCTACGGTGCGCGCAGCGCGCCCATCACGCTCAAGATGTGGGCGGGCAAGGACGATGTCAGCTTCTCGGTCCACAACCGGGGCACGCCGATCCCGCCGGGCGATTTGGCGCGGGTGTTCGAACCGCTGGCCCGGGGCTCCCTCGCCGACGCCGGCGCCGAGCGGCGAGAACCCAGCGGGCTGGGCCTGGGACTCTACATCTGCCGGGAGATCGTGAAAGCCCACGACGGCGATTTGACGGTCGCCTCCACCCAGCAGGATGGAACCACGTTCACGGTGTGCATGCCCAGGCTGGCGAAAACAGCTCCACCCTAGCGGCCATTGACCCCGGTGCGCCGTCAGTCCAGGTGGCGCGTGCCCCATTCGCGCATGGACCGCACGATGGGGCCCAGGCTCTTGCCCTTGGCCGTCAGCATGTACTGGAAGCGCGGCGGATGCTGGCTGTAGAACTCGCGCTCGACCAGGCCGTTGGCCTCCATCTCCTTCAGCCGCGACGACAGCGTGTTGGGCGCGACGCCGCCCAGCGACTCCTGGAAGTCCTGGAAGCGCCGCGGGCCGTTCAGCAGCAGGTCGCGCAGCAGCAGGATGGTCCAGCGTTCCCCGATCAGGTCCAGGGTGCGGGCGACAGGGCAATCGTGGATGTCGTAACTGCGGGCCATGGGGGCCAATCCTAACGCGTGGGCTGCGCCTCGGCTTCCGGATGCGCCACGGGCAGGGCCGCCTGGTTCGCGTAGACGATCAGCTTGAACGGGTTGTACTCCTGGTACTTGGCCGCCAGCCGCCGGAACGCCTCGCGGTACGTCTCCTGCGCCGTCGCGTCCAGCGGGCCGGCGCCCCGCATCCACTGCATCAGCAGCGCGGCCTGCTCGTACTTGCCGTCGGCCATCAGCCGCGCGGCGGCACGCGCGGCCTGCTGCTGCGTGACGCCCAGGTACTCGGTGACCAGCAGGCCCTTGTCGCGCACGGTGAGCGCGTCCATGCCCTGCAGGTCCGCCTGCCAATAACCCACGTGCTGGTCGAACAGGCGGTTGATCACGTTCTCGCGCAGCACCAGGTAGCCGATCTGCGCGGGCTGGCTGGCCTGCAGCACCGACGGCGGTATCAGGTTGGCCTGCTGGCTGGAGCCGCGCTCGTCGCCGCGGCGCACCGCTTGCAGCACGCGCGGCTCCAGCCATTGCAGCGCGTCGCGCAGCTCCAGCAGCACCGACGGCCTGGAGAACAGGCGCGTCAGCGGCTCGTGCCCGTGCAGCACGGTGCGCGGCCGGCGCTCGGCGATCAGGCCGATGGCGTCCAGCAGGCCGTGCAGGTTGCCTTCTTCGATGAACGGGGCGCCGAGATAGGGCATGACGATGTCGCCGGCGAACAGCACGCCTTCGCGCGGCAGGTGCACCAGCAGCGCGTCTTCCGTTTCGCCGCCGGCGGCGGGAACCAGCTCGAACACGGTGCCGCCGACGCGCACCTCGGTGCGCTGGTCCACCGCCACGTCGGGCTTGTACGACAGCACGTCCTCCATGCGGAACGCGGGGCCGAAGAAGGCCGGCAGCACGCTCTGCGGCCCTTCGCCCTGGTGCGCCAGCTCCGCCGCGTAGTTGCCGCGCCCGTAGAAACGCACCGGCTGCCCCAGCCCGCGGAAGAAGCGGTGGCCGCCCACGTGGTCCCAGTGCGCGTGCGTGACGAACACGGTGGTGAGCTGCGGCAGGCCGGGCACGGCCTGCCGCAGCGCGTCGTAGGCGTCGCGCGCCGCGTCGGTGCGGGTGCCGGCGTCGATCGCGATCAGCTCGCGGCCGTCCTCCGACACCACGAAGTTGAATTCGGTGAAGTCGAAGCCGCTCAGCGTGTACACCCGGCCCGGCACCGCCTGCGTGATGCGGCGCGCGGAGAACAGGTGGCCGCGCTGCGCGGTCTCGGAGAACGGCGTGGTGAACACCAGCGGCTTGTCCCAGCCGGTGAAGCCCGACTTGCGCAGGTAGGCCTGCGCCTGCGCGTCGTCGCCCGCGTCCCGGGCCAGCAGCGCGCGGCGGTAGTGCACCTCGCGCAGCCAGCCGGGATTGGGCGCGCGCTGCGCGTTCTGCTCGCACCATTGCAGGTCTTCGATGGCACGGTCCTTCTGCCCCAGCAGGCCGGGCAGCTGCGCACGCACCACGCCCGACATCCAGCGCGCCACGAAGTTGTTGCCGCCGTCGAGCGCGCGCGCTTCGTCCAGCAGGGGAATGGTGTCGCGCACCCAGCCGATGCGCCGCAGCAGCGGAACATCGTCCGCGTGCTCGGCCCGCAGGCCGGCCAGCGCCGCCAGGTAGTAGGCGCGCCGCGTCGCGTCGCGTCGACGCGCGGACCGAAGGTGCGCAGCAGTTCCTCGAAGAAGCGCACGCCCTCCTCGCGCCGGTGCGCATTGGAGAACTGCGAGCTGAGTAGCAGGATGGGCTCGGCGTCTTCGGCCGGCTTGGCGCGGTTGATCGCCTTGAGGTACTCCAGCTCCGGGTTGCCGGTGGATGCTGCCGTGCTTTCGGCCACGGGCGCGGCCACCGTCCAGGCCAGCGGAATGGCCAGCGCTGCCAGCGCCAGGGTTGCGAGCCAGATCGATTTTTTCATGCTGTGTCTCAGGCGGTGGTGGGTGTGGCGGCGACGGCGCGCGCGGGTGCGGTCGCCACCGGCAGCGACAGCAGCGCCGTGGCGAGGCCGCCGGCAATCAGCAGCAGGTTGATGTGGTGGAAGCCCGCGACCCCGGGCGCGGAGGCCAGCAGCGACACGGCGAATGCCACGCCCAGGGTGGCGCCGAGCTGGCGCACCGCCATGTTCACGGCCGAGCCGATGCCGAAGCGCGCGGCCGGCAGCTTGGCCACGGCAGCGCCTGCCAGCGACGGCAGCACCATGCCGACGCCCGCGCCGCCGATCAGCAGGCCGGGCAGCCACACCGCCAGGAACTGCGGCTCGGCGCCGATGCGAAAGTAGAGCCAGGCGCCGGCGGCGGCATAGAGCAACCCGCCGAGCACGAGGAACGGCCGGTGCCCGACACGACCAGCGAGCCGGCCGCACACCACCGCCACCGGAATGACCATCAGCGGCCCGGGCGTGATGGCCAGGCCCGCGAGGCTCAGGCTGTAGTGCCACACGCCGCGCAGGAACACGAAGTAGCTGAGGAACATCGCGGTGAACGCGATGCTGAACGTCAGCGTGCCGAGGTTGGCGAAGCGGTAGGTGGTGTCGCGAAACAGGCTCAGGTCGATGGCCGCCCCCGGGCGCTTCCAGGCCCAGCGCACGAACGCCAGGGCAAGTGCGATGCCGCCGCCCACGGTCCAGGCGGTGGCCGCGGAGGCCCAGCCCCAGGCGTCGGACTGCACGATGCCCAGCGTGACCAGCGACACGCTGGCGATCACCAGCAGCACGCCCGGCACGTCGAGCGCGGCGCCCTGCTCGGGGTTGGACGACTCCGCCAGCAGGCGCGCCGCGCGCACCGCGGCGTACACGCCGAACGGCACGTTGACGTAGAACGCCCAGCGCCAGTCGGCCGCCTCGATGATCGCGGCGCCCGCGCTCGGGCCCAGGGCCGCGGCGAGCGCGCCCAGCGCACCCCACAGGCTGACGGCGATGGCGCGCTTGTGCACCGGGAACGCCTGCAGGATCAGCGCCAGCGACGTGGGCGTGAGCAGCGCCGCGCCCACCGCCTGCAGGATGCGAAAACCGATCAGCGTCTCCACGTTCGGCGCCAGCCCGCACAGCGCGGAAGCGGCGGTGAACAGCGACACGCCGGCCAGGAACAGGCGCTTGCGCCCCAGCAGGTCGGCCAGCCGGCCGGCCGGCACCAGCAGCGCGGCGTAGACGATGGTGTAGGCGTTCAGCACCCACGAGATGTACGCGGCCGACGCCGCGGGAAAGCTGTCGCGCAGCGCCGGGAACGCGGCGAAGCCGATGGTCGCGTCCAGCGACACCAGGAACACGGCGATGCCGGTCAGCCCGAAGGTGCGCCAGGGACCGGCGGATGTGGCGGATGTCTGATCCATGGAATGCCTTTTCATTTTGTGACTTCATCATAGCAAGTAACTTCTACTTTGCGAGTCTCGAGGCCAGCTCGGCAGCACCCCTGGCGGTGCAAAGCGCAAACCGGCACCCCGGCGCTATACTTCCAATCGCTCCGGGGTGCGAGCGGCTTGCGCAGGCAGGCTGGTATCGCTGAGATGGCAGGACCCAAACCCGTGAACTTGAACCGGTTCGTACCGGCGTAAGAAGAGCTGACAGGATGCGCGACCCGCACGGGGTCCGCCCCGCCATCCCTTTCGGAGCACTGCTTTGCCGCAACGCCGAAAGGATGGCCCCCTGATGAACGCTCCCGACAAACTCGCGCAACTGCTGGCACTCACGCGCGAGCCCTTCCCCGCTTCCCGCAAGACCCACGCACCCGGCCGGCTGCACCCGCAGGTGCAAGTGCCGATGCGCGAGGTGCAGCTGACCAATGGCGAGGCCGTCACGCTGTACGACACCTCCGGCCCCTACACCGAACCCAGCGCCGACATCGACGTGCGCCGTGGCCTGCCCGGCCTGCGCGAATCCTGGATCGAGTCGCGCGGCGACACCGAGCCCTACACCGGCCGCGAGCGCAGGGCGCTGGACGACGGCACCAAGCACGAGGAGCGCGAAGCCCAGCGCATCGCCGCGCTGCGCGCCGAAGCCGCCGCGCTGCAGCGCGCGCCGCGCCGCGCCAAGTCCGGCGCCAACGTCTCGCAGATGCACTACGCGCGCAAGGGCATCATCACCCCCGAGATGGAATACGTGGCGCTGCGCGAGCACGGCAAGCGCGAGTGGATGGCCGAGTACCTGGCCGATACCGAGCGCAACGAGCGCCTGCGCGGCAACCCGATGGGCGCGAAGATTCCCGACATCATCACGCCCGAGTTCGTGCGCGACGAAGTGGCGCGCGGCCGCGCCATCATCCCGGCCAACATCAACCATCCGGAAATCGAGCCGATGGCGATCGGGCGCAACTTCCTGGTAAAGATCAACGCCAACATCGGCAACTCCGCGGTCACGTCGTCCATCGAGGAAGAAGTGGAGAAGCTGGTGTGGGCGATCCGCTGGGGCGCCGACACGGTGATGGACCTGTCCACCGGCAAGAACATCCACACCACGCGCGACTGGATCGTGCGCAACTCGCCGGTACCCATCGGCACGGTGCCGATCTACCAGGCGTTGGAAAAAGTCGGCGGCGTGGCCGAAGACCTCACCTGGGAAATCTTCCGCGACACGCTGGTCGAGCAGGCCGAACAGGGCGTGGACTACTTCACCATCCACGCCGGCGTGCGCCTGCCGTTCATCCCGATGACGGCGAAACGCCGCACCGGCATCGTCTCGCGCGGCGGCTCGATCCTGGCCAAGTGGTGCATCTCGCACCACAAGGAGAACTTCCTCTACACGCACTTCGAGGACATCTGCGACATCATGAAGGCGTACGACGTGAGCTTCTCGCTGGGCGACGGGCTGCGCCCCGGCTCCGGCGCGGACGCCAACGACGAGGCGCAGTTCGCCGAGCTGCGCACGCTGGGCGAGCTGACGCAGATCGCCTGGAAGCACGACGTGCAGACCATGATCGAAGGCCCCGGCCACGTGCCCATGCACATGATCCAGGCCAACATGGAAGAGCAGTTGAAGCACTGCGGCGAGGCGCCCTTCTACACGCTGGGCCCGCTGACGGTGGACATCTCGCCCGGCTACGACCACATCTCCAGCGCCATCGGCGCGGCGATGATCGGCTGGTTCGGCACCGCCATGCTGTGCTACGTGACGCCCAAGGAACACCTGGGCCTGCCGGACCGCGACGACGTGAAGCAGGGCATCGTGGCGTACAAGATCGCCGCGCACGCGGCCGACATCGCCAAGGGCCACCCCGGCGCGCGCGCCTGGGACGAGGCGCTGTCGAAAGCACGCTTCGATTTCCGCTGGCAGGACCAGTTCAACCTGTCGCTGGACCCGGACACCGCCAAGCAGTTCCACGACGAAACGCTGCCGGCCGACGGAGCCAAGGTGGCGCACTTCTGCTCGATGTGCGGCCCGAAGTTCTGCTCGATGAAGATCACGCAGGACGTGCGCGACTACACGGCGGCGCAGGAAGGCATGGCCGCCAAGAGTGCGGAGTTTAAGGCGGGCGGCGGCGAGATCTACATCCCGCTGCACAAGGCCTGAGCCATGCGCATCGGCATCGCGGGCGCGGGACTGCTGGGGCGCCTGCTGGCGTTCCAGCTGGCGCGCGCCGGCCATGCGGTGGAGGTGTTCGATCCGGCGCCGCATGCCGAAGCGCGCGCCGATGCAACGAAAGCTGCGGGCTGGACCGCAGCCGGCATGCTGAGTCCCGTCGCGGAGCTGGAATGCGCGGACGCCAACGTGTTCGCGCTTGGCCTGCGCTCGCTGGAGCTGTGGCCCGCGATCGTGCAGTCGCTCGGCGTGCCTGTCGAACTGAAGCGTGACGGTAGCGTGCTGCTGGCGCACCGCGGTGACGAAGGCGCGGCGCGGCGCGTGATCGACTTGCTGACAGCCAAGGCGCCGGCAGCGCACCTGCCGCAAGCGCTCGCGCCCGCCGCGCTGCGCGAGATCGAGCCCGCGGTGCAAGGTCCCGCGCATGCCTGGCTGCTGCCGGGCGAAGGCCGCATCCACACGGTGCAGGCGATGGCGGCACTGGCGTGGGCGGCTGCGGCGGCAGGCACGCGTTTCCACTGGTCCCGCAGCGTCGAACGTGTGGAGGCGGGTGTGCTCTGGAGCGACGGAGAGCGCCGCGCCTTCGACCATGTCTTCGACGTGCGGGGCACCGGTGCGCGTCCCGAATTGCCGGTGCGCGGCGTGCGCGGCGAGGTGTTCTGGCTGCATGCGCCGGGCGTGGCGATGCACCGGCCGCTGCGCCTGCTGCACCCGCGCCACCGCGTCTACATGGTGCCGCGCGAAGGCGACATCGTCGTCGTCGGCGCCAGCGAGATCGAGAGCGAGGACCGCTCGCCGGTGTCGCTGCGCACCACGGTGGAACTGCTGGCCGCGGCGCACAGCGTGGTGCCCGAGCTGGCCGAGGCGCGCATCGTGCACAGCGAAACCAACCTGCGCCCGGCCCTGCCGGACAACCTGCCGCGCGTGGAAATGCAACCCGGTCTCACGCGCATCAACGGCCTGTTCCGCCACGGCTGGCTGATTGCGCCGGCGCTGGTGGCGGATGCGATGGAGGCACTCGCATGATCGCGGTCACCGTCAACGGCGAGCGCCGCGAGCTCGCGCCGGGCACGACGCTCGCCGACTTGGTTGCCTCGCTCGAACAGGCGCCCCAAGCGCTGGCCACCGCAGTCAACGGCGACTTCGTGGCGCGCGAGGCGCGCGCGCAATGCGTGCTGAAGGACGGCGACGCCGTGTTCACTTTCCAGCCCATCACAGGAGGCTGATTCATGACGATGACCACTCCCTTTCGCATCGGCGGTGCCGAGCTGCAGAGCCGCTTCTTCCTGGGCACCGCCGGCTATCCGTCGCCGCAGGTGCTGCAGGACGCCATCGCCGCGTCGGGCGCGCAGGTGGTCACCGTCGGTTTGAAGCGCCAGCTGGCCGCGGCCGGCGCGCCCAACGATTTCTATCGCCTCATTCAGCAAAGCGGCGCGCGCCTGTTGCCCAACACCGCCGGCTGCCGCACCGCGCGCGAGGCAGTGACGCTGTCGAAGATGGCGCGCGAGCTGTTCGGCACCAGCTGGATCAAGCTGGAAGTGGTGGGCGACGAGCACACGCTGCAGCCCGATCCGTT
Source organism: Ramlibacter sp. (assembly GCF_013697775.1). Classification (GTDB taxonomy): domain Bacteria; phylum Pseudomonadota; class Gammaproteobacteria; order Burkholderiales; family Burkholderiaceae_C; genus Ramlibacter. Next base: position 3,134 of record NZ_JACCWG010000064.1, on the reverse strand, counting down.
CGAACTGGTGGACGCCGCGCGCGAGCTGGTGCGCGACGGCTTCGAAGTGTTCCCCTATTGCACCGACGACCTGGTCACCTGCCAGCGCCTGCTGGACGTGGGCTGCCGCATCCTCATGCCCTGGGGCGCGCCCATCGGTTCCGGCCAGGGGCTGCTCAACCCGACGGCGCTGCGCACCTTGCGCGCGCGCCTGCCGGGCGTGCCGCTGGTCGTCGACGCTGGCATCGGCTCGCCCAAGGACGCGGTGCAGGCCATGGAGCTGGGCTTCGATGCGGTGCTGCTGAATTCCGCCGTGGCGCAGGCGCACGACCCGGTGCGCATGGCGCGGGCGTTCAAGCTCGCCATCGAGGCCGGGCGGCTGGCGTACGAGGGCGGCATCATGGCCAAGCAGGACATGGCCGTGCCCAGCACGCCCGTGACCGGCCGGCCCTTCGTTCTATGAGCAGCGCCGACGCCAAGAGGAAGCCGGTCGTCTGGAGCGTCGCCGGTTCGGACAGCGGCGGCGGCGCCGGCGTGCAGGCGGATTTGAAGGCGTTCGAGGCGTTCGACGTGCACGGCTGCACGGCAGTCGCGGCGCTCACGGCGCAGAACTCTGTCGCTGTGCGCGCCATCGAGCCGGTGGCTGAAGCGATGTTGGAGGCGCAGCTTGCGGCATTGGCCGAAGACATGCCGCCAGCCGCGATCAAGACCGGCATGCTGGGCAGCGTAGCGAACCTGCGCGTGCTGGTGCGCTGGGTGGATCGGCTGCGCGAGAAGAACCCGGCGATGGCACTGGTGGTCGATCCGGTGCTGCGCGCGACGACAGGCGCGTCGTTCGCGACTGAAGAACTGATTGCCGCGTACCGCACGGAATTGTTGCCGCGCGCCAGCCTGATCACGCCGAACCGGCGCGAAGCTGCGGCGTTGCTCGGCCTTTCTTCATCGAACGGCGACGCCGACGTGGAGCAATCCGCCGGTGCGCTGCGCGAGCTCGGTTGCCAAGCCGTGGCGATCACCGGCGGTGACGAGGGCGCCTTGTTCAGCCAGGACTATGTCTCTGCGCCCTGGGCCGAAGGCTGGCTGCGCCTGCCGCGCATTGCCACGCCGCACAGCCACGGCACCGGCTGCGTGTTCGCATCCAGCGCCGCCGCGGCCATGGCGCGCGGATTCGTCGCAGTGGAAGCGGTGGTGCTCGCCAAGATGGCGACCACGCATGCGCTGCGCAACGGCTATGCCGCAGGCGAAGGCGCCGGGCCGGTGTGGCCGCGCGAAGGATTCGGCCTGCGCATCGAGAACCTGCCAGAGATGTCCCTGCCCGCGGCGTCGCTGACCGCGCGCCCGCGCTTCGCCGGCCTTCCACCTTTCGCGGCCCTCACCGACGACAAGCTCGACCTCTATGCGATCGTGGACAGCGCCGCGTGGATCGAGCGCGTGCTGGCCGCCGGCGTGCGCACGGTGCAACTGCGCATCAAGGACGCGCAACAGCCGAACCTGCGCGAGGAGATCCGCGCCAGCATTGCCGCCGTGCGCAAGGTGGATGCGCAACTCTTCATCAACGACCACTGGCAGGTCGCGATCGAGGAAGGCGCCTATGGCGTGCACCTTGGCCAGGAAGACCTGGCGACGGCGGACCTCGCCGCCATCCAGCGCGCCGGCCTACGCCTGGGCCTGAGCACGCATGCGTACTGGGAAGTCTGCCGGGCTTGGTCGCTGAAACCCAGCTACATCGCCTGCGGACCGATTCACCCCACGGCCGCCAAGGCGATGCCTTGGATTCCGCAAGGTAATGCCAACTTGGCGTATTGGTGCAAGCTGCTGCCCACGCCGGTGGTGGCGATCGCGGGCATGGATACCGAGCGCGCGACGCAGGCCGTGCAAGCCGGCGCTGCAAGCGTGGCCGTCATCAGTGCGATCACGGGCGCGGCAGATCCCGAGCAGGCTGCAAAGCAATTGGACGAGGCAATGCGCGTTGCACGCCAGAGCGAACCGACCGCGCCGCCGCTGCTGGCGCGAACGACGCTTGCGCGCACATAGCCGCCGTCTTCCGACGAATCACAACCGCTCCGCACGCCGCTGCAAAAACTGCCGCACTGATGCACCGCGCTCCAGCCCGATCGCGCGCTGGTAGCTGGCCAATGCCGCTTCGCGCTGGCCGGTGCGTGCGAGCAGGTCGGCCCGCGCCGCCCAGTACGGCTGGTAGTCGCTCCAGCGCGGATCGTCCGCCAGCGCGTCCAGCGCATCGAGGCCCGCCTGCGCGTCCCAGCCTTGCGCCAGCGCCACCGCGCGGTTCAGCGCGGCCACCGGCGAGCCGGTGAGCGCATGCAGCGCTTCGTACAGGCGCACGATCGCGCCCCAGTCGGGCGCCATGCCGCGCCGCCGCACGCTGTGGGCCGATTGCACCGCGGCTTCCAGCTGGTAGCGCCCGAGCTGGCCCTGCGTGCTGGCGCACTGCAGCAGCGCCTCGGCCTCTTCGGCCATGGCCACGTCCCATTGCGCGGTGTCCTGTTCGGCGATGGGCACGTACTCGCCTTCAGTGTTGCGCCGCGCGGCACGGCGCGCATGGGCGTGCAGCATCAGGGCCAGCAGGCCCAAGGCCTCGGGCTCTTGGGGCAGCAGCGCTGCCACCAGGCGGCCCAGCCAGATGGCTTCGTCGGCCAGGTTGCGCCGCCGTGGGTCCGCCCCTTCGGCATCGGACCAGCCTTCGGCATACGCGGCGTAGATCGCCTCCAGCACGGCGTCCAGCCGCGCCGGCAATTCGCTGCGTTCGGGCACCTGCAGGCCGATGCCGGCCAGCCGGATCTTGGCCTTGGCGCGTACCAGCCGCTGGCCCATGGCCGCGGGCGCGATCAGGAACGCGGAGGCGATGGCCGCCGCGTCGAAGCCCAGCACCGCCTGCAGCATCAGTGGTGCGCGCACGCCGCGCTCGATGGCGGGATGCGCGCAGGCGAACAGCAGCTCCAGCCGCCGGTCGGGCAGGCGCGGGTCGTCGGCCTCGCCTTCTTCCAGCTGCGCCAGCAGCAGCAGGTGTTCGGCCGCCGCCTCGCCGTGCACGCGCGTGCGCACGCCGTCCACCATGCGCCGGCGCGCCACGGTCAGCAGCCAGGCTTCGGGGTTGTCCGGGATGCCGCGCGCCGGCCACTCGGCCAGCGCGGCGG
>NZ_JACCWG010000039.1 GCF_013697775.1 Ramlibacter sp. | reverse complement strand
CAGCTGCGCACCGTGGTCGATCCGCGGGTCAGCGAAGTGGAGGGCGGACAGCGCGCCGGCGCATTCGCGCGCTGGTACGCGCAGGCCGGTGCCGAGGAGCGCCGCGACTGCTGGCTGCTGATGAGCGAAGCGTTCCGCCCCGACCCGCTGGAGCTGCGCACGGCGCGCCAGCAGCACGAGGCCGCGCACGGCACGCCCGACGAGGGCACCGCCGAGATCCGGCTGCGCAAGGCCTTCGTGTCGCCGCGCACGCGCCTGCTGCAGCGCTTCACCGGCTCGCCCGAGGGCATGCGCTTCCTGGTCGACCTGCGCACCGAGCTGCTGCCGCAACTGAAGCACGACAAGCGCCTGCTGCCGCTGGACGCGGAGCTGGAAAGCCTGTTCTCCACCTGGTTCGACGTGGCTTTCCTCGAGCTGAGGCGCATCAGCTGGGATTCGCCCGCGTCGCTGGTAGAAAAGCTGATCCGCTACGAGGCGGTGCACGACATCCGCGGTTGGGGCGACGTGAAGAACCGGCTGGACAGCGATCGGCGCTGCTACGGCTTTTTCCACCCACGCCTGGAGGGCGAGCCGCTGATCTTCGTGGAGGTCGCGCTCACCGACGCAATTCCCGACAGCATCACGCCGCTGCTTGACGAGACGGCGGCCGCCGCCGACCTGGCCAAGGCCACCTGCGCGGTGTTCTATTCCATCAGCAGCACGCAGCCCGGCCTGCGCGGCGTGAGCTTCGGCGACTCGCTGATCAAGCACGTGGTGGAGACGCTGCAGGAGGAATTTCCGCGCCTGAAGACCTTTGCCACGCTGTCGCCGATTCCCGGCCTGCGCGGCTGGATGCAGAAGAACGCGCCGGCGCCGCTGCTCGCCGCGCTGGACGATCCGCTGGCGCTGCCGGCCAAGGATCCGCGCCGCGCCGAACTGCTGTCGTGGGCCGCGCGATATCTCGGCCGCGAGCTGCACGAGGGCCGCCCGCTCGACCCGGTGGCGCGCTTCCATCTGGGAAACGGCGCGCGCGTCGAACGCCTCAATTGGGCGGCCGATCCGTCGCCCAAGGGCGTGAAGCAGTCGTTCGGCCTGATGGTGAACTACGTCTACAACCTCAAGCGCCTCGACAAGCACCGCGCGGCACTGGCGCAGGGGCAAATCCCGATGGGCCGTGCCATCGAGGAGCTCTATCGTTAGCCGGCCAGCTTCCCCGTAAAAACAAGGAGACAAGAGAATGCAGGACCCCATCCAGCGCCGTGCGCTGTTGCGCGCGGCAGCTGCCGGCGTGGCCATGGCCGTGCCCTTTGCGCGTGCCCAATCGGCGTGGCCGGCGCGCCCCGTCACGATGGTCGTGCCTTTTCCCGCCGGCGGCGGCACCGATGCGTTCGCGCGTCCGCTGGCCGCGCAGTTCGCCAAGCAGACCGGCAAGCAGCTCATCATCGACAACCGCGGCGGCGCCGGCGGCACGGTGGGCGGGACCATCGCGTCCAAATTGGCACCCGACGGCTACGGGCTGTTCATGGGCGCCGTGCACCACGCCATCGCGCCGTCGATGTACCCCAAGCTCGACTACGACCTGGAGCGCGATTTTGTGCCGCTGCTGCTGGTGGCCAACGTGCCGCAGGTGGTGGTGGTGAATCCGCGCCGCATCGAAGCGACCAGCTTCAAGGCCTTCCTCGAGCTGCTGCGCCGCAGCCCGGGCAAGTACAACTACGGCTCGGCCGGCAGCGGCACATCGCACCATCTGGCGGGCGAGCTGTTCAAGCAGCAGACCAAGACCTTCATCACCCACATTCCCTACCGCGGCGCCGGCCCGGCCCTGCAGGACCTGATCGCCGGCAACGTGGACATGATGTTCGACGGCCTGGGCTCCTCGGCCACGCACGTGAAGGGCGGGCGCATCCGCGCGCTGATGGTGTCGGGTGCCAAGCGCAACCCGGCGCTGCCCGACGTGCCGAGCGCCGCCGAGGTCGGCCTGCCCGACTACACGGTGACCACCTGGTACGGCCTGTGGGCGCCCAAGGGCACGCCGGCCGACGTGCAGGGCCACATCGTCGACGAGATCCGCAAGGCCATGTCCACCGACGAGCTGCGCGCCATCTGGGCCAACAACGGCGCCGAAATCCCGAACCTCGCGCAGCAGCAGTTCGGCGGCTTCGTGCACAACGAGATCACGCGCTGGGCCGCGGTGGTCAAGGCCTCGGGCGCCAAGCTCGATTGAAGCGCGCGATGGCCGGGCAGGTGATTCTCGACAGCGCAGGCGCCATCGCCGTCGTGCTGCTGTCCCATCCGGGCAAGCTGGGCGCCATGTCGCGCGGCATGTGGCGCGAGCTGAAGGTGGTGTTCGAGCGCATCCAGCGCGAGCCGCGCTGGCGCTGCGTGCTGGTGCGCGGCGACCCGGGCGCGTTCAGCGCCGGCGGCGACATCGCCGAATACCCGGAGTTCCGCTTCGACCCCGCGCGGCTGCGCGAATTTCATGAGCACGATGTCTGGGGCGGGCTGCGCGCCATGCTCGACTGCGACGTGCCGATGGTGGCGCTGATCGAAGGCGCCTGCATGGGCGCCGGCATGGAGATCGCGAGCTGCTGCGACATCCGCGTCGCGAGCGTGAACGCGAAGTTCGGCGCGCCGATCGCGCGGCTGGGTTTTCCCATGGCGCCGCGCGAGGCACGGCTGGTGGCGTCCGCCGCCGGCATGGCCACGGCGCGCGAGATGCTGCTGGAAGCGGCGGTGCTCGATACAGCGCAGATGAAGGCGCGCGGCTTCCTGCACGAGGTGGTGGCCGAAGGCGAAGCCGCCACGCGGGTGCGCCAGCGCTGCGAGCGCATCGCCTTGCTGGCGCCGCAGGCCGCGCGCATGAACAAGCGCACGTTTCGCGCGCTCGCGGCCGGAGGCATGCCGCCCGACGCGTACGACTATGCGCCCGGTGCCGAACACCGCGAAGGCATCGCGGCTTTTCTCGAAAAACGACAACCCGTCTTCTGACACCGATGCCCAACGAGAACCTCTTCGCGGCGCTGCGCGCCGCGTTCCCGAACGACCTGGACGCCATCGCCGTGGACACGGCCGACGGCCTGGCGTATTCGTGGCGCGACTTGGAGCGCGCCACCGCCATGATCGCCAACCTGTTGGTGGCGCTGAAGCTGCCCGAAGGCGCGCGCGTCGCGGTGCAGGTGGAGAAGTCAGTCGAAGCCATGCTGCTGTACCTGGCCACGCTGCGCGCCGGCTACGTGTTCCTGCCGCTTAATACGGCCTATCAGAAGGCCGAGATCGAATACTTCATCGGCAACGCCGAACCGGCGCTGGTGGTGTGCACGCAGAAGAATTTCGGCTGGGTCAGCAAGATCGCGTTCCAGGCCGGCACGCGCCACGTGTTCACCCTGAACGAGGACCGCACCGGCTCGCTGCTGGACCGCGCGGCGCACCGCAGCGACCAGCACGTGCCCGCCGTGAAGCAGGCCGACGACCTGGCCGCCATCCTCTACACCAGCGGTACCACCGGGCGCAGCAAGGGCGCCATGCTGACGCACGGCAACCTGCTGTCGAACGCACAGGTGCTCAAGGACTGCTGGGGTTGGCAGGAAGGCGACGTGCTGCTGCACGCGCTGCCGATCTTCCATGTGCACGGCCTGTTCGTCGCCATCCACGGCGCGCTGCTCAATGGCAGCAAGATGCTGTGGCTGGACAGGTTCGATCCGAAGACTGCGATCGGCAAGCTGCCGCAGGCCACCGTCTTCATGGGCGTACCCACGCTCTACGTGCGCATGCTGGCCGAGCCCGCGCTGGACCAGGACGCGGCGCGCAACATCCGCGTCTTCATCTCCGGCTCGGCACCGCTGCTGATCGAGACCTTCAATGCCTGGAAGGAGCGCACCGGCCACACCATCCTGGAGCGCTACGGCATGAGCGAAACCATCATGCTGACCTCCAACCCCTACCGCGCCGAAGACGGCGAGCGGCGCGGCGGCACGGTGGGCTTTCCACTGCCGGGCGTGGGCCTGCGCGTGGTGGGCGACGACGGCCAGGAACTGGACGCCGGCGAGATCGGCGCCATCCAGGTGAGGGGGCCCAACGTCTTCAAGGGCTACTGGCGCATGCCGGAAAAGACGAAAGAGGAATTCACCGGGGACGGCTGGTTCAAGACCGGCGACGTCGGCAAGGTGGACGCGCGCGGCTACGCCACCATCGTGGGCCGCAGCAAGGACCTGATCATCAGCGGCGGCTACAACGTCTACCCGGCCGAGATCGAGGGCTACATCAACGAGATGCCGGGCGTGGCCGAGAGCGCCGTGGTCGGCGTGCCGCACCCGGACTTCGGCGAGGTCGGGGTGGCGGTGGTCACGGCCAAGACGGGCGAGAAGCTGGACGGCGAACGCATCGTCGCCGCGCTGAAGTCGCAGCTGGCCAACTTCAAGATTCCCAAGCGCTGCTTCGTGGTGGACGAACTGCCGCGCAACACGATGGGCAAGGTGCAGAAGAACCTGCTGCGCGACGCGCACAAGGGCCTGTTCGGTTGAACGGGCCCCCGGGATTTAGTGTACGAAGCCGCTGGAGAACGCGAAGTCCGAGCCGGTCGGCCGCCAGGGCTGGTCTTCGCCGATCTGCTGGCGGCACCCGGTGATGAGTTGCTCGAGGATGCGCTCCTGCCAGTCGCGCAGCGACAGGTAGCGCGGATCGCGGTACACCGGCGGCGGTGCGGCTCCACTCAGGCGCAGCAGCTGGCGCCGCCACAGCATCTCCATCAGCCGGCTGTGCGACAGCAGCAGCTGCACCATGGCTGGCGCGAGCTGCGGGAACGATGACTCCTTGATGGAGAGCGCCAGCCGCAAGGGCTCCGGCAGGCTCAGCTCCTCGGGCGTGCGGCCCTCCAGCGGCTCGTCGCGCTGCAGCTCCACCCAGGCCGAATAAGCCTGCAGCGCCGCGATCAACCGGTAGCCGGCGGCGCGCAGCCGCGCAGCGGCCGACGCACGCCGGGCGATCCAGCCCCACACACCCATGCTCAGGAACAAGGCGAGGACCAGGCAGAGCGGAAGCCAGGCCGGTTGCAGCAGACTGATGTCGTCCATAGCCTTGCATCCTTGAGGCGGACACCGCAGTACCGTGTAGGACAACGGCGCTTTCTGGAATGTGCTGAAATCCCAGCTGCCAGATTTGCGTTCAGCGCGAGCCGCGTCGCCGCGCCATCTCCTGTCCCATGGCGGCAATGGCGGCTTGGTCCAGCAGCGCCAGAACCTGCGGATAGGCCAGCTGTTCTTCGGCTTCGATGTGCGCGCCGTAGAGGCCGGCGAAGGCATCCAGCGTGGCGGCCTGGACGACCGTGATGGCGCCGGGCGTGCCTTGCGCCACAGCGGCCAGCACGGCGCGCGCGGGTGGCCAGCGCCCCTCCATCTGCAGGTGGTCTGCACGCAGCCGCGCAACCAGCGCCACGGTGTCCGCGCTGCCGTGCGCCGCCAGCGGCGGGAACACGTGCAGTTCCTCGTCATGGTGATGCTGCGGCGCTGCTTCGTCGAAGTAGCGCATCACATCGCGGGCGGCCTGCTGCGCCTGCTGGTCGGCGCCATGCGCGGCCAGGTGGGCCCGCAGCTTGTCCAACAGTCCCAGCGTGCGGTGCAGGCGCTGGTGGCAGGCCTCCAGCATGTCGAACGGTTGCGCGAAGGTGGGCGCCGCGGGGGCACCGGGTTGGGAAATCTGGATGGGCGTGCTCATGGGGGACCTGGCGGGCTCTTTCCTGCCTGCGATCCGTACGATGGTACGCCGCGCTGCCGTTCCGGCGCCCGGGCCTAAACTGCGCGAATGCATATCCGTCCTGCGCATCCCTCCGAGGCCGGGATCGTTGCGGGCCTTTTGTCCGGCGCCGCGGAGAAGCTGCGCCAGCAAGGCCAGCCGCTGTGGGCGGCCGAGCACGTGAGCGAGGACGCAGTCGCGCCGCAGGTGCGCCGCGGCATGTACCACCTGGCCTTCGATGGCGAGGTGCCGGTCGGCGTGTTCCGCTTCCAGCTGGAAGACCACGCGTTCTGGCCGGACATCGCCGACGGCACGTCCGCGTTCGTCCACAGCCTGGCCGTGTCGCCGCACAGGCAGGGGCAGGAGCTGGCGCAGGTGCTGCTGCGCCACGCCTGCGCGCTCGCCCGCCAGCAAGGGCGCGGCGTGCTGCGCCTGGACTGCGTCAGCGGCAGGCCCAAGCTGCGCGCCATCTACGAGCGCTTCGGCTTGCGCCTGCACAGCCAGAAGACCATGGGCAGCTGCGTATTCGACCGGTTCGCGCTGGAGCTCTGAGCCCGCTCAGACCGTGCGACCGAACCACAGCATCGACAGCGTCGCCGCCGCCAGCGCAAGCGCCGCCGACACCAGCGCCAGCAGCCCCGTGATCTCGGTCTCGCGCGTCATCACCTGCAGGCGCGAGCCCAGGGTTTCGTAGACGCTGCGCAGCTTTTCCGCGGTGCCGGCGTGGTGGTACTCGCCGCCGGTCATGCGCGCCACTTCGCGCAGCGTCGGCTCGTCCAGCTGCATGTAGATGGGCATGCCCTCGGGCGTGGGCGCCGCGCCGCCCGCCGTGCCCAGGCCCACCACGTAGATGCGCACGCCGCGGTCGGCCGCCATCTTGGCCGCCACCAGCGTGTCCACCCCGGTGGTGCGGCGGCCGTCGCTCAGCAGCACGATGGCGGCGGCGTTGTACGAGCCCGGCACCACCGGCGCGATCTGCTTCGGAGGCGCTTTTTCCTTCTCCTTTGTGTCCAGGCTGCGCGCGCGCGGCTTGCTGCCGAAGGTCATGTCGCCGACGTCGAGGCCGTGGTCCGGGAACAGCTCCGCCAGGCACTGCACGATGGCGTTGCCGACAGCGGTGCCGATCTGCATCTGGAAGGCGTCGATGGCCGTGACCAGCGCGCCGCGGTCCAGCGTCGCGCGCTGGGCGACCTGGCTGCTTCCGGCGAAGGTGACGAGCCCCACTTCGATGTCCCGCGGCAGGTCTTGCAGGAACAGCTTGGCTGCCTCCTGCGCGGCCGCGAGCCGGGTCGGCTTGACGTCGCTCACGCGCATGCTGAGCGACACGTCCATGGCCAGCATGATGGTGGTGCGCGCCCATGGCAGCGGAATGCGCGCCACCGGGCGCGCCGTCGCGAACAGCAGCCCGGCGCAGGCCAGCAGCAGCAGTGCTGGCGGCACATGCCGCCGCCACTGGCGCCTGGCCGCCGCCGCGCGCACGGTGCCCAGGCTGCTGTAGCGCACCGCGGCCTTGCCGCGCCGGCGCAGCAGCCACAGGTACGCCGCCGGCAGCAACGCAAGTGCCGGCATCAGCCAGAGGAAGTCGGGCCAAAGGAAGAACATCGTGGGGGAAGGGTGCAGCAGCATCGTGCCCGGGAAGGAGGCGCTGCGCAACAGCGTCGCGCCGCGCTGTCACAAAGCAGCTGACGGGACGGTGAGGGCATCGCGCGGCTGCGCCTGCGACACGCCGGCGCGCCAGGCTGCCGGCGGCATGCCGAACTCGCGGCGGAAAGCCCGCGTGAACGCGGGGTCGGTTTCGTAGCCGACGTCCTTGGCCACGCGGGTGATGCTCAAGGAACTGCTGCGCAGCATGCCGGCGGCCAGCGCCATCCGCCAACGCCCGAGGTAGTGCATCGGCGACTGCCCCACGTAATGGGTGAAACGCTCGGCCAGCACCGAGCGCGAGATGCCGCATTCGCGCGCCAGCGACTCTACCGTCCACGGATGCGCGGGTTGCCCGTGCATCAGCGACAGCGCCTTGCCGATCACGCGGTCGCGCACGCCGGCCAGCCAGCCCGTCTGGCCGGGCGGCAGTTGCGCCATGTAGCGGCGCAGCGTTTCGACGAACAGCACTTCCGACAGCTTGGCCAGCACGCCCGCGCCGCCGGGCCGCGCCGCGGCTGCTTCCGCCATCGCGTAGCGGATCGACAGCTCGATCCACGCGGGGCCCTTGTCCGGGCCACGCAGGCCCACCGTCAGCACGCGCGGCAGGGCTGTGAGGATGGGGCGGCACAGGCGCGGGTCGCACGAGAGAAAGCCGCAGATGAAGCGTGTCGTTTCTCCGCCGCCGCCGAAGCGTACTTCGCGCGGGCCGCAGCGCAGCAGCGCCACCAGGTCGGCGGCCGGTGCGGGAGCGACGCCCGGCGCCGACGCCATGAGGTGGGCGTCGCCGTGCGGAAACACGATCACGTCGCCGGCGTCGAGCGTCATGGGCGGTTCGCCCTCCACCTCCATCCTGCAATGTCCTTCGATCAGCAGGTGAAAAATCATCAGGCGCTCGGCACCGGGCTGCAGGGTGTGCATCACCGTCGCGGCATCGGGTGCGGAGAAGCACCACGGGGCGCTGAACCGCCCGTTGTAGAAGACGGCGCTGTTCAGGCGCACCACGCGCAGCACTTCGGACAGCGCGTCCATCAGGCGCCGGGCACGGCCCGCAGCTGGAGGTCGATCTCCACCGCGACCGGTCGCCGCACGGCCTCGACCATGGGCGAATGCGCGTCGGCGGCGGCAACCAGCGCGCGCAAGGCCGCTTCGGACGCATGCGGGGATTCCACCGAAACCTTCAGCCAGAAGCGCAGCGGTGCCGAGGGGACATCGGCGCTGCCGAGCATGCCGCGGGCGTCGGATTCGCTGTGCGCCTCCACTTCCAGCCGCGTGAGTTCGATGCCGTGGAGTGCCGCTTCCAGGGCGATGCTGGTGGCCATGCAGGAAGCCATGCCGGCGCGGAAGTACCAGCCCGGTGACGGGGCGCTTGCGCCGCCGCCGAGCGCGCCCGGCATGTCCGTGCGCGGGCGCGGCGCGCCAGGCTGGCGCAGGTGCGTGGCCAGGCCGCCCTCCCAGATGGCCATGGCCGCGGAGTCTTCACCCAGGGCGGCCGCGGGCCTGGCCGAAAAGGTTTCCCGTGCGCGCGTGAGGCATTGGCGGATGTGCGATGGCGTGCCCATATCGGCCTCCCGTTGCGGGTGTGCTGTTGCAGTGCAGGCATTGTCGGCATTTGGCCGCGCCGCGTCGAGAAATGCCGCAGCCCCGGGCGGGAAGAAAGCCGGCCTGCAGAGCTGCCCGACCGTGGCACGGCGAGCTTCGGGCAAGAAAGCCGGTGCTTCGGAGAAGGCGCGGCGCGCGGGTGTACCGGATACTGCCTACCTCGGCGGGCTGCGCCGCCGCGAGTCCACGCCACACCTAGGAGCATTGCCATGACAGACCCGACCCCCGCAGTCAATCCGAACAAGGCGCTTTGGGAAAAAGGCGATTTCACCCGCATCGCCGCGACCATGCGGGACAGCGGCGAGGCCCTCGTCAAGGCGATCGGCATCGCACCGGGCCAGCGGGTGCTGGACCTCGGCTGCGGCGACGGAACCACGGCGATTCCCGCCGCGCGCACCGGCGCCGACGTGCTGGGTGTCGACATCTCGCGCAACCTGGTGGCGGCCGCCACGGCGCGCGCCGCCGAGGAACGGCTGGCCAACTGCCGGTTCCAGGAAGGCGATGCCTGCAATTTGGCCGGCCTGGAAGACAAAAGCTTCGACCGCGTCGTCAGCATCTTCGGCGCGATGTTCGCGCCGAAGCCGTTCGACGTCGCCCGCGAGATGGTGCGGGTGACCAGGCCGGGCGGGCGCATCGCGATGGGCAATTGGATCCCCAACGATCCCACGCTGGTCGCCCAGATCCTGAAGATCAGCTCCGCGTACTCGCCTCCGCCGCCGGAAGGCTTCGTGAGCCCGATGACCTGGGGCGTCGAGAGCAATGTGATCGAACGGTTCGGGGCCGCCGGCATTCCCTCCGAACGCATCACCTGCGCCAGGGAAACATACACCTTCGATTTCGGCGGGCCGCCGGCCGGCTTTGTCGATGCATTCCGGCGGTACTACGGCCCGACCATGAACGCCTTCGAGGCGGCCGAAAAGAATGGACGCGGCGACGCGCTGCGCCAGGGACTGGAGGAACTGTTCGCAAGCCAGAACCGCAGCGGGCGCGCGGACGCCACGAGCATTCCCGCCACTTTTCTGCTGGTCACGGTGGACGTGGGCTGAAGCGCAGGCGAACCCGCGGGGCCGCGGGCGCTGGCAGAATGCCGCGTGCCCACGACCTCCACGCCCACCGACGCCATGGTTCTCTCCTGGCAGGAAGACGGCCAGCCGCGCCAGGCCCGCTGGCGTTCGGAGGCCGGCTGGCCGGTGCCGGCGCGCGTGCAGCTGGCCGACGACCGGATGCCGGCCGACGCGGCCTACCGCCTGGCCTGCGAGGGAACGGCGCTGCTGTGGCGCGGCGACTTCCAGAACGCGCGGCAACTGCTGCAGGCCCTGGGCCGCAGGTTGGACCGCGCACCGCGCAAGGGGACGGTCGTACCTGCGGCGTCCACCACCGAAGCGTTCCACCGGCACCGGCAGGCACAGGGACGCCGTGCGCGCATTCTCGGCATGGTGCTCATCGAAATCGACGCCGATGACGGCATCGGCCTGCGCAGGGCCCCCGACCTGCGCGCGGCGATCGGCGAGGCCTGGGGGCCGCCGGACGGCCAGCGCTGCGTGGTGGCGCTGCGTGAAGCGCTGGGGCTGGTGGGCGCGCACGAATGGCGCAAGAAGGGCGTGGAGATTCCCGCGCTGGGGCCGCCGCCGCGCAACCGCATCCACCCGCACTACGGCGTGTTCTCGCCGGTGCGCGGCGAATACCTGGACCTGGTGGCCAAGGCGCCGTTGCCCGCCGGCGCTGCGCTGGCCTGGGACATCGGCACGGGCACCGGCGTGATCGCCGCGGTACTGGCGCGCCGGGGCGTGGCGCGAATTGTGGCCACCGACCTCGGCCCCCATGCGCTGGCCTGCGCGCGCGACAACATCGAGCGCCTGCAGCTGCAGGCGCAGGTCGAATTGCTGGAAGCCGACCTGTTTCCGCCCGGCACGGCGGCGCTGATCGTGTGCAACCCGCCGTGGCTTCCCGCCAAGCCCACGTCGGCGCTGGAGCACGCCGTCTACGACCCCGACAGCCGCATGCTGCGTGGCTTCCTCGGCGGCCTGAGCGAGCGGCTTGCGCCGGGGGGCGAGGGCTGGCTGGTGCTGTCCAACCTGGCGGAGCACCTGGGCCTGCGTTCGCGCGACGAATTGCAGGCGTTGTTCGCGGCCGGCGGACTCGTCGTCCGCGATCGCCTGGACATCCGGCCGCGCCACGGCAAGGCCAGCGATGCGAACGATCCGCTGGCGGCAGCCCGCGGGCGTGAAGTCACGTCGCTGTGGCGGCTTGGCGCATCCCCGACAACCGGAACCTTCCAATGACACCGACCATCACCGCCTTCGAGCAATCGCCGGACCGAGGCAGGGGATTGGCGCGCGACATGCGCGTGCGCTGGGCGCTGGAAGAAGTAGGCCAGCCGTACGATGTTCGGCTGGTGTCGTTCAAGGAGATGAAGGAACCCGCGCACCGTGCGCTTCATCCTTTCGGGCAGATTCCCACCTACGAAGAAGGCGACCTCGCGCTGTTCGAATCGGGAGCGATCGTGTTCCATCTCGCCGAGCGCCACGCGGGCCTGCTGCCGGAGGATGCGAATGCGCGGGCGCGCGCGATCACCTGGATGTTTGCGGCGCTCAACACGGTGGAGCCACCGATCCTCGAGCGCGAAAGCGCCATCCTGGTGGAGCGCAACAAGCCCTGGCATGCGGAGCGCCTGCCGATGCTCGAGGACCGCGTCCGCGCGCGGCTGGGAGCGCTCTCCAGCCGGCTTGGCGATGCCGATTGGCTCGACGGTGCGTTCAGCGCCGGTGACCTGATGATGGTCATGGTGCTGCGCCGACTGGACGGAGCGGCTGTGCTGAACGAATACCCGAACCTCTGCGCCTATGTGGCCCGCGGCGAAGCGCGGCCGGCGTACCAGCGCGCGTTCGCGGCCCAATTGGCAGTGTTCAGCAGCAGGGTTCCGGCCGCACGCTGAGCGGGCTGCTACGACACCAGTGCGTTGTGTGCCGCCACGGCACGCCGCCCGAGCGGGCCGAACCTTGCTTTTCCCAGCAACGCAGCCACGCAGCGGCACAGGCACTGGTGCGCCGGCTCGGCGTCCAGGCGGGGATGCCAGGCCTGCACCACCTGCTCGGCGGGGATCGCCACGGGCAGCTTGAAAACTTCCAGCCCCAGTCCACCGGCCACCGTGCGTGCCAGCGGCTCGGGCACGCAGGCGATCAAGGATGAGCGTGCGGCGGCCATGAGCGCCCCATAGGCACTGGGCACGGTCAGCACGATGCGCCGGGCACACCCGATCTCGGCGAGCAAGGTATCCACCACTTCCTTGTTCCGCCCGCGCTGGGCGATGCTCACATGCTGCTCGCCGGAAAACCGCTTGGGGGTGACACGGGCCGCCAGCAAGCCGTGGCCGGACTTTGCCACCCCGACAACGCGTTGCTCATAGAGCGGCATCGTCTTCACCTCGGGCCCGGCATCGCGCACCAGGCCGACGTCGA
The DNA here is from genome assembly GCF_013697775.1 of Ramlibacter sp. Lineage (GTDB taxonomy): Bacteria > Pseudomonadota > Gammaproteobacteria > Burkholderiales > Burkholderiaceae_C > Ramlibacter. The sequence continues at coordinate 6,560 of NZ_JACCWG010000039.1, read as the reverse complement.
GATCGATGCGGCCTTCGCGCAAGGCCGCCGCGTCGCCGTCGCTTTCCGGGATGAAGCGCAAGGTGGCGAGCGGAATCTCCTGCTGGATTTCCGCAAGCAATGCCGGCCCGTAGACGATGCCCATGCCTTCCGGCGCACGGATGGTGAATTCACGCTGCAACTGCGCCAGATCCAGCTTTCCACCCGGCTGCATCAGCGCGACCGCCTCGCCGATCAGCCGCCGCACCGGCGCGCGCAGTTCCTCCGCGCGCGGCGTCGGCACCAGCTTCTGGCCGGCGCGCACGAGGATCGGATCGCCCAGCGCATCGCGGATCCTGGCCAGCGTGTGGCTCATTGCCGGAGCGCTCAGGTGCATGCGCTGCGCCGCCGCCGCGACGCTGCCGGTCGCCAGCAGGGCATCCAGCGCGGCGAGGAGGTTGAGATCCAGGGATTTCATTGCGTGCATGTATTCGTTGATGACAATGCACTGTACAGAACAATGCCAGCATCGGACACTGCGCAGCTCCTGACTTCGGAGACAGCATTGAACCCACTCGACGCCAGCCGCACGGCGCTCGCCACCTCGCTGATGCGCGCACTGCATTCGCGCCATGATCCCGCCCCTCTTCTGGACGACGATTGGGGCGATCGGCTGGTTCCGGAAACCTTTCGTGCGGCGGTGCTCGCACAGGCCTTGCGTGCGAATGCCGCGTACGCCGATGTGATCATCCGCACCCGCTACGCGGAGGACGCGCTGCAAGCCGCTGTCGCACGCGGGGCCGTGCAGTACGTGGTCGTCGGCGCCGGCTTCGACAGCTTCGCGTACCGGAGACCCGCCTGGGCCGCGGATCTGGCCATCTACGAGATCGACCATCCCGCCACGCAAGCAATGAAGCGGCAGCGCCTGGCGGCGTGCGGCGCCGACGTGTCGGCGTCCGTTGAATTCATCGCCGCCGACCTTTCCGCGGAAACCTTGGGCTCGGCCCTGGCGCGTTCTTCATTCCAACCCGGCCGATTGACGTTCTTCTCGTGGCTTGGCGTGAGCATGTACCTTGCGCGGGAGGCGAATCTCTCCGCCCTGGAAGCCATGGCCTCCTGCGCGCCGGCGGGAAGCGAACTGGTCTTCAACTACGTCGACCAGGCGGCCCTTGCCCCAGGGGCACAGGTGGGCGAAGCGTTCAGCAAATTGAAGACCGCGGTGTCTTCCGCAGGGGAGGCATTCTTGTCCGGCTTCGACCCCGCAATGGTCGGGGAACAATTGGAGGCGGCGGGCTTGGAGTTGCTTGAAGATTTGGACGGCGAGCAGGCCGTCGCGCGCTACGACCCGTCCGGTGCGAACGGCCTGCGGTCGGCTGCCGCCGCGCACATCGTGCATGCCCGCGTTGCGTCCCTCACTGCGCCGCGTATGCCGTATTGACCCCTCAGCCGCAACTCCCCACGAACCCGCATTGCGTGCAGAAGTCGCAGCCGTCCTTGCGAATCATCGCGTGCGCGCCGCATTCGGCGCACTTCGCGCCGGCCATCAGCGTTGGCGCGGCCGACGGGCTGGCCACCGGCGTGGTCAGCGCCGCGACCGGCTCGCCCTTGCGCCGCGCGATGATGTTCTGGATGGCGTAGCCGATTGCGGCCACTTCGGAGTCGTGCCACAGCGGCACGGCGCCGCCGTCGGCCTTGGCATAGGTGCCCAGCCGCACCGGGCCGCGGTCCCAGGCCACCTTGCGCATGTCGGCCAGCGCGCGTTCCAGGAAGCCGCCGCGCGCGGCCAATGACAGCAACCGCATGCTGGAGGTGATCCACTGCTGCGACTCGCCGCTCTGGCCCACCGGCATGAAGAACTCGATGGCGCGCTCACGCCCGTCTTCCAGCGGCAGGAAGGACACCACCAGGTACAGCGCCTGGCGGCCCTGCTGCGTCCAGTATTCGATTTTTTCCACCACCGCCGGCAAGTTGCCGTGGGGACGGCTTTCGATCATCGCGCGCATCGGGTCGCGCGCGCCGCGCACCGGTTGCGCGGGCGCATCAGCCGTCGCGGGCGTGGCCTCCAGCACGGCGCCGAGGATCGTGTTCGGTCGGTAAGTCGCCAGCCCCTTCAGGCCGGCGCGCCAGGCCTCCAGGTACAGGCCCTTGAAGTCGGCATACGCGTAGTCTGCCGGCACGTTCACCGTCTTCGAAATCGCGGTGTCGATGAAAGGCTGCACCCCTTCCATCATCGCCAAGTGGTCGGCCGCCGGCATCTCCAGCGCCGAGATGAAGGCCGGTGGCAGCTGCGACGTGTCGCCGCCCAGCGCGCGGTACATGCGCCAGGCGTGGTCTTCCACGTCGTACTCGGTGCGGCTGCCGTCGCCCTCGCGCTTCTTGCGCCGGTACGTCCAGGAGAACGGCGGCTCGATGCCGTTGGACGCGTTGTCGGCGAAGGCCAGGCTCACCGTGCCTGTGGGCGCGATGGATAGCAAATGGCTGTTGCGGATGCCGTGCACGCGAATGCGCTGCTTCAGCGGCTCGTCCAGCCGGCTGGCGAAGGTGCCGGGTTCCAGGTAGCCGTTGGCGTCGAACAGGGGGAAGGCGCCTTTCTCCTCGGCCAGGTCCACGGATGCGGCATAGGCGGCGTCGCGCAGGCAGCGTGCGATGCGCGCCGCCAACTCGCGCCCTTCGGCCGCGTCGTAGCGCAGGCCCAGCATGGTGAGCGCATTGCCCAGCCCGGTGAAGCCGATGCCGATGCGCCGTTTGGCCATCGCCTCGGTGCGCTGCTGCGGCAGCGGCCAGTGCGTGAGCTCCAGCACGTTGTCCAGCGCGCGCACCTGCACGCCGACGGCTTGCGCGAAGCGCTCGAAGTCGAACTGCGGTGCACCGCCGAAGCCGAAGGGATGGCGCACGAAGCGCGGCAGGATGACGGGGCCGAGGTTGCAGCAGCCGTAGGGGGGCAGGGGCTGTTCGCTACAGGGGTTCGTGGCTGCGATCTTCTCGCAGTACCGCAGGTTGTTGTCCCTGTTCATGGTGTCCATGAACACCACGCCCGGCTCCGCGAAGTCGTAAGCCGACTGCATCACCGTGTCCCACAGTTCCTGCGCGGGCAGCGTGCGGTACACCCACAGGCCGTCGGCGCGCAGGTGGGCGCCTTGCGCAATGAGCGCCGCGCCGGGTTTGGCGCGGTGCACCAGGGACCAGTCGCCGCCGGCCTGCAGGGTGCGGATGAATTCGTCGCTCACCGCCACCGACACGTTGAAGTTGTTCCAGCGGCCCGGCCTGCGCTTGGCGGTGATGAACTCCAGCACGTCGGGGTGGTCGATGCGCAGCACGCCCATCTGCGCGCCGCGGCGCGCGCCCGCGCTCTCCACGGTGGAGCACGAATGGTCGAACACGTCCATGTAGCTGCACGGGCCCGAGGCCAGCGAGGCGGTGGCGCGCACCTCGGCGCCGCGCGGGCATGCAGTCGCCCACCGGCTGCACGAAGCAGTTGATGAGCGTGGCCTCCAGTTGCGTGCCGGCCGCGCTCATGATGCGCCCCGCGCCGATGGCGCCGGCGTGCAGGTTGTCGGCGAAGCGCTGCTCCCACTGCGCGCGCAGCGCGGGCGCTTCCACGCTGGCCATGGCGCGCGCCACGCGGGCGTAGACGTCCTGCTCGGTGCTCTCGCCGGGCTTGAGGTATTTCTCGCGCAGCACGTCCACGCAAATGGCCTGCGGCGGCAGTTCGGGCAGGGCGCCCGGATCGGGGTCGCGTTTCATTGGCAGGCTCTCCTTGGGCCGGCAGGTGGTTGCCCGGCTCCCCGGAAGAATAGACCTTTGGCGGTAGGGCATGATCATTCGATGGCATTTGAAAACCGAAGAAGCGGGGCAGCACCCAGCTCGAAAGGGAGTGACGTGACACTCCATCGAGACGGCTATGCGTTGCTGCGTCGGGCGATCCCGCAACAGTGGCTGGATGCTCTTCGCTCTGCTTTCGATGCGGGCGCAAAGCCCCCGGACCAGTGGCCGATTCCGCGGGGTGCTGGCTGGCGACACTCCTTGCTGGACCTCGATGCAAGGGTGCAGGCTGTGTGCCGCTTGCCGCAGCTGCTGGCCGCGGTCGGCGAGCTGATCGGCGAACAGTTCTTCCTGGCGCAAGTGGAAGGCCGCGAGCCGCTGGCGGGCGGCGGCCACCAGCAGCTGCACCGCGACCTGTCGGCCCAGCGGCCCGGCGATACGGTGAATGCCATGGCCTATTTCGACGACTATGGTCCCGGCAACGGCGCGACCCGCCTCGTCCCCGGCAGCCACCGCCCCGCGCAGGGGGGGCCGCTGTTCGACTTCGCCGACGAGTCCCGGTCGGTGCAGCTCTGCGGCTGCGCCGGCGACATCCTGGTGTTCGATGCCGACCTGGTGCATGCGGCCAGCCTGAATCCCACCGGCGCGCGCCGCCGCTCCATCCTGATCGCCTATTTCGCCGAGTCGCTGTACGCCACCCACCTTGCGACGGCAAACCTCCGTGGCATCCGGATGCAGACGACCGAACGGTTCAGCCCAGCGGGAGCAGATCTTTGTTTGCTTGACGCACATTCACCACGGCCGAGCTGACGGCCGCCGAAGTCCCACGCCGCCCGTTATCATCGGATGTGCGTTCAGCTTAGGGAACATCAAACAAATGGATTCTTTTCCGACCGAGCCCGACATGCCGGGCGAGAACGGTGCTTCCGAGCCGCAGATGGGTCGTGAAGGCACCAGCGGCACCGGCGGCAGCGGAGAGGGCGCCCAGTCCGCCCTGCAGCGCTTGAAGGAGCTCGAGCGCAGCCACCCGGGCGGCCTTCCCCCTCCCGACGAGCCGCTCAGTTAGGCACGACCTGGCCGGCAGGTGGTAGCGGAAGCTTCCTACAACTCGGCCGTGTCCGCGGCCCAAAGCTGAAGGCAACCAAAAGGATTGCCTTCATGTCCAACGATCAGCAGAAGGACCGCCAAGACGAGCGGTCCTCCCTGGAGCAGCCGGCCGACGACACGCGGGCCGAGCATCTCCAGCAGCATTCCGGCGAAGGCTCCAATTCCGCTCTGGCAAAGATGAAGCTGTGGGAACGTGCCCGCGCCCGCTTGAGCCACGATGACCGGGAAGACCGCAAGCCGCAGGCCGACTGAGGCCATCTTCGATAACGCAGCAATTTGCCCTTCTTCACCGCAGCACCAGCACGGGTACCGTGCTGGGCGTCAGCACGTGCTGCGTCTCGCTGCCCAGCAGCAGGCGCTTGATGCCTTTGCGGCCGTGTGATGCCATCACCACCAGGTCGCACTTGTGCTTGCGCACCGCGGCGATCACCGATTCGGCCATCAGGTCGGAGCGGGCGACGGCGGTGCGCGCCTTCACGCCCGCGGCTTCTGCGGACTTCTTCACGGCGTCGACCAGTGCCTGGCCCTTCTCGGTCCACTGCGCCTCGATGCGCTTGACGTCGGCGGCGTCCAGCGAAGCGCCGCCTTCGAAATAGGACATCGGGTAGCGCGGCACCACGTGCAGTGCGACCAGTTCCGCGCCCGTGGATTGCGCCAGCCGGATGGCGCTGCCGACCGCCTTCTTCGACAACGCCGAACCGTCGGTGGTGACCAGGATGCGTTTGTACATGTGCGTGCTCCTCGTGAATGGAGCCAGCTTAGGCGCGCGCCGCGCCCACGCCTTTGATCCACCGCAAGCGCAAGGCCCTTCTGCTAGCGGCCGGCGGCGTGCCCGTCGCGCCGCCAGTCGGACGCCGCGCCCCAGCCGCCGCCGGGCAGGCGCCACACCACCTGGCCCGCGCCGAACTCCAGTGCCGGGTCGGTGACGAGCAGGAACGCGTGGCCGCGCTGGGCCAGGCCGTCGCGCCACGCCGCCGGAAACTCCGGCTCGGTGTACAGGCCATGCCCCGGCTCGATGCGCCAGCGCGGCGCGTCCAGCGCGGCCTGCGGGTTCTGGCGGTACAGCAGCATGCGCGCCAGAACCTGCACGTGCGCCTGCGGCTGGATCGGACCGCCCATCACGCCGAACGCCATCAGCGGCGCGCCGCCGCGCGTGGCGAAGCCGGGAATGATGGTGTGGAACGGCTGCTTGCGCGGGCCGACTTCGTTGGCGTGGCCCGGCTGCAGGCTGAAGCCCCTGCCGCGGTTTTGCAGCGCCACGCCGGTGCCGGGCACGACGCGATGCCGCTGCCGAAGCCTTCGTAGTTGGACTGGATCAGCGACACCATGCGGCCGTCGCGGTCGGCGGTGCACAGGTACACCGTGCCGCCGCCGCCCAGGCCCGAGGCGGGATGCCGGGCGCGCAGCGGATCGATGGACCCCGCGCGTTCGCGCAGGTAGGCGGCGTCCAGCAGCGCGGACGCTTCCACCCGCATCGCAGCCGGGTCGGCCACGTGCGGGTACAGGTCGGCCAGCGCCAGTTTCGTTGCTTCGATTTGCCAGTGCAGCGAAGCGGCGTCGTCCGGCGAAGCGGGCAGCTCGGCCAGCCGCGCCTGCAGCATGCCCAGCGCCTGCAGCGCCGCGATGCCCTGGCCATTGGGCGGCAGCTCGTGCACCTCGCAGCCGGCGAACGCCTGCGCGAGCGGCGTGCACCACGCGGCGCGGTATTCGGCGAAATCGCCGGCGGTGTGCGC
>NZ_JACCWG010000029.1 GCF_013697775.1 Ramlibacter sp. | reverse complement strand
TTTGCAAGCAAACGCTCCGCTCAAACAGCGCCCGCGAGTCAGTTCACGAAGCGCGCAAGCGCGCCCGGCTCCGGACCGAGCAGAGCAGCCGCCCCAGAAATCGCCCCCACCGGGCATCGCGGCCCGCGACAAAGTGACGTTGCGCCGCGCGCGCGTTCCCCGAGGCCGATTGCGTTCCCCGAGGCCGAAGTCTTCTGCTGCCCGTTACGGCCCCTGCTCGCGCAAAGCGCCGATCAACTTGTCCAGCGTCGCGCCCAGCTGGTCCAGCTCGCGCTTTTGCACGCCGCGGAACAACTCGGCCTCGCGCTTCTTGGCCGCGATGCCGATCTTCCCGAACAGCCGCTTGCCTTGCGCGCTCAGGTACAGCCGGCTCTTGCGCTGGTCATCCGGGTTGTCCTTGCGCAGCAGGCGCCCGCGCCGCTCCAGCGCACCCAGTGCGCGGCTCACGCTCATCTTGTCCAGTCCGGTGGATTCCGCCACGTCGGTGGCGGACACGCCGGGGTGCGAGGCCAGCACCACCATCACGCGCCATTCGTTCAAGGACAGGTGGTGCTGCTTGCCCACCGTTTCCAGGAACGGCCGGGCGGTCAGGTTGACCACCCGCACCAGCTTGAAGAAAACCGAGGTGTCGAGCGGCAGCGGCGTGGCCATGCGGCCTCAGGCCTTGCGCGTCTTCGCCACCACCTCTTCCACCTTGGTGACGAATCCGGGGTTGGTCTGCGCCTTCCAGCGCGCGTAGGTGCGGCGCGTGGCCACCTGCCACACCTGCATTTCGGCCGGCGTCGGCACGTGCACCTGCACGCCCAGCGCCGAGACCTTCTGCACGTCTTCCTCGAACAGCTTGCGCACCAGCGCGATTTGCTGCTTCGCGGCGTCCTGCGCGGCCTCGCGCACGATCTTCTGGTCGGCCGGCGTCCAGCTTGCCCACACGGGCTGCGCAATGGCGAACAGCAGGATGTCATTGCTGTAGTTCCACTTCGTCACGTACTTCTGGCCCAGTGTGTTGATCTTGGCGGCCAGGAACACTTCCAGCGGATTCTCCTGCGCGTCCACTGCGCCCGAGGCCAGCGCCGGCTGTGCGTCGGCCCAGCTCATGAAGGTGGGATTGGCGCCGAAGCTGGTCATGATCTCGCCGTACATGGGGCTTCCGACCACGCGGATCTTGATGCCCTTCATGTCGTCCGGCTTCAGCACCGCGCGCTTGCTGTTGCTCAGCTGGCGGTAGCCGGTTTCGCCCACGGCCAGCGGCTCGGCGCCGGCCTTGCGCACCATGTCGAAGTAGTCGGCCATCAGCGCCTGGTTGCCGATCACCGCGTCGTAGGCCTTGTGGTCCGGCAGCAGGAAGGGCAGGGTGAAGGCCGCCAGCTCGCGCACCGTGCCGCTCCAGTTGATCGGCGCGCCGCACAGCACGTCGATCACGCCCTGGCGCATGGCGGAGAACTCGCGGTCCTGCTGGCCCTGCACCAGCGATGCGCCGGGATACTGCTTGATGTTGATGCGCCCGTTGGTGCGCTCGCGCGTCAGGTTGGCGAAGATCTCGCCGCCCCTGCCCCAGGCGAAGGCCGGCGGCACCACAGTGCTCATCTTGTATTCGGCCTTGTAGGCGCCCTGCGCGAAGGCCAAGCGCGGCAAAGCCAGCGCCGCGGCGCCGGCGGAGATCACGAGGTGTCGACGTTGCATGCGGGTCTCCTGGGGCTGCGTTGGAATCAGTAACCCAGCCGGCGCGGCAGCCACAGCGCCAGCTCGGGGTAGAAGAACACGGCGGCGATCATCACGATGAAGCTGACGATGAACCACAGCACCCATGGAATGGTGCTTTCGATGGGCACGCCGGCCATGCGGCAACTCACCATCAGGTTCACCGCCAGCGGCGGCGTGAACTGCGCCTTGGCCACCACCAGCGTGAGCAGCACGCCCAGCCAGACAAAGTCCCACTGGAAAGCCTGGGCGATCGGGTAGAGCAGCGGCACGAAGATCAGGAAAATGGACACGCCGTCGATGAACATGCTGATGAACAGCAGCGCGAGCAGCACCAGCGCCAGCGTGCCCAAGCTGCCCAGGCCGGCGGCCTTGACCCAGACCGCCAGCGGGTCGGCCACGCCCAGCGTGCTGATGGCGTAGCTGAACACGCCGGCCCCGGCCAGGATCAGCATGATCACCGCCGAGATTTCGGATGCTTCGCGCAGGATCGGATACAGGTCGCGCCAGGCAATGGTGCGGTGGATCGCCACGCCGACGAACAGCCCGTAGGCCACGGCCACGGCCGCCGCTTCGGTGGGCGTGAACCAGCCGACGCGCATGCCGCCCAGGATCAGGAACGGGGCGGCGAGTCCCCACGCCGCGCCGCGCAGCGAGGCCCAGAACGGCGGGCGCGGCAGCGCCGCTTCCTCGGCGCCGAAGCCGTGCTTGCGCGACAGCCAGATGGCCGGCACGACCAGCGCGATGCCGGCCATCACGCCGGGAATCATGCCGGCGGCGAACAGCGCGGGCACCGAGGCGCCGGGCACCAGCACGCTGTAGATCACGAAGGCGATCGACGGCGGGATCAGGATGTCGGTGGCCGCGGCCGCACCCACCACCGTGGCCGAGAACGAGGCCGGGTAGCCCGCGCGCGACATCGCGGCGATCATCACGCCGCCCACGGCCGCCGCGTTGGCCGGGCCCGAACCGCTGATGCCGCCCAGCACCATGGCCACCAGGATCGCCACCGTCGGCAGCATGCCGGGCCCGCGGCCCACGCAGGCGATGGCGAAGGTCACCATGCGCTGCGCGACGCCGGAGCGGTCGAAGATGGAGCCGACCAGCACGAACATCGGCAGCGCCAGCAGCGGGTACTTGGCCACCGCCGAATAGAAGTTCTGCGGCGCGGCCAGCAGCCCGAAATACTGCGAGTCGAAGTTGGCGGCGACGATGCTCACCACCGCGCTCAGCACCAGGCCGACCGCGATCGGCACGCCCGCCAGCAGCAGCGCCACGAAGGACAGCAGCAGCACGGCGGCGATCACCGGCCGTCCTCCTTGCCTTCGCGCAGCGTGCGCCAGACCACCATGGCCGCGCGGCCGGCGATGGCCAGGCACAGCGGCGGGATGAACACTCCGTACCACCACAGCGGCACGCCCAGGCCCATCGAGGTTTCGCTGTAGTGCAGCTGGTCGGCCACCCAGCGCAGGAACAGCGCCGCCAGCAGCCCGAAGGTGAGCGCCGTCGCCAGCGCGCCGAACAGCTTCAGGCCGCGGCGCGGGCGCTGCGTGCCGTCCGGCAATGTCCTGTTCAGGAAGAACTCGATACGGATGTGCCGGTCGTCGCGGCCGACCGCACTGGCGCCGGCCAGCGCCAGCACGACCATCAGGAACACCGAGATTTCCTCGGTCCAGGCCAGCGATTCGTCGGTGAGATAGCGCGTCGCCACGTTCACCAGCGTGATGACCAGCAGCAGCGCCATACTGGCGACCGCGATGCGTTCCTCCCAGGGCGGGCGCCGCGCTTGCGTCATGCGGCGGGGCCTTGGCCCAGCATGGCGCGGGCGGCCGCGGCAATGGCCTGCGCCGTCACGCGCGACTGCGCTTCCAGCACCGGCGCATAGCCGACCGGAATGCGCGGCGCGCCGAGCC
>NZ_JACCWG010000022.1 GCF_013697775.1 Ramlibacter sp. | reverse complement strand
CCACGCCGTGGTCTCCGCCCTGCTCGACGCGCTGTCGCGCCTGCCGGGGCGCGACGATGCCGGCGACGCCGCGCGGCGCGGCCGCGTGCGCAACAGCGGCGTGTACAAGCGCCAGCTCGCGCGCCTGGCCGCCCGCCACGACTGGCTGGCGCAATGGATCGAAGGCTGCGTCAAGCGCCTGAACGGCCAACCGGGCGATGCGGCCAGCTTCGACGCGCTCGACCGCCTGATCTCCGCGCAGGCCTACCGCCTGGCCGACTGGCGCGTGGCCAGCGACGACGTGAACTACCGGCGCTTTTTCGACGTCAACACGCTGGCGGCGCTGCGCATGGAGCGGCCCGAGGTGTTCGAAGCAACGCACCGCAAGATCCTGCACTGGCTGCAGGACGGCTGGATCACCGGCCTGCGCATCGACCACCCCGACGGCCTGGGCGATCCGCAGGCCTACTTCGCGCAGCTGCAGGCGCGCTACGCGCAGCAGGCCATCGTGGCCGGCCAGCCGCCGCGCGCGCTGTACCTGCTGGTGGAAAAGATCCTGGCCGAACACGAGCAGCTGCCCGACGACTGGGCGGTGCACGGCGACACCGGCTACCGCTTCGGCGCGCTGGTCAACGGCCTGCTGGTGGACGCGCGCAACGCGCAGCCGCTGACCCAGGCCTGGTGCGACTTCACCGGCGAGCAGCCGCGCATCGACGAGGTGATCCACCGCTGCAAGAAGCTGATCATCGAGACCTCGCTGTTCAGCGACCTGAACTGGCTGACGCAGGCGCTGCACCAGCTCACGCGCGCCAACCGCCGCCGCCGCGACTTCACGCGCAACCGCCTGCGTGCGGCGCTGGCCGAGGTCGCCGCCTGCTTCCCGGTCTACCGTACCTACCTGCGCGCCGGCGCACCGGCCGGCGGCATGGACCGCCAGCACGTGGACTGGGCCATCGCCGCGGCCAAGCGCCGGCTGGGCGGCGCGGAGGCCACGGTGCTGGACCACCTGCGCGAGGTGCTGCTGGGCGAAGGCGAGGCCGCGCAGATGCCGGCCGAGGCGCGGCAGCGATTCGTCTCGCGCTGGCAGCAGTTCACCGCGCCGGTGATGGCGAAGGCGGTGGAGGACACCACGTTCTACCGCTACATCCCGCTGGTGTCGCTGAATGAAGTCGGCGCCGACCCGAGCAGCTTCGGCGTTTCGGTTGCTGCCTTCCACTCCGCCAACAACGGGCGGCAGCGGCACCGGCCGCACTGCATGCTGGGCACCTCCACCCATGACAGCAAGCGATCGGAAGACCTGCGGGCGCGGCTGAACGTGCTGTCCGAGGACCCGAGCCTGTGGCAGGACTGCCTGCAGCGCTGGGCCGGCTGGGGCGAGCTGTACCTCACGCAGGCGGACAAGGGCGCCATGCCGGCGCGCAACGACCTCTGGCTGCTGTTCCAGACGCTGGCGGGCGTGTGGCCTGCCGTGCAGGCCGACGAAGGGGAACGCGAGACCCTGCGCCAGCGCGTGCAGGCCTACATGCTCAAGGCCGTGCGCGAAGCCAAGCAGCACACGCAATGGACCTGCCCCGCCACCGACTACGAAGAAGCGCTGGCGCGCTACATCGACGGCGTGCTGCGCGCGGGCCCGACGCAGCCTTTCGCCGACGAGCTGCAGAAGTTCACGGCACGCATCGCGCCTTTTGGCTTTCGCAACAGCCTGAGCCAGCTCGCGCTCAAGCTCACGGCGCCCGGCGTGCCGGACATCTACCAGGGCTGCGAGCAATGGAACTTCAGCCTGGTCGACCCCGACAACCGGCGCCCGGTGGATTTCGAGCAACTGGCGCGCGGGCTCGACGACGTGCAGGGCCTGTACCGCGAGGGCTCGCCGCATGCAGATGCATGGCGCGCCCTGTGGGACCACGTGGCCGACGGCCGCATCAAGCAGCTGGCGACCTGGCGGCTGCTGCAGCTGCGGCGCGCGCACGCGGCGCTGTTCCGCGACGGCGGCTACGCGCCCGTCACGGTGGACGGCCCGGCGGCGGACCATGCGGTGGCCTATGCGCGCACCGATGACAACGATGCGGTGCTGGTCGTCGCCGCGCGCCTGACCTACACCCTGTGCCAGGGCAACGACGCGCACTGGGACGCGGCGCTGTGGCAAGGCACGCGCCTGCACTGGAACCCGGACAACGCCGGCCCGCGCCGCGTGGTGCGCTGGCGCAACTGGCTCACCGGCCAAAGCGTGCGCGCCGACGTTGCGCAAGCCGACGGCTGGCTGGATCTGGCGCAGCTGTTCGACGGCGCCGGCGGCCTGCCCTTTGCCGTGCTGGTGCCCGCGCAGGATGGAGACGCCGCATGAACATCCTGTTCGCCACGCCCGAGTGCGCGCCCTATGTGAAGACCGGCGGGCTGGGCGACGTCAGCGCCGCCCTGCCCGCGACGCTGGCGTCCATGGGCCACGACGTGCGGGTGCTGATGCCCGCCTACCGCGGCATGAAGATCAGCGGCGAAGTCGGCGACGCGGCCGACATCCCGGCCTACGGCCCGTGGCCCGCGGCGCAGCTGCTGCCGGTGCGCTCTGACAACGGCGTGACCCTCCTGCTGCTCGCCTGCCCTGCCCTCTACCAGCGCCCCGGCGGCCCGTACGTGGACAGCGGCGGGCGCGACTACCACGACAACCTCATGCGGTTCGGTTTCTTGAGCCGCATCGCCGCGCTGCTGGGGACACGGCATTCCCCGTGCGCCGACTGGCGTGCCGACGTCGTGCACGCCAACGACTGGCCCTGCGGCCTGGCGCCGCTGTACCTGGCGCAGGCGCGCGCGTTCGGCAATACGGCGGGCAACGGCGACCAGCCGGTCGCGGCTTCAGTCATGACGATCCACAACATGGCCTTCCAGGGCGTGTTCGGCATGGACAGCGCCGAGATGCTGGGCATTCCGCATGCGTGGCGCGGCATGGACGGCGTGGAGTTCTGGGGCCACTTGTCGATGCTCAAGGCCGGCCTGCAGTTCGCCGACGCGATCACCACGGTGAGCCCGAGCTACGCGCGGGAGATCCAGACCGAAGCCTTCGGCGTGGGGCTGGACGGCGTGCTGCGCGCGCGCGCGGACCGGCTCTCCGGCATTCTGAACGGCATCGACACGCGCATCTGGAACCCGGCCGAGGACAAGCTGATCGCGCAGTCCTATGGCCCCGGCACCCTCGAGGCGAAAGCGCGCAACAAGGCGGCGCTGCAATCGCGCTGCGGCCTGGCGCCCGATCCCGACGCCATGCTGTTCGGCGTGGTGAGCCGGCTTACCGCGCAAAAGGGCATCGACCTGGTGCTGGGCGGCCTCAAGGACCTGCTGGCGCGGGGCGGCCAGTTGGCCGTGCTGGGCCAGGGCGACCCGGGGCTGCAGCAGGCGCTGCAGGAAGCGGCGAAACAGTCGCCGCGCCAGGTGGCGGTGACGGTGAGCTTCAGCGAGGAGATGGCGCACGGGATCGAAGCCGGCGCGGACTGTTTTCTGATGCCATCGCGCTTCGAGCCCTGCGGACTGAACCAGATGTACAGCCAGGCCTACGGCACGCCGCCGCTGGTGGCGCCGGTGGGCGGCCTGCGCGATTCAGTCACAGATGCGGCGCAGGATCCGGCACGGGGCACCGGCTTCGTCATGGACCGCATCGATGCCATCGGCTTCGAAGACGCGCTGCGCCGTGCGTTCGACGCCTTCCGCGATCCGCAGCGCTGGCGCCGCATCCAGGCCAATGGCATGGCGCGGCATTTCGGCTGGGAAGAAAGCGCGGCACAGTACTTGCAGGTGTACCGGCAGGCAATGGACGCGCAGTAGGCACGGCGTCGGGGCCTACGCAGTCCTACCATCCAAGTGGATGGTAGATCAGTGCTACGATGGCCCATGCCGAAGCCAAGCACCAAGTCCCTGAGCACCGCGCCCAAACCGCAGGACGAGAAGATCACCATCAATCTGGGCTGCATCGACCTGGGGCAGATCGACCTGCTGGTGCAGGAAGGCTTCTATGCCAACCGCACCGACCTCATCCGCACCGCCGTGCGCAACCAGCTGGCGGTGCATGCCGACGTGGTGCGGCAAGCCGCGGCGCGCAAAACGCTGACGCTGGGTGTGCTTCATCTGGGCAAGGCGCAGCTGCAGGCCCTGAAGGCCAAAGGCGAACAGCTCGACATCCGCGTGCTTGGCCTCGCGACCATTGCCGCCGACGTCACGCCCGACCTGGCGCTGGCCACCATTTCTTCCCTGACCGTTCTGGGTGCCCTGCACGCCAGCCCCGCCGTGAAGGCTGCGTTGAGCCAACGCATCCTCTAACCGGACATACACCACCATGCGCCCCGATCTCCAAAGCCTCATGCACAGCGCGACCGCCCTGGTCCGCTCGGGCAAGCTGCGCGACGCAACCGCCGCCATCCAGGCGGCGCTGCGCCAATCCACACCAGGCACCACGCCCGCACAGGATGCGGAGCGTGCGCGCCACGACGACGTCCTCGACGTCGAAGCGCGCGAACTCCCGTCCTCGCAGCCACCGCCGCAGCACGCCCCTGCCGCCGATCCCGCCACGCCGCACCAACCCGCCACACCCGTATCACCCACGCCGCCCACGGGCAAGGGCACGTTCACCGCGGGCCACTACGCGGACGGCAAGACTGCGCGCGACTACAAGCTCTACGTACCGCCGCAAGCGGGCGACCAGCCGCTGCCGCTCATCGTGATGCTGCACGGCTGCACGCAGGACCCCGACGACTTCGCGGCGGGCACGCACATGAACGAGGTGGCGCGCAATGCCGGCTGCTTCGTGCTGTACCCGGCACAGTCGGGGCAGGCGAATCCGCAGCGCTGCTGGAACTGGTTCAAGCACAGCCACCAGCAGCGCGGCCGCGGCGAGCCGGCGCTGCTGGCCGGGATGACCCGCGACGTGATGGCCAAGCACCGCATCGATCCGGCGCGCGTGTACGTGGCCGGCCTGTCCGCCGGCGGCGCCATGGCGGCCATTCTGGGCGACACGTATCCCGACCTGTATGCCGCCGTCGGCGTGCACTCCGGCCTGGCCTCGGGCGCGGCACAAGACCTGCCCTCGGCACTCGCCGCGATGCGCAGCGGCGCCGCGGCAGCGTCATCAACGCAACCGCCCGCGCCGACCATCGTGTTCCATGGCGACGCGGACGCGACCGTGCATCCCGACAATGGCAGGCACGTGATCAGCGCCAGCGCCGGCGGCGCAGACGGTGCGCCGCAGGTCGACCGGCAGCGCGGCGCCAGCGGGCGCAGCTACACGCTCAGCGTGCACCGCGCACCCGATGGCGCGGTGCTGGCCGAGCACTGGGTTGTGCACGGCAGCGGCCACGCCTGGTCGGGCGGCAGCAGCGCGGGTTCCTACACCGATCCGGCCGGGCCGGATGCAAGCGCGCAGATGCTGCGCTTTTTCCTGGAGCACCCGAAACGCTAGCTAGCGTGCCAAGCGCCCAGGGGCACGAGGATCTGAGCTTCCCTGGGCCGCTGCAACAGCTTCTCGAGCTTGGTGTCGTAGGCAATGCGGTAGGGCTTCATCTGGTTGGCCACGAAAGCCTCGACGCTCGGCTCGGCCCACCGCTCATACAGCGTGAACAGGGTCTCGTCCTGCGCATCCTGGTGCAGGTGGCAGGAGACGAAAGCCTCCTCCTGCGACATGGCGTTGACGATCTCATCGAGCGCCGCGCGCCACTCCTGCACGCACTCGGGTTTGACGAAAAGCTTGACGTAGAAAACAAGGCGGGCGGTGTCCGGCATGGAAGCTCCTGGAAGTGGGTTGCCGCCGAAGCGGCAGCCAGCGACTCTAGGGGAGATACCGGACTTTTTCTGTCCTGATTGCGGAATGCGCTGTCAGGCCGGATGCGCCGCCATCAGCTCCGCCTTGCGTGCTTCCAGCTGCTGCGCCAGCTGCATGAGGTCCATGTTCTTGGACTTGCGGGCTTCAGGGAACATCTCCTCGCGCTCGTCGTTCACGTGGTGCAGGATGGCGTGTTCCAGCTCCAGCATCAGGTGTGCATCGGTCGGCGTGTCCTGCAGCTTGGTGATCAGCTTGCGGGCTTCGTCGTGCTCTTGCGTGGCGTCCTGCAGCAGCTCCTCGTCGTGGGTGGCATTGCGGAACGCGGAATAGAAGATCTCGTCTTCGATGCGCATGTGCACGGTGAGCTCCTGGCAGATCTGCTGCGCGAGGACGCGCTTGCGGTTGTCATCGTGCGCCGCCTTGTACTGTTCGAACAGCCGCATCACTGCGTTGTGGTCTTCGTCGAGCAGCACCGTCGCGTCTTGCTGGGCCATGTGTTCTCTCCTGAAAGGTGGGGGTGGGGTCAACATACGCGCCCGCCGCGCGGCGCAGGCGCGAACGCCGCACCTTCCTGCGTAGTCCGCTTCCGACGGTGATCAGCCGTCTTCGACGCGGTAGTTTCCGACAGCGGCGCGCGCCGCGCTCCGCAACACTGGGCCGATGACATCAAACAAGGTCACCGTCCTGGTCAACGCGAAGGCCGGCCAAGGCAACGCCCCCAACCTGCAGCGGCAGATCGAGGACGGGTGCCGCGCGCGCGGCCTTGACGCGCAGCTGGTCGCGTTCGACGATGGCGGGCAGATCGCTCCTGCCGTGCAGGACGCGTTGCGCGCCGGCACGCGCACGGTGGTGGCGGGCGGCGGCGATGGCACCGTCAGCGCGGTTGCCGCGGCGCTGGCCGGCACCGACGCCACCCTGGGCGTGCTGCCGCTCGGAACCTTGAACCACTTCGCCAAGGACCTGAAGATTCCGCTGGAACTCGAGGGCGCGCTCGACGTGCTGCAGGGCGGCAGCACCATGGCGGTGGACGTCGGCGAGGTGAACGGGCGCGTGTTCATCAACAACTCCAGCCTGGGCCTGTATCCCGAGATGGTGCTGGACCGGGACCAGCAGCGCAGCAGGCTCGGGCGCGGCAAGTGGCCTGCGCTGGCGGCGGCGGCGCTGCACGTGCTGCGCCGCTATCCGGTGATGCCGCTGGAGGTGGACCTGGGCGACCGCACGCTGCGGCGCCGCAGCCCATTCGTCTTCATCGGCAACAACAACTACGCCATGGAAGGCTTCGAGATCGGCTCGCGCGCGTCGCTCGCAGACGGCCGGCTGAGCCTGTACCTGAGCCAGCACAGCGGGCGGTTCGGGCTGTTCGCCCTGGCATTGCGCGCGCTGTTCCGCCGGTTGCGGCAGGCGGGCGACTTCGACATGCTGAGCGTACGGGGCCTGGTGATCAGCACCACGCGCAAGACGGTGCGCGTGTCGGCCGACGGCGAGGTGTTCAGCATGCGCACGCCGCTGCGCTACAGCATCCGGCCGCTGGCCTTGCGCGTCAGAGTTCCAGCGCAGCGGCAATCGCCGCCAGATGCTCGTCCTTCAACTGCTGGGGCTTGACCTCGTCTTCGGCGGCGGTCTCGTTCTCGTGCTTTTGCAACGCCGTGCGTATGGCGGCGCGGCTGTCCCAGACGATCTCGTGGCCGCGCGGGCACATGTGCCGCATGGTGTGGTACCAGTAATAGCCGTCCGCGCCACCGAAGAGCCGGTCGATTCCCGCCAGATCGTTGGACTTGATGCCGTGCTTCTTGAGCACCTCGTCGAGAACTTGGTGGGAGAGGAGGAATGTCATTGCGCTTGGGCGGCGCGTGGCCGCGCCGTGGGAACTCATACGGGCCGGCGATTGTACCGGCCACCACGGCAGAGCCATGGCGAAACGAAAGGCCACACCAGTGCCCGAAAGCACGAATATGCCCACGCAGAGCTTAGAACTTCCGTGGCTCCTACCTGTCTACCATAGGCCTCCTACACACTCGTCAACAAGGACCTACACCCGATGCAGAGCTTCACCAAAACCCTCCTCGCCAGTTCTGTTGCTTGCGTTGCCGTGCTCGGCAGCTTTGCACCCACGACGAGGCAGGTGACGGTGCCTGCGGTCCGTGTTCCCGTGATGACGAACCAAGCGGCGCGCGCTCCCGGCCTGACGGTGCCTTCGGTGAAGGCCGCCATCGCAGCCGTGATCACCAAGAAGTCCGCCCTCCGGTTGGCCGCTGAAGAATCGGTGCGTTCGCGCCTGAAGTTCGACACCGTGCGCTGGCACGGCAAGCCCGTGCAGACGCTCGACGAACCGTCGCGCATCCTGCTGGCGCAGGCCGCCGCCGACAAGGCCGGACTGCGCGACGTGGGCCTGAGCTACCACGACGTGTACGGCGTCATCGAGGCGGAGACCTCGTGGATTCCGCGCGCCGGCGCCAGCAAGGACGGCACGCCCAACATCGGCCTGGCGCAGTTCGAGCCGGCCACCGCCAAGGGCCTGGGCCTGGACGATCCGGAAGACCCGGTGCAGGCGGTGTTCGCCGCCGCGCTGCACATCAAGCAGGCGGCCAAATGGGCCACCGGCAAGATCGGCCCGCTGAACCTCGATCCCGAGCAGCATGCCGCCAAGCTGCGCGAAGGCGTGTCGGTCTACTACAACCTGTCGGTCAAGGGCCGCAACAAGTGGGACGGCCTGAACACGGCGGAGCTGCCGGAAGAAACGCAGCGCCACATCCGCAACGCGGCAGCAGGGGCGATGGAAGCCGTGCAACTCGCGCGGCACATGAAGGCCTGAACTTTCCACTTCCCAGGGAACGTAAGGACAACCGCGCGGTGTAACGCGGTTTCCTTCCTTCGTCATGTCTGACATGGCTGAGCCTTGCTTGCGCGAACGGCACGCGCGGCGGCTCGGGAGCGCAATTCACTGTCAACCCTGACAGCTTGTTGCCCCGCACACGCACAAACAAAGATGGCGCCGCCATTGCCCATACCGGCGGCGGCGCGATCGAGGTTTGTGCCGGGCGGCATCTGCACGGATGCCAGCCAGCCGCAGTCTTGGCAACACAGACCGATTTCGAATCTCACATCGAAAGGTCTCCATGACTGCATCCCAGGCCCTTGACGCCCTTGTGCACGCCACCCTTCGCATCGATCCCGCACTGGTCACCGACGACCTGTCCTACCAGGACATCTCGCAATGGGACTCGCTTGGCCACGTCCGGCTGATGCAGGCGGTCGAGACCACGTACGCAATCAAGCTCACCAGCGAACGGATCACGCAGCTGACGTCGGTGCGCGCCTTGCGCGACTTCGCGGACAAGGCCGGCGCGCGCGAGGGTCCCGCACCCGTTGCGCAGCCGCGGCGGAGTGCCGGCGGGAACGCGCCGGCCGCCGTGTCGCGCGGCCTGGTGGGCATCTGCTTCGACCGCAGCGAGATCACCGACATTGATGCATCGGGCGGCATGCTGCGCTACCGCGGCTATGGCGTCGACGAGCTGATCGAGCGCGCCAGCTACGAAGAGGTGGCTTTCCTCCTCATCCACGGCACCGCGCCCACGGCAGACGAGCTGGCGCGCTTTCGCGGCACGCTGCGGCGCGCTCGCACCCTGCCCGCGGCGCTCGCGCCGCTGCTCGCATCCATGGCCGCGGCCCGCCCGTTCCTCGTGCTGCAGGCCGCGATTGCGGTGCTTGGCGCGCAGCGGGCGCAGCAGCCGGATGCCGACGCCGATGCCGACATCGCGCTGATCGCCCAGCTGCCCTGCGTGCTGGGCCTGTTCCATCGCCTGCGCACCGGCGCGGCCGAGCCGCCGCCGCGCGCGGACCTGGGACACGCGGAGCACCTTCTGTACGGCCTGCACGGCCGGCTGCCACAGCCCGTGCAGGCGCGGGCACTGGACCGGGCGCTGAGCCTGCTGGCCGACCACAGCGCCAGCGCCTCCACCTTCACGGCCCGTGTGGTCACTGGCGCCAGGGCCGATCCCCATGCCGCCATCTGCAGTGCCATCGGCGCCTTCTCCGGTCCGCTGCATGGCGGCGCGGTCGACCAGGTGATGGCGATGGTCGACGAGATCGGCTCGCCCGCCGCCGCCGCGGACTACGTGCGCGCGCGCCTGGACCGCAACGAGCCCATCTACGGCTTCGGCCACCGGATCTACCGCGGCGCCGACCCGCGCAGCGGGCTGCTGCGCGGCATCGCGCGCACGCTCGGCGGCCAGGGGCGCGGCGCCCGCACGCTGGACGTCCTGGACGCCGTCGCCGACGCCATGAGCGGCTACAGCCGGCTGGGGCTGGACACCAACGTGGACTTCTACGCGAGCGCGCTGTTCGAGGCGCTGGACATCCCGCGCGACCTGTTCGGGCCCCTGTTCGCCTCCGCGCGGGTGGCCGGCCTCGTGGCCCACGTGCGCGAGCAGCAGCGCAACAACGTGCTGATCCGGCCCCAGCTGCTGTACGCGGGGCCCGGTCCGCGCAGCTACGGCGCGGGAGCACGCGCATGACCGCATTGCTCCACCACGGCTTCATGGCCAGCGCGGCGCGCGCGCCGCACGCCACCGCCTTGCAGCTGGGCGCGGACAGCTGGAGCTACGCGCAGCTCGACGCCAACGCGCACCGCATCGCCGGCGGTTTGCAGGCGATTGCCGCCGCGCCCGCGCGCGTGGGCATCTTCGCGCGGCGCAGCCTGGTTTCCTACACCGGCGTGCTGGGCGCGCTGTTCGCCGGCGCGGCCTTCGTTCCGCTGAACCCGGCGCTGCCGGCGGCCCGGCTGCAGTCGGTGATCGACCTGGCGCAGTTGGACGCCATCGTCTGCGAGCAGCGCCACCTGCCGCTGCTGCGCACGATCCTCGCGCAGTGCCAGGCTTCGCCGCGGGTGCTGGTCGCGCAGGCCGTGCGCGAGGCGCCCGATGCGCCTCCCACAGTGCAGCTCTCGGCTTCGGAGAACGGGTCCGCCATGCCGGCGCCCGACAGCCGCACAGCCACCGCATCCCCAGGCATCGCCTACATCCTGTTCACCTCCGGCAGCACCGGCACGCCCAAGGGCGTTCCGGTCTCGCATGCCAACGTGGCGGCGTTCCTGGCGTCGAATGCCGCGCGCTACCGGCTCTCGCCCGGCGACGTGGTGTCGCAGACCTTCGAGCAGAGTTTTGATTTGTCCGTCTTCGACCTGTTCATGGCGTGGAACGCCGGCGCGGCGCTGTGCGCGCTGGCCGCCACGGAACTGCTCTCGCCGCTGTCGGCCATCCGCGCGCGCGGCATCACGGTGTGGTTCTCGGTGCCTTCGGTCATCGCGGTGCAGATCCGGCTGGGGCTGCTGCAGCCCGGCTCGCTGCCCTCGCTGCGCCTGAGCCTGTTCTGCGGCGAACCGCTGGTGCGCGCGCATGCCCAGGCCTGGCAGGACGCGGCGCCCGCCTCCATCGTGGAGAACCTCTACGGCCCGACCGAGCTGACCATTGCCTGCGCGGTGCACCGCTGGAACCCGCGCACATCGCCGCAGCAATGCAGGAACGAGATCGTGCCGATCGGCCGCATCTACGACGGCCTGCGCCACCTCGTGGTGGACGAGCACCTGCAGCCGGTGCCGCCCGGCGCCGAAGGCGAACTCTGCGTGGCCGGGCCGCAGACCTTCGCCGGCTACTGGCGCAATCCCGAGGCCGACGCCGCCGCGTTCTTCACGCGCGGCACCGCGGAAGGAGAGACGCTGCGCTTCTACCGCACCGGCGACGTCGTGCGTGCGCTCGACGGCGGCGAACTGGTTTTCGTCGGCCGGCGCGACCACCAGATCAAGGTGCGCGGGCACCGCATCGAGCTCGGCGAAATCGAGGCGGCGCTGCGCGCGCAACCCGGCGTGGTGGAAGCCGTGGCCTTCGCCTGGCCGCCGCACGCGAGCGTCACCGAGGACATCGTCGCCGCGGTCTCGGGAGAAGGGATCGACGGGCAGGCCGTGCGCGGCCAAGTGCAGGGCCTGCTGCAGCCGCACATGGTGCCGGCGGCCATCAAGGTCATCCAAACCATGCCCCGCTCGGGCACGGGCAAGCTGGACCGGCGCGCGCTGCGCGACGCGCTCTTGTCCGACCACGGCCTGCTTGCCAAGGGAGAGGTCCATGCAGGCTGATCCTTCATTGGAAGAACCGGCGTCGCTGCGCGTCGCCGTGGTGGGCGGCGGCTTCTCCGGGCTGTGCCTGGCGGCGCACCTGCACCGCGCCACGAACCGCCGCGTACAGGTCGTCGTCATCGAACGCGGCACCGTGGGCGACGGGCTCGCGTTCTCCACCCGCGAGGCCGCGCACCTGCTGAACGGCCCGGCCGGCAACCAGAGCGCCTTCGACGACGCGCCGAACGACTTCGTGGATTTCCTGTCGGCGGACCCGGAGGCCGCACCCTTCCTGGACCGCACCCGGCCGATCCAGGGCCAGTTCGTTCCGCGCATGCTGTACGCGCGCTACCTGCGGCGCCTGGCCGCCCGGCTGCTGGAGCCTGCGCCCGCGGGCAGCACGGTGCGCTTCGTGCGCGGCGAGGTGGTCCG
>NZ_JACCWG010000009.1 GCF_013697775.1 Ramlibacter sp. | reverse complement strand
TCGCCGCGGGGCGCGCCGGCACGCGCGGGAGGCGGCGCCACGCGCAGCATGGGCGCGGCGCGCAACACGCCGGCGCGCTGAGCGCCGGAGGCCACGCGCGGCTCAGCGCGTGGAGTAGCCCGTCACGCGCCACTTGCCGTCGCTCTCGCGCACGGTGGTGACGGTTTCCACCGCGTCGGCCTTGTTGGCGAATTTGCTGACGAACAGGGTGGTGACGTACTCGCCGTCCGGGCGGCCCGGCAGCGTGGTCTTGTACGCGGTTTCGGCCGGCTGGCGTTCCACCAGCGCGCCCAGCGGTTCGCGCGTCTTGGGAATGCCGTCCATCCAGGTGGCCAGCGGCACGCTCTGGCGGAACAGCGCGGCCGAACGGTCCCAGGCGCCGCCCCAGTCCTGGCGGTCCAGCAAGGTCAGCCAGCCGGCGGCGACCAGCCGGCCGGCCTCTTCCTTCGCGGCGTCGCCGGAGGGCGCCGCGGCGGGTGCAGCCGCCGCAGGTGCCGGCGTGGCGCCGCTCGTCTTTGGCGCCTTCATTTGCGCTTGCGCGCTGCAGGCACATGCCAGCGCGGCTGCGGCCAGGGTCAGGCGGAACAGTTTCAAGATGGGTTTCTCCGGGATCGGCATGGCGGGCAGTCTAGCCGTACGGGCAAGCTCCGCCGTGCGGCCAAGGCCGCGCAGGCCGACATTTACCTGCGCTTCATCGCAGCAGCTCGCGCATCATGCAGGCGTGCCCTGATGCTGAAAGGAAGGCTCCGGTGCGGCATGGACGCGACAGGGCGCGGGCGGCTTGGCGCTAAAGTCCACGGCTTGCGGCCGCGCTGTTGACCCTGGTGCGCGGCTCTGCCACAGTTTCGCGCAGCATCCCCTGATTCACACGGACCCCGCATTGATTCCCCTCTCGCCGCCCGCCACCACCCTGCGCCCGCTGGTGGTGGACCTGGACGGCACCCTCATCCGCACCGACCTGCTGCACGAGAGCGCCAGCCGCTTCCTGCTGCAGCGGCCGCTGGCCGCGCCGCGCCTGCTGGCCTGGCTGGCGGCGGGCAAGAGCGTGCTGAAGACGCGGCTGGCGCAGTCCGTTGCGCTGGACGCCGCCGTGCTGCCCTACGACACCGAGCTGCTGGCCTGGCTGCGCGCGCAAAAGGAGCAGGGCCGCGAACTGGTGCTGGCCACGGCCAGCCACCGCCTGCTGGCCGAACAGGTGGCGCAGCACCTGGGCCTGTTCGACACCGTGCTGGCCACCGAGGACGGCAGCAACCTGCGCGCCCATGCCAAGCGCGACGTGCTGGTGGCGCGCTACGGCGAGCGCGGCTTCGACTACGTGGGCAACGACTGGCCCGACCTGCCGATCTTCCAGTCGGCCGCGGCCGCGCACGTGGTGAGCCGCTCGCCGCGGCTGGTCGAACGCGTGCGCGCGCTCGGCAATTTGGCGTCATCGCGCGTGCCCGCCACGGGGTCGCCCGCCGCCGGCCTGCTGAAGGCCGCGCGGCCGCACCAGTGGGCCAAGAACCTGCTGGTGTTCGTGCCGCTGCTGGCGGCGCACCGCTACGGCGACACGCTGGCCGTGGCGCAGGCGCTGGCCGCCTTCGTCGTGCTGAGCCTGGCGGCGTCGGCGGTGTACCTGCTCAATGACCTGGTGGACGTGGCCGACGACCGCCACCACGAGCGCAAGCGGCTGCGGCCCTTCGCCGCCGGCACGCTGTCGCTGCTGCACGGCTGGTTGGCCTGGCCGCTGCTGCTGGCGCTGGCCTTCGCGCTGGCCGCGTGGCTGCTGCCCGGGCGCTTCGCCGCGGCGCTGGGCTGCTACGGCGTGCTGACGGCGGCGTACTCGTTCCACCTGAAGCGCGTGGCCGTGGTGGACGTGCTGACGCTGGCCGCGCTGTACACGCTGCGCATCATCGCCGGCGCGGCTGCCATCGCCGTGCCCATGTCGTTCTGGCTGCTGTCGTTCTCGATGTTCATTTTCCTGAGCCTGGCGCTGATCAAGCGCTACAGCGAACTGCGCGCCGCGCGCGACGCCGGTCGTGAGGCCGCGCTGCGCGGACGCGGCTACAGCCCGCAGGACCTGGAGATGGTGTCCAGCTTGGGCGCGGCGTCCGGCTACATGGCGGTGCTTGTGTTGGCGCTGTACATCCAGGACAGCCACACCGCGGCGCTGTACGGCGAGCCGCGCGCGATCTGGCTGGCCTGCCCGCTGCTGCTGTACTGGATCTCGCGCGCCTGGCTGCTCACGCACCGCGGCCAGATGCACCAGGACCCGGTGCTGTTCGCGCTGCGCGACCGCGCCAGCTGGGTGGTGGCGGCGCTGTTCGTGGTGGTGTTCGCGCTGGCCAAGCTGATGCCATGAAGCGCGTCGCGCGCATCGCCCTGCTGTATGCCGTGGTCGCCGTGCTGGCCACCGCGCTGAACATCGCGGTGCAGGCGTTCGCCATGTGGCTGTACCGCGGGCCGTATGCGATTCCCTTGTCCGTGCTGGCCGGCACCGCGGCCGGCCTGCCGTTGAAATACGTGCTGGAAAAGCGGCTGATCTTCAGCTTCCGCGCGCGCGACCTGGCGCACGACGGCCGCATGTTCGTGCTGTATTCCGGCTTCGGCGTGCTCACCACGGCGCTGTTCTGGGGAACCGAATACGCGTTCCACGTGGCCTTCGGCACCGACCTGATGCGCTACGTCGGCGCCACGATCGGGCTGACCATCGGCTACATCATCAAGTACCAGCTGGACCGCAACTGGGTGTTCGTGGACAAGGCGGTTCCAGCCGTTCACCCTGAACCCGAACGGTCGCCCCGGTGACCGAGCTGCACGGCTGGGGCCGCTATCCGCGCGTGGACGCGCGACTGGAAACGCCGGCGTCGCCGCGCGGCTGTGCCGATGCACTGGCCGATCCGCTGCCGCTGATCGCGCGTGGACTGGGCCGCAGCTACGGCGACAGCGCGCTCGGCGCGCGGGTGCTGTCCACGCGCCGGCTCGACCACTTCATTGCGTTCGACGACGCCACCGGCGTGCTGGATTGCGAGGCCGGCGTGTCGCTGGGCGAGATCCTGCGGCTGGCCGTGCCGCGCGGCTGGTTCCTGGCGGTCACGCCCGGCACGCGCCACGTGAGCGTGGGCGGCGCCATCGCCAGCGACGTGCATGGCAAGAACCATCACCTGGACGGCAGCTTCGGCGACCACGTGCTGGACATGCAGGTGCTGCTGGGCAACGGCGAGGTGGCGCGCGCGTCGGCGAATGAAAACCCCGAGCTGTTGCGTGCCGTGTGCGGCGGCATGGGCTTGGCCGGCGTGGTGCTGCGCGCGCGCCTGCAGCTGCAGCGCATCGCCTCGGCGCAGATCGTCGAAACAACTGTCAAGGCGCCCAGCCTCGATGCCGTTTTGGAGGCCTTCGATGCGCACCTGGCGGCACGCTATTCGGTCGCCTGGATCGACTGCCTGGCACGCGGCGGCGCGCTCGGCCGCTCGCTGCTGATGCTGGGCGAGCACGCACCCGAAGGTCCGCTCGCGGCGCAGGAGGTGGCACCGAAGCCGGTGCCGTTCGACATGCCGCCCTGGCTGCTGAACCGCGCCAGCGCCGGCGCCTTCAACGCGCTGTACTACGGCCGCGCGCTGCGTGCTACGAAGACGCGCACCTTGCCACTGGAGCAGTACTTCTATCCGCTGGACGCGCTTGCGCACTGGAACCGCCTGTACGGCGCGCCGGGCCTGGTGCAGTACCAGTTCGTGGTGCCCCGCGCCGGCGGCGCAGGCGCGCTGCGCGAGGTCATCCGTCGCATCGCCGACTCCGGCTGCGGCGCCTTTTTGGCCGTGCTCAAGCTGCTCGGGCCGGCCAATGCCAACCTGCTGTCGTTTCCCATGGAGGGCTACACGCTTGCGCTCGATTTCAAGGCCGAACCCCGAACCTTCGCGCTGCTCGATGCGCTCGACCCCGTCGTGCTCGATGCCGGCGGGCGCATCTACCTGGCCAAGGACGCCCGCATGAGCGAATCCACATTCAAGCGCGGCTATCCGCGCTGGCAAGAATTCGAGGAAGCGCGCGCGCGCTGGCATGCGCACGGCCGCTTCGCATCGGCGCAATCGCGCCGGCTGGGGCTGCGATGAAGCGCATCCTGGTCATCGGCGCGACCTCGGGCATTGCGCAGGCCACGGTGCGCCTGTGGGCGGCGCAGGGGCACAGCCTGTACCTGGCCGGCCGCGCGCGCGAGCGGCTGGACGCGCTGGCGGCCGACCTGCG
>NZ_JACCWG010000477.1 GCF_013697775.1 Ramlibacter sp. | reverse complement strand
CAGCTGCGTGGCCGTGCCGTTGCGCAGGTCGATGGTTTCGATGCCGGCGATCGTGCCGTTCGCAAGCGCGCCCACGTTCCAGGCGGCAAGCGCGGCATCGATGCGCAGCACGTCGCTGCCCGCGCCGCCGTCCACATGTTCGAGCCCGCTGCGCACCACCAGCACGTCAGCGCCGCGGCCGCCCAGCAGCGTGTCGGCACCGCCGCCGCCGTCGATCGTGTCCGCGCCGTTGCCGCCGTCCAGCCGGTTGGCCTGCGCATTGCCGGTGATCCGGTTGTCGCCGCCGTTGCCGGTGCCGGTGCGCGCGATGTCGCCGATCAGCACCAGGTTCTCGACGTTGGCGCCCAGCGTGTAGTCGACGTAGCTCTGCACCGTGTCGCTGCCTTCGCCGGCCAGCTCGGTCACCACGTCGCCCGTGCTGTCGACGATCAGCATGTCGTCGCCCGTGCCGCCCACCAGGCTGTCGTTGCCCAGTTCGCCGTTGAGGAAGTCGTTGCCCGCGCCGCCTTGCAGCAGGTCGTTGCCGCCGCGGCCCCACAGGAGGTCGTCGCCCGCGGTGCCGGCCAGCGTGTCGGCCGCTTCGGTGCCCACCGTTCCAGGCGTGCCGGGCGTGCCGCCGCCGCCTTCGCCCTGGCCCGACGCCATGGCCGCGAGGATGTCGGCGTTGTACCAGTCGTGGTCGGTCGTCTGCAGTTCGAGCTGCTGGTAATTGCCGGCGGCATCCGGCACGAACCAGCCTTCCACCGTGATCGACTCGCCGTTGGCTTTCACCGTGATCACCAGGTTGTCGCCCGCGCGCGTGAATGCGAGCTCGCTGGCCTGCAGCCCGCGCACGGGCGCGTTCGGCACGTAGTAAAAATAACTTGCCAGGTCGATGCCCAGCCCGCTCACGTAGATGTTCGTGGACCCCGGCAGGCCGCGCACCACGTCGTGGCCGTCGCCGACGAAGAACGACAGGCGGTTGTAGTCGGTGCCAGGATCGATCACGTCGTCGCCCGCGCCGCCCTGGAAAACGTCGTAGCCCTGGTCGCCGATCAGCGTGTCGTTGCCGGCGCCGCCGCTCAGGTTGTCGTTGTCGAAGCCGCCGTCCAGCCGGTCGTTGCCGTCGCCGCCGCTCAGGTTGTCGTTGCCGCCGCCGCCCAGCAGATAGTCGTCGCCGCCGCCGCCCGCGATGTTGTCCCAGCCGGCCATGCCGTCGAAGGTGTCGTTGCCGGCGCGCCCCTCGAGGTTATCGGCGGACGCGGTGCCCACGACGTAAAGGCCCTGCTGGCTGGCCCCGTTGGGCGCGGCTGCGAAGACGCTGGCGTCCCACACCGTGCCATCCTCGAACACCGCGCGCGCGACCGGCGGCGTGGAAGCGGCGAAGTAGTCCTTCACCGCGAGCTGGCTGGACGCATAGCCGGTGATGCGGAACACCAGGTCGTTGCCTTCGCGCGCCAGGTCCACCTGCGACGGCAGCACGCCGGCGCCCAGCTGGATGGTGTTGGTCTCGCCAGCCACGGGGCTCTCCACCACCGTGCCGATGCCGCCATAGCGCGCGAGCAGGTAGCTGTCGTCGCCCGCGCCGCCGGCCATCGTCTCGCCGCCCGTCAGCAGGTCGTTGCCCTCGCCGCCGTACAGCAGGTCGTTGCCGCCCTCGCCGTACAGCGTGTCGTTGCCGGCATCGCCATACAGCGTGTCGTTGCCGTTGCCGAAGCCTGCGCGCTGGTCGCCCCACAGAACGTCGTTGCCGTCGCCTCCGTGCAGCAGGTCGTTGCCGGTCCAGCTGGACCACGAATTGGAGCCGTAGAAATAGGCGAAGTCGCCCTGGATGTAGTCGTTGCCGGCGCCGCCGTCGATGGTGTCGTTGCCGGTGTTGTTGCCATAGATGGCGTTGTCCTGCGCATTGCCCTGTGCCTGCATGTTGTTGAAGCGGCCGATCAGGACCAGCGTTTCCACGTTCAGCGGCACGGCGATGACGCCGGTGTACGTGTCGTCGCGCAGCTCGATCTTGTCGTTGCCCTCGCCGGGCTGTTCGATGACCGTGATGTCGTGCGAACCGAGCTGGTACAGGTCATCGCCCAGTCCGCCGGCCAGGGTGTCGCCGGCCGACCCGCTCAGGGTGTCGTTTCCGGGGGTTGGGATATTCATGGTTGTTCGTCCTGCAAGGCAAAACTCCCATTTGGCCGGCACCCGGTCAATTTGTGGGGAACCCCACGTTGCCACGCGTAAGAAATGTGCGATCGAATTGCTGTGTCTGCGCTGACCGCTGTGCTTGAGCCGCCAAGCTGATTTGAAGTCCCATGGCACACCCGGCGATGGTTCGTATACGAAACATACCTCCTGAGCCAGGACTGCAAGTGCGCATACTTTGCAGTTGCAGTCGTTCCGGCACTGGACTTTCGTTCCAGCCGATTGCTGGCCGGCGGTCGTTCCGCAGCCTTCGGAGCGAAAGCCCCTATGCCCGACAGCAGCGACAGTCACGGCGCCGGCGAAATCCAGCGCCAGGAGGCATTGCTCAAGACCGGCGCCTTGCAGGATGCGATCTTCAAAAGTGCCTATTTCTCCAGCATCGCCACCGACGAAAAGGGCGTGATCCAGATCTTCAACGTCGGCGCCGAACGCGGCGCAACTGGTGGAGCAGCAGCGGCGCACCGCCAAACTCTCCGGCGAGCTGAAGGCGGTGGCGCGCCAGGCTGCTTCCAGCGCGGCGCCTGCCACCTCCGCCACCCAGCCCGCCGGCGCCGGCGCAGCGTGCGCGGCGCTACTCGGCGAACAGTTGCGCGATCTTCTCGCGCAGCCAGCGATTGCCGGCATCCGCCTCGAAGCGCCTGCTCCAGTGCAGGCTGACGGTGAACTCGCGCTGCGGGAAGGCCGGCTCGACGATGGCATAGCCGTCGTCGAAACCCTGCGCGATGTTGCGCGGCATGATGGCCGCGAGGTCCGTGGCCGCCACGATCGAGGGCAGCACCATGAAATGCTCGGTGACCAGCCGCAGCCGGTCCTGCAGCTGCAGCTGCTGCACGATGCGCAGCGTGTCGGCATGCGCGCGCACCGCCACGAACTCCAGCTCGCGCAGCGCCCGCAGCAGCGCGCGGCCGGTGTGGCGCTTGCGCGCGAACGGGTGGCCGCGGCGCAGCAGAACCACGTAGCGGTCCTTCAGCAGCTGCAGCCGCTGCGTGTCCTTCACCATCGGCAGGAAGCCGAGGGCCACGTCGACCTTGCCGCTGTGCAGCGCCTCGGCCACGACGTCGCGCGGCAGCGGCCGCGTCTCCACCCGCACGCCTGGCGCGTGCTCGCGCAGCGCCACCATCAGCTGCGGCAGGAAGCGCGCCTCGCCGATGTCGCTCATGTGGATGTGGAAGGTGCGCTGCGATGCGGCCGGATCGAAGCCGGCCGATTCGCCCAGCGCCTGCTCCAGCATGGCGAGCGCCTCGCGCACCGGCACGGCGAGGCGTTCCGCCTTGGGCGTCGGCCGCACGCCGCCGGCCGCGCGCACGAACAACGGATCGTGGATCAGCGAGCGCAGCCGCGCCAGGCCCTGGCTGGCCGCCGGCTGCGTCAGGTCCAGGAGCTCCGCGGCGCGGCTCACGCTGCCCGCGCGGTGCACCGCGTCGAACAGGCGCAGCAGGTTGAGGTCGATGTCTCTGAGATGCATTGGATGAATACTGCTTAGTCGCTTCATTGTATTGATTGATGAAGCACCCACGACGACACTGCCGGCTCCCCGAAAGGCAGTGCATGGAAGTTTCGTTCAGCAAGGAAATCGAATCGCTGCGCCTGGGCGCCGGCGACACCTTCCATGGGGAGGGCATCCTGGCGATCACCAAGGCGCTGCTGCAGTCCGGCGTGGCTTACGTCGGCGGCTACCAGGGCGCGCCGGTGTCGCACCTGATGGACGTGATGGTGCAGGCCAAGGGCTACATGGACGAACTGGGCGTGCACGTGGAGGCATGCCCCAACGAGGCCTCGGCCGCGGCCATGCTCGGCGCGTCCATCCACTACCCGCTGCGCGGCGCTGTCACCTGGAAGTCCATCGTCGGCACCAACGTGGCGGCCGACGCCCTGTCCAACCTGTCGTCGCCGGGCGTCAGCGGCGGTGCGCTGGTGGTGGTGGGCGAGGACTACGGCGAAGGCGCTTCCGTCATCCAGGAACGCACGCACGCCTACGCGCTCAAGTCCGGCATGTGCCTGCTCGACCCGCGCCCCGACCTGGGCGTGATGGTCCGCATGGTGGAGGAAGGCTTCCGGCTGTCGGAGGCGTCCAACATGCCCGCCCTGCTGGAGCTGCGTATCCGCGCCTGCCACGTGCGCGGCAGCTTCGACACCAGGGACAACGTGGCGCCGGCGATCTCCACGCGCGCGCTGCTGGAAGAACCGGCTGCGTTCGACTACATGCGGCTGGCGCACCCGCCCGTGACCTTCCGCCAGGAAAAGCTCAAGTACGAGCAGCGCATTCCCGCCGCACGCCGGTACATCGCCGAGAACGGCCTCAACGAGCTGATGCCCGGGCGCCGCACCGATCTGGGCATCGTGGTGCAGGGCGGCGTCTACAACGCGCTGATGCGCGCGCTGCAGCTTCTGGGCCTGGCTGACGCGTTCGGCGAAACCGACATTCCGCTGCTGGTGCTGAACGTCACCTACCCGCTGGTGCCCGAGCAGATCGGCGACTTCTGCATCGGGAAGGACGCGGTGCTGGTGGTGGAGGAAGGCCAGCCGGAATACATCGAACAGGAAATCGCAACGCTGCTGCGCCGGCGCGCTATCCAAACGCGGCTGCACGGCAAGGACCTGCTGCCGCTGGCCGGCGAATACACGGTGGAAGTGCTGGCGCAGGGGCTGCTGGAGTACCTGGCATCCGCTATTTCCGTTCGCCCTGAGCTTGTCGAAGGGCACGCGCAGGGCTGCGACAAGCCCAGCCCGAACGGGGTGCGTTGGTTGACCGATCTGGCGCATCGGCGCAAGGCGGCCGGCGCGTTGCTCGCAGCACCGCTGCCGATCCGCCCGCCCGGCTTTTGCATCGGCTGCCCCGAGCGGCCCGTGTTCTCCGCGCTCAAGCTGGCGCAGCAGCAGATCGGCCCCGTGCACATCGCGGCGGACATCGGCTGCCATGCGTTCGGCACCTTCGCGCCGTTCTCCATGGGCCACTCCATCCTGGGCTACGGCATGAGCCTGGCCAGCCGCGCCGGCGTGTCGCCGATGATGCAGCGGCGCGCGCTCGCCATCATGGGCGACGGCGGCTTCTGGCACAACGGCCTGCTCACCGGCGTGCAGAGCGCGCTGTTCAACGGCAGCGACGCGGTGCTGCTGATCTTCAAGAACGGCTACACCTCGGCCACCGGCACGCAGGAGATCATCTCCACGCCGCGCACGGACGCCCGGCTGGGCGGCGACAAATCGGACAGCCTGGCGCACACCAACCAGACCATCGAGTCCACGTTGAAGGGCATGGGCGTGCAGTGGCTGCGCACGGTGCACACCTACGGCGTGGAAAAGATGCGCGCCACGCTGACCGAGGCCTTCACGTCGGACTTCAACGGCCTGAAAGTGATCGTGGCCGAAGGCGAGTGCCAGCTGGAGCGCCAGCGCCGCATCAAGCCGTGGATCGCCGGCCTGCTGAAAAAAGGCAAGCGCGTGGTGCGCGTGAAGTACGGCGTGGACGAGGACGTGTGCAATGGCGACCATGCCTGCATCCGCCTCTCGGGCTGCCCCACGCTCACGCTGAAGGACAACCCCGACCCGCTGAAGGTGGACCCGGTGGCCACGGTGATCGACGGCTGCGTGGGCTGCGGCTTGTGCGGCGAGAACGCCCACGCCGCCACGCTGTGCCCCAGCTTCTACCGCGCCGAGGTGATCCAGAACCCGCGCTGGCACGAACGCCTGTTCGAGAGCCTGCGCGGCGCCATGGTGCGCGCGCTGCAGCCGGCATGACCACCGGCATGACCACGGCGACACACCCCGACACGCGGCACCGGCAGCCCATCTGCCTGCTGATCTGCGGCCTGGGCGGCGAAGGCGGCGGCGTGCTGACCGAGTGGCTGGTGGACATCGCCCGCCACGCCGGCTACGCGGCGCAGAGCACCTCGATTCCCGGCGTGGCGCAGCGCACCGGCGCCACCACCTACTACCTGGAAGTGTTTCCGGTGCCGCTGGCGGAGCTGGGCGGCCGGCGGCCGGTGTTCAGCCTGAACCCGGTTCCAGGCGCGCTGGACGCGCTGCTGTCGTCGGAGCTGCTTGAAACCGCGCGCCAGGTCGGCAGCGGCATGGCCTCGCCGGAGCGCACGCTGGTCATCACCTCGTCGGCGCGCACGCTGACGATGCAGGAGCGCATGGAGCCGGGCGACGGCCGCGCCGATGCCGACGCGCTGCTGCAGCTGGTGCGCGCCTTCAGCCGTGCCCAGCAGGTGTTCGACATGGCCGGCGCGGCGCGCGAAGCCGGCACCATCGTCAGCGCCGTGATGCTGGGCGCCATTGCCGGCAGCGGCGTGTTCCCGTTCGCGCGCACCGACTACGAAGCGGTGGTGCGCACATCCGGCGGTGCGGCCGAGGCGAGCCTGCGCGGCTTCGCCAACGGCTTCGCGCGTGTGGCGCAGGAAAGCGCACCGGCGCAGGCCGCACCTGCCGCATTGCCCGCACCGGCGGCTGCAGGACCCGCATCCGAATTCCCCGCTCCAGTCCAGGAGATGGCGTCGCTCGGCTACGCACGCCTGGTGGACTACCAGGGCCGCTGGTATGCCGAGCTGTATTTGCGGCGCCTGCGCGGCATCCTCGCGGCCGAGCAGGCGGCCGACCCGCAGGCGCAGCACGCCTTCGCCACCACGCGCGAGGCCGCGCGCTGGCTGGCGCTGTGGATGGCGTTCGACGACATCGTGCGGGTGGCCGACCTGAAAAGCCGCGCGGCGCGCGCCGCGCGCGTGCAGCGCGAGGTCAAGGCGCGCGATGGCGACCTGCTGCGCGTGTACGACCATTTCAAGCCCGGCCTGCCGGAGTTCGCC
>NZ_JACCWG010000464.1 GCF_013697775.1 Ramlibacter sp. | reverse complement strand
GTCAGCGCCAGCGTCACCAGCGGCTGCACGCCCAGCAGCGTGGCCAGCACGCCCGGCGTCATGCCGCGGTCCAGCGCGAGGAAGTAGCACACCGAGTACACGCCGACCATCAACAGGCCGGTGACCGCCACGCGCAGCCGCGTGCCGGGGCGCGGCAGCATGGGCTGGCGCCGCAGCGCGGCCCACGCCAGCAGCACGGCCAGCGCGAGCGCGAAGCGCAGCGAAAGGAACACGAAAGCGCCGGCATGCGCCAGCCCCCATTTGGCGAAGAGGGCGCCGCTGCTCCACAGCAGCACGAACAGCGCTGTGGGCCCGAAAGCGGCCACGGCTTTTGAATGCGAAATCATGATGAGAGCCTGTCGGAAAAACGTTCAGGACCTCCGCGCGCTAAACGGCGGAGGAACGAAAGGCGGGCGATCAGCCCAGGGACACGACAGGCGGGGGAGGAGGGGAAGCACACAGGCCCAGCGCCATCCTTGCGATGGCGGCGTTGGCGGGCAGGTGCGAGGTCATGGAGGAATGATAACCGCGTCGCGGGAGAATGGACGGCTCAGGAAGCGCGAGCCGGCCAGGCCGTAGCGCCAGGGTACGTCGGCCGCCTTGGTGATGCCGATGCGCGGGCCGGCGACGATGGCCTCGTCGCCCGTGCGCGCCAGCACCTTGAACGGCTTGCGGTCCAGCCGGCAGCCATCGAGCTCGCGCGTGATGCCCAGCGCCTGGCCGACGCGGCCGGGGCCGGAGCACAGCAGCTTCACGTCGTCCAGCCCGCGGCGCTCGCGCATGCGGTCCAGCCCCTGCAGCGGCTCGATGGCGCGGATCAGAATCCCCGCGCCGTGGCCGTCCTCGCGGCACACGAAGTTCAGGCACCAGTGGATGCCGTAGGAGCGGTAGACGTACGCGTGTCCCGGCGGGCCGAACATCGCGCGGTTGCGCGGCGTCGGCCCGGAGAAGCTGTGCGAGGCCGCATCCTCGCGGTCGTAGGCCTCGGTCTCCACGATGCGCCCACCGACGCCGTCCACCAGCAGCACGGCGCCGATCAGCAATTGCGCGACCGATTGCGAGTCGCCGAGGAAGTCGTCGGGATGGAGCTGCGTGCCCTTCACCCGATGCGGCCGAGCCTGCGCAGCAGTTCGATCACCTGGTCGGCCGCGGCCTCGGGCGCCACGAACGGCGTCACCAGCCGCAGCTCGGGCTGCTCGGGCACCTCGTAGGGCGAGTCGATGCCGGTGAAGTTCTTCAAATCGCCGCGCCGCGCCTTCTTGTACAGGCCCTTGGGGTCGCGCTCCTCGGCCACGTCCAGCGGCGTGTCCACGAAGATCTCGATGAACTCGCCGTCGCCCAGCAGGGTGCGCGCCATGCGCCGCTCGGAGCGGAACGGCGAGATGAAGGCGGTGAGCACGATCAGGCCGGCGTCCACCATCAGCCGCGAAACCTCGGCCACGCGGCGGATGTTCTCCACCCGGTCGGCGTCGGTGAAGCCCAGGTCCTTGTTCAGGCCGTGCCGCACGTTGTCGCCGTCCAGCAGGTAGGTGTGGCGGCCCATCGCGTGCAGCTTCTGCTCCACCGCGTTGGCGATGGTCGACTTGCCCGCACCCGACAGGCCGGTGAACCACAGCACGCAGGGTTTCTGGCCCTTCATCGCGCCGCGCGCGTCGCGCGTCACGTCCACGTGCTGCATGTGGATGTTGTGGCTGCGCCGCAGCGCGAAGTGCAGCAGGCCCGCGCCGACCGTGTTGTTGGTCATGCGGTCGATCAGGATGAAGCCGCCGGTGTCGCGGTTGTCCGTGTACGGATCGAAGCCGATCGGCTGGTCCAGGCTGACCGTGCACACGCCGATGGCGTTCAGCCCCAGCGTCTTGGCCGCCATGTGCTCCATGGTGTTGACGTTGACCTGGTGCTTGATCTCCATGACCGAGGCCGACACCGTGCGCGCGCCGACCTTCAGCAGGTAGCCGCGCCCGGGCAGCAGCGCCTCGTCGTGCATCCACACGATGGTGGCCTCGAACTGGTCGGCCACGCCGGCCGGCGCCTGCGCGGTGGAGATCAGGTCGCCGCGCGAGATGTCGATCTCGTCGGTGAGGGTCAGCGTGACCGACTGGCCCGCCACCCCGCTGTCGAGGTCGCCGTCCATGGTGACGATGCGCGCCACCGTGCTCTCGCGCCCGCTCGGCTGCACGCGGATGCGGTCGCCCGGCTTCACGCGGCCGCCCACGATGGTGCCGGCGAAGCCGCGGAAACCCTGGTCGGGCCGGTTGACCCACTGCACCGGCATGCGCAACGGCCCCTTTTGCAGCCGCTGCTCGTCGATCTCCACTGTCTCCAGGTAGCCCATCAGGGTGGTGCCGCGGTACCACGGCATCTGCGGGCTCTGCTCGATGATGTTGTCGCCCTTGAAGGCCGACATCGGGATGAAGGTCATGTCCTTCAGGCCGATGCTGTCGGCGAATTCCTGGTAGTCGGCCACGATGGTGCGAAAGGTCTTCTCGCTGTACTCCATCAGGTCCATCTTGTTGATGGCGACGATCACGTGGCGGATGCCCAGCAGCGACACCAGGTAGCTGTGGCGGCGTGTTTGCGTGAGCACGCCCTTGCGCGCGTCCACCAGCAGCACCGCCACGTCGGCGGTGGAGGCGCCGGTGACCATGTTGCGCGTGTACTGCTCGTGGCCGGGCGTGTCGGCCACGATGAACTTGCGCTTGTCGGTGGAGAAGAAGCGGTAGGCCACGTCGATGGTGATGCCCTGTTCGCGCTCGGCGGCCAGGCCGTCGACCAGCAGGGCGAAGTCGATGCTGTCGGCCTGCGTGCCCCACTTGCGCGAGTCGGCTTCCACGGCGGCCAGCTGGTCCTCGAACAGCACCTTGGATTCGTACAGCAGGCGGCCGATCAGCGTGCTCTTGCCGTCGTCCACGCTGCCGCAGGTGATGAAGCGCAGGATCTGCTTGTGCTCGTGCGAGCGCAGGTACTGCTCGATGTCGCTGGCGATGAGGTCGGAGACGTGTGCCATCAGAAATACCCTTCCTGCTTCTTCTTTTCCATGGACGCGGCGCTGTCGTGGTCGATCACCCGGCCCTGGCGCTCCGAGGTCTTGGTAAGCAGCATCTCCTGGATGATGGCCGGCAGCGTGTCGGCTTCGGACTCCACCGCGCCGGTGAGCGGGTAGCAGCCCAGCGTGCGAAAGCGCACCTTGCGCATCACCGGCACCTCGCCGGGGTTGAGCGGCATGCGCTCGTCGTCCACCATGATCAAGGTGCCGTCGCGCTCCACCACCGGGCGCTCGGCGGAGAAGTAGAGCGGCACGATGGGAATGCTCTGCAGGTAGATGTACTGCCAGATGTCCAGCTCGGTCCAGTTGGACAGCGGGAACACGCGCATCGACTCGCCCTTGTGCTTGCGCGCGTTGTACAGGCGCCAGAGCTCGGGGCGCTGGTTCTTCGGGTCCCAGCGGTGCTGGCTGGTGCGAAACGAGAAGATGCGTTCCTTGGCGCGCGACTTTTCCTCGTCGCGCCGCGCGCCGCCGAAGGCCGCGTCGAAGCCGTGCATGTCCAGCGCCTGCTTCAGGCCCTCGGTCTTCATCACGTCGGTGTGAATGGCCGAGCCGTGCGTGAACGGGTTGATGTCCTTGGCCACGCCCTCGGGGTTGATGTGCACCAGCAGCTTCAGCCCCAGTTCGCGCGCCATGCGCTCGCGCATGGCGTACATCTCCTTGAACTTCCAGCGCGTGTCCACGTGCAGCAGCGGGAACGGCGGCTTGGCCGGGTAGAAGGCCTTCATCGCCAGGTGCAGCATCACGGCGCTGTCCTTGCCGATGGAATACAGCATGACCGGGTTGTCGGCCTCGGCCACGACCTCCCGCATGATGTGGATGCTCTCGGCCTCCAGGCGTTGCAGATGAGTCAGTGTCATGTGGTTGTTGCTCCCTGATGGCGTCGTCGCCCGCGCGACGGGTGGTACCGGGGCCTCTTGCCCGGAAACGGTTTGCGGCGGCTCCTGCAGCGCGATGCGCCCGGCCTGCGCCTGCAGCCAGTCGCGCAGGGCGGGCACGGCGGCAAGCGTGCGCGCGCCGCGCCAGGCCACCAGCACGGGCTGGCCGGCGGCATCGGCCAGGCGCGAGAAAAAATGGATGTAGCCGGCGGCGGCCGGCGAGCGGGCGCACACGCGCCAGAACACCTGGCCGCGCGCCGAGCGCGCCGCCAGGTGTTCTGG
>NZ_JACCWG010000452.1 GCF_013697775.1 Ramlibacter sp. | reverse complement strand
GTCGTGCAGGCGCTGAACTGGCTGGCCCGCGCCAACGCGGCGCCGCCGCCGGCGCTGCTGGCAGCGCTGGCCGCGTTCAGCGCGCCGCTGATGCCGCAGTTCGCATGGGACCTCGCGCATTCGCTCGGCCTGGCCGACGTGCCGCGGTGGAGCGAGCTCGACGCCGTGAACGCGGTGATGCCGGCCTCGCTGCCCGTGCTGTCGATGGAAGTGCAGGCGGCATGACGCAAGACGTGTTTTCCGACGAAACGCTCGCGCGGGTCGCGGCCGAGGTGGCGCGGGTCGGCGGGCGCGACATCGCACCGATCGGCCAGCTGCTGGCCGACTTGGGCGGCATGCTACCGGAGGTGCGCCGCGCGCGCGCCATTCCCGAAGGCGAGCCGTACTGGCGCGCCCCGCTCTACCGCACCGACGCGCTGGAGATCGTGCAGATGGTGTTCGGCCCCAAGCAGGAATGGCTGCCGCACGACCACGGCCGCTCGCCCGGCTGGGTCTACGTGCTGTCCGGCGAGGCCGAGCACGTGCTGTATGAATTCCAGGACGACGGCACCCTGCACGAGGAGCGCCGCGAGATGCTCGCCGAGGGCAGCCTGACCTTCATGCCCGAAGGCCTGATCCACACACTGGGGCCGGCGGCCGACCGCCTGAGCACCATCTTCGCCTACGCCCCGCCGATCAAGGGCATGGGCGTGTACGACCCGGCCGCCGGCTGCGGCTGCATCGTTTCCGACGACTGCGGCGCGTGGTGGCCCACGCGGCCCGACCACATGGTCCGGCAATTCCGCTTTCCCGCCAGCAACCCCACTGAATCCACCAAGGAGAGGACGTCATGACAACACCCGCCCGCCAGAAATCCGGCTACCTCGAACGCATCGAGGCCCTTCTGTACGACCCCGACATCGGCGCCAGGCTCAACGAACCGGCCTTTCGCGCCCTGCCCACCGAGGTGGGCGAGCTGGCGACGCGCGCCTTCATGAAGGATTCGGTTGCCGACCAGCAGCACGTGCACGAGGTGCTCTACGCCATCAACGTCGCCTCGCTCGCCCTGCCCTGGGAACACAAGGCGGTGCAGGTGGACCACCCGTTCATCGCGCAGATCCGCTACGCCATCGAAAGCGCCTGGGACCGCGCCGACCGCCAGCGCCACAAGGCCTTGCTGGATAGCCTGCCGCCGGTGGAGAAATTCGAGGAGTGGGTCACCAGCCACATCCGCGACCACAGCTCCAACGTCAGCCATCCGCTGTTCCGCTTCCTGAAGGAAGACGCCACGCGGGACCAGCTGCGCCTGTTCTTCTTCCAGGAGTCGCCGTTCGACATCTTCCACGCCGACCTGATCACGCTGATGATGCCCGGCGTATACGGCCAGATGAAGGCCGAGATGGCCCACAACTTCAACGACGAGATGGGCGATGGCGCCGGCGAGGCCGCGGTGCACCGCACCATCCGCATCGAGACCGGGCGCCAGATGGGCATCGACACCGACGCGCACATCCGCCAGATCAACCGCTTCGTGGCAGAGGAGCTGGCGCTGTCGAACATGTACTTCGACGGCATCAAGAACCGCGGCAAGCTGGTGCAGGGCATCGGCATGATGCTGGCCACCGAGACCATGGTGCCGGGCCGCATCAACCACCAGATCCAGGGCTTCCGCCGCAACGGCATGGACGGCGACCAGATCTACTACCTGACCCTGCACGCCGAGGTGGACGTGGGCCATGGCGCCGACTGGATGCGCAACGTGGTGCTGCCGCTGGTGCGCAAGCACCCGGAGACCATGCGCGAGCTGATGCTGGGCGTGGAGCGCCGGCTGTACCAGGCCGGCGCCGTGTGCGACCGCATGATGACCTACCTGCGCGACGCCGAGCCGGCGACCGTCGAGGTCGCCTGATGGCCGCCCCGAAAGGCGCCCTCGGGCGCATCCAGGGCATCGCGCTGTACGTCGGCGCGGTGCTGGGCTCGGGCGTGCTGCTGATCCCGGGCGTTGCGGCGGAAATCGCCGGTCCCGGTTCGCTGCTGGCCTGGGGCGCGATGGCATTGCTCACGCTGCCGCTCGCGCTGACCATGACGCTGCTGGCTGCCCGCTATCCGGGCGGCGGCGGCGTGGCGACCTTCGCCGAGAAGGCCTTCGGCAAGGTGACGGCGGCCTTCACCGGCTGGCTGTTCCTGCTGGCGGTTCCCATCGGCACGCCGCTGGTGGCCATCATCGGCGCCAGCTACATCAGCACCGCCTTCGGCTGGCCGGAGAGCACGCGCGTGTTCTGGGCGGCGGCCATCGCGCTCACCGCCTTCGGCTCCAACTACCTGGGCATCCGCATGGCCAGCAAGGTGCAGGTGGCGGTGGTGGTGGCGATCACGGTGACGCTGCTGGCGGCCATCGTCGGCGCCGTGCCGCAGACCGAGGCCGCGCGCTTCCAGCCCTTCCTGCCGCACGGCATGCTGGGCGTGGCGCAGGCGATGGCGCTGCTGTTCTGGTGCTTCATCGGCTGGGAGGCGGTGACCTACCTCTCGGGCGAGTTCAGCAACCCGGCACGCGACCTGGTCCCGGCGGTGGTGATCGCGGTGGTCGTGGTGACGGCGCTGTACCTCGGCACCGCCTACGTGATCGTCGGCACCGGCCAGTACGGCGGCCGCGCGAGCGAGGCGTCGATGGTGCTGATCATCAAGGCGTCGCTGGGCGACATGGCGGGCGCGGTGGCCGGCGCGGTGGCGTTCTGCTCCTGCGTGGC
Organism: Ramlibacter sp.; assembly: GCF_013697775.1. Classification (GTDB taxonomy): domain Bacteria; phylum Pseudomonadota; class Gammaproteobacteria; order Burkholderiales; family Burkholderiaceae_C; genus Ramlibacter. Next base: position 6,626 of record NZ_JACCWG010000452.1, on the reverse strand, counting down.
GGTGGACATCGCCTACGTCGGCGGCGCCTCGCACCTGGCGCGCGCGCTGGCCGAAAAGGGCATGGCGCCGCAGTTCCTGGGCAAGACGCATGCGCGCTACGGCACGCCGGTCGGCGGGCTCGCGCTCATCGCCGCCGGCACCACGCTGGTGTTGATCCTGAGCTTCTCCGGGCTGCTCACGGTGCGTTCGCTGATCGCGCTGCCCACGGCCAACTTCATCCTGACCTACGTGCTGGGATGCGCGGCCGGTGTCTGGCTGGCACGCGGCGCGGTCGAGCGCATCCTGGCGCTGATCGCCCTGGTCGCCAGCGTTGCGGTGGCGCCCTTTCTCGGCTGGGCGCTGCTCTATCCGCTGCTGATCGGCGTGGCCGTGATGCTGATCGTCAACAAGAAAGCGCCGGGAACGGTGGGGGTGGAACGTGAAGCATGACACGCAGTACGACGTCGTCGGCGTCGGCGTCGGGCCGGCCAACCTGAGCCTGGCCGCGCTGCTGCATCCGGTGGCGGACGCGAAGGCGCTGTTCCTGGAGGCGCGCGACGACTTCGCCTGGCACCCGGGCCTGCTGATGTACGGATCGACCCTGCAGTCGCCGTACCTGAAGGACCTGGTGACGCTGGTCGACCCGTGCAACCCGTTCAGCTTCTTCAACTTCCTGGTGAAGAGCCGGCGCGCCTACCGCTTCCTGGTGGCCGACCCGCCGGCCGTCAGCCGGCACGAGTTCGCGGCCTACTACCGCTGGGCGGCGCACGCGCTGCCGTCGGTGCGCTTCTCCTCGCCGGTGCGCTCGGTGCGCTTCGAGGACGGCGCCTTCAGCATCGAGACGGCGGGGGCCGCCACGGTGCGCAGCAGGCACCTGGTGCTGGGCTCGGGCGCGCAGCCCTTCGTGCCGCCGCACATGAAGGCGCTGCTCGGGCCGAAGGCCTTCCACGCGACCAACTTCCTGGACCGCGAGCCGGACCTGGCGGGCAAGACGGTGGCGGTGATCGGCGGCGGCCAGACCGGCGCCGAGATCGTGCAGCGCCTGCTGGGCCCGCGCAGCGGCGGCCCGGCGCACGTGATGTGGGTCACGCGCCGGCCGAACTTCCTGCCGCTGGACGAGTCGCCGTTCGCCAACGAGTACTTCACGCCGGCCTACGCCGACTACTTCTATTCGCTGCCCGCCGAGACGCGCATCGCGCTGAACGACCAGCAGAAGTACGCCAGCGACGGCGTCAGCGAGAAGCTGCTCGAGCAGATCTACCAGCGCCTGTACGAAATCGATTTCATCGAGGGCGACACGCTGGGCTACGAGCTGCTGGCCGGGCGCGAGCTGGTGGCCGCGGAGCATGCGGCGGGCGGCGTGCGGCTGAAGCTGCAGACCGAGCACTCCAGCGAGGAGCGCCACGCCGACATCGTGGTGTTCTGCACCGGCTACAAGCACGGGCTGCCTGACTACATGTCGGCGTTCAAGCCGCTGATCGAGCACGACGGCACCGGCACGCCGGTGGTGCGGCAGGACTTCTCGCTGGCCTGGGCCAGGGAGGCGACCAACCGCATCTTCGTGCACGGCATGGCGCGCAACTTCCGCGGCGTGGCCGAGCCCAACCTGGGCCTGATGTCCTGGCGCAGCGGCAACATCGTCAATGCGCTGGCAAGCCGGCCGGTGTACGACCTGGCCACCGTGCCCAGCCCGGTAAGCTGGCCCAAGGTGCCGCACCCGCCGGCCAGCCCGGAGGTGGTGGCGCAGCAGCAGCAGCAACAGCACTACCCGACCGGCAACGCCGTGGGCAGCAGCGCGCTGTCGCGGGCGCCTGGGGCGGTGTAGCAGCAGCGGCGGCATGTGGCCGATGCACAATCGGCCGCATGTTGTCCGCACCGCTTTCCAGTCCGCCGCTGCGGCGCGGCTGGGTGGTGTGGCTCTCGGTGGCGCAACTGGTCACCTGGGGCAGCGTGTTCTACACCTTCGCCCTGCTGGTGGCGCCGGTGGAGCGCGAACTGGGGCTGGCGCGCGCCGAGTCGTCGCTGGCTTTCAGCCTGGCGCTGCTGGCCGAAGGCCTGCTGGCCTACCCGGTGGGCCGCTGGATCGACCAGGGCCACGAGCGCGCCGTGATGACCGGCGGCTCGCTGCTGGTGGCGCTGGGCCTCGCGCTGCACGGCCTGGTGCACAGCGCCCTTGCCTTTTATGCCGTCTGGGCGCTGCTCGGCGCCGGCCTCGCGGCCACCCTGTACACGCCGGTGTTCTCGATCGTCACGCGGCGCTTTCCCGACGATTTCCGCCGCGCCATCATCACGCTGACCTTCCTGGGCGGCCTGGCCAGCACGGTGTTCATTCCGCTGTCGGCCTGGCTGATCGATGCCTTCGGCTGGCGCCACGCCCTGTGGGTGCTGGCCGCGCTGCAGCTGGGCGTATGCGCGCCGCTGCACGCGGTGCTGCTGCGCGATGCGCCGGGGCCGCGCCCCACGCCGCAGCAAACCCCGCGCCAGGCCGCGCATTCGCCGCGCACCCTGCTGCGCAGCGCGCCGTTCCTGCTGATCGGCGTGTTCGTCGTGGTGATGATGGCCATCCAGGCGGCGCTGCCGCCGCACATGATCAGCCTGCTGCGCGAAAGCGGCCTGCCCGAGGCCTGGGTCATCGCCATTCCGGCCAGCGTCGGCGCGCTGCAGGTGGTGGGCCGGTTGCTGCTGTATTTCTTCGAGCACCACTTCGACCTGCACCGGGCCAACCGGCTGATTCCCTGCCTGGTGCCGCTGGCGATCGCGGCGCTGCTGGGGGGCGCCGCCCATCCGGCGGCGGCGCTGGCCTTCGTGGTGCTGTACGGCCTGGGCAACGGCATGATCACCATCGTCAAGGGCACGGCCATCGCCTACTACGTCAGCCGCGAGCACGTGGCGTCGCTCAATGGCGCGCTGGGCCTGCCGGCCGCCGTGTCGCGCGCGGCGGCGCCGCTGCTGCTGGGCCTGCTGTGGATGCCGCAGGTGGGCTACCGCTGGGGCCTGGCCGTGCTGCTGGGAGCGGCCATGCTCGCGGTGGCCGCCCTGTGGGCAGCCCAGCGCCGCACCGTCGCCTGAACCCTGCTCTTGCCGGCAACAGGCAGCCGGCGGCGGATCAGGCCCGCGAGAGCACCTGGCCGCGCACGTGCACGACGTTGCCCGAGCCCCAGCCGGGACGCGCGTCCTGCTCGAAGCGGCGGATGCTGCCATCCCTCATCTTCACGGTGGTGACCCACATCGCCCTGGCGTTGACGTGCTTTTGCACCTCGTTGCCCGCATAGCCGCCGGCCACCGCGCCGCCGACGGTGGCCACGGTATTGCCCGTGCCCTTGCCGATCTGGTTGCCCAGCAGGCCGCCGACCACCGCACCGCCGACGATCCCGACGGCGCCGCCGTTGCCCTTGCGCTTTTCCTGGACCACCGACTGCACCGTGGCGCAATCGTGGCAGTTCTGCAGCCGGGCGCCCGGCCCGGTGGACTGCACGTGATGGGGCTGGGCCGAGACGGCGGCGGCGTACAGCACGAAGCCGGCGCACAGGAGTTGTTTCATCGCGTTCTTTCGAGAGTGGTTCACTTGCAACGTTTGCTGAGTTGATCCGGCGGACGGCGCTGCTGGTAAAGCCTGCGTCACAGGTTGGGGGCCAGCAGCCGCTGCAGCTGCGCCACCTCGGCGCCGCGGCGCTTGGCCTGGTCCCGCAGCTGGTCGTCGCCGATGCGCCCGACGCTGAAATACGTGCTGTCGGGATGGCTGAGGTAGAAGCCGCTGACGCTGGCCGCCGGCAGCATGGCCATGCTCTCGGTCAGCTCCATGCCGATCTCCTCGCACTGCAGCAGGCGGAACATGTCCTGCTTCACGCTGTGGTCAGGGCAGGCCGGATAGCCGGGCGCCGGCCGGATGCCGCGGTACTTCTCGGCCACCAGCTCCTCGGCGCCCAGCTGCTCGCCCGCCGAGTAGCCCCACAGATCCTTGCGCACGCGCTCGTGCAGGCATTCGGCGCAGGCTTCGGCCAGCCGGTCGGCCAGCGCCTTGAGCATGATGGCGGAGTAGTCGTCGTGGTCGTCCAGGAAGTATTTCTCCTTCTTGTCCACGCCCAGGCCGGCGGTGACGGCGAACACGCCGACATAGTCCTCGGCCACGCCCGTGGGCGCGACGAAGTCCGCCAGGCAGCGGCTGGGCCGCATGCGGCCGTCGATCTCCTGCTTCTCGGTCTGCTGGCGCAGGCCATGCCAGGTGAGCACCGGTTCGCCGCGCGACTCGTCGGCATAGAGCTGGATGTCGTCGTCGCGCACCGTGTTGGCCGGCCACAGGCCCATCACCGCGCTGGCGGTCAGCCAGCGGCCTTCGATCAGGCGCTTGAGCATGCGCTGGCCGTCGGAGAACACGCGCACCGCCTCGGCGCCGACCACTTCGTCCTTCAGGATGCCGGGGAAGGCGCCTGCCAGGTCCCAGGTCTGGAAGAACGGGCCCCAGTCGATGTAGCGCGCGAGCTCGGCCAGGTCGAAGTTCTTGAACACGCGCCGGCCGATGAACTTGGGTTTCGGCGGCGTGTAGCTGGTCCAGTCGATCGGCGTCTTGTTGGCGCGCGCCTTGGCCAGCGGCCACAGCGGCACCTGCTTTTTGTTCGCGTGCAGCGTGCGCACCTTGTCGTAGTCGGCGTTGACGTCGGCGATGTAGCGCGCCGCCTCGTCCGACAGCAGGCTCTGCGCCACGCTCACGCTGCGCGAGGCGTCGGGCACGTAGACGACCGGGCCTTCGTAGTGCGGCGCGATCTTCACCGCCGTGTGCACGCGGCTGGTGGTGGCGCCGCCGATCAGCAGTGGAATCTTGCGGATGCGGAAGTGGTCGTCCTTCTGCATCTCGCTGGCCACGTACTGCATCTCTTCCAGCGACGGCGTGATCAGCCCCGACAGGCCGACGATGTCGGCGCCTTCCACCTTGGCCCTGGCCAGGATCTCGTGGCAGGGCACCATCACGCCCATGTTCACCACTTCGAAGTTGTTGCACTGGAGCACGACGGTGACGATGTTCTTGCCGATGTCGTGCACGTCGCCCTTGACGGTGGCGATGATGATCTTGCCCTTGGCGCGCACGTCCTCGCCGGCGGCTTCCTGCTGCTTCTTTTCTTCCTCGATGTAGGGAATGAGGTGGGCCACCGCCTGCTTCATCACGCGGGCGGACTTCACCACCTGCGGCAGGAACATCTTGCCGGCGCCGAACAGGTCGCCCACGATGTTCATGCCATCCATCAGCGGCCCTTCGATCACGTGCAGCGGCCGGCCCTTCCTGGCCAGCACCTGCTGGTACATCTCCTCGGTGTCGGCCACGATGTGGTCGTTGATGCCGTGCACCAGAGCGTGCGCCAGGCGCTGCTCCACCGTCAGCGCGCGCCACTCGTTCTTCTTGCCCTCGTCCTTGGCCGCGCCCTTGGCGTTTTCGGCGATCTCCACCAGGCGCTCGCCGGCGTCGGGCCGGCGGTTCAGCACCACGTCTTCCACCCGCTCGCGCAGCTCGGGCTCCAGCTCGTCGTACACGCCCATCATGCCGGCGTTGACGATGCCCATGTCCATGCCCGCCTGGATGGCGTGGTAGAGGAACACGGTGTGGATGGCTTCGCGCACCGGATCGTTGCCGCGAAAGGAGAAGCTCACGTTGGACACACCGCCGGAGACCTTGGCGCCCGGCAGGTTCTGCTTGATCCAGCGCACCGCGTTGATGAAGTCCACCGCGTAGTTGTTGTGCTCCTCGATGCCGGTGGCGATGGCGAAGATATTGGGGTCGAAGATGATGTCCTCGGGCGGGAAGCCGACCTCGTCCACCAGGAGGCGGTAGGCGCGCTCGCAGATCTGGACCTTGCGCTCGTAGGTGTCGGCCTGGCCCTTCTCGTCGAAGGCCATCACCACCGCGGCGGCGCCGTAGCGGCGGATCAGCCGCGCCTGGCGGCGGAACTCGGCCTCGCCCTCCTTCATGGAGATGGAGTTGACGATGCCCTTGCCCTGGATGCAGCGCAGCCCGGCCTCAATGACTTCCCACTTGGACGAATCGACCATCACCGGCACGCGCGAGATGTCGGGCTCGCTGGCCAGCAGGTTGAGAAAGCGCACCATGGCCGCCTTGCTGTCCAGCATGGCCTCGTCCATGTTGATGTCGATCACCTGGGCGCCGTTTTCCACCTGCTGGCGCGCCACGGCCAGCGCCTGCTCGAACTGGCCGGCCAGGATCAGGCGGGCGAACGCCTTGGAACCGGTGACGTTGGTGCGTTCGCCGATGTTCACAAACGAAGCTCTTGGGGACAGATCTTCAGCTCTGTCCCCAACTGAATAAGCGGGCCCGATCACCGTCGGCTCCAGGCCGGCCAGCTTCATTGGCGGAACAGCCGCCGCGGGCGCCGCGGAATGCGTGGGTTGCTCTTGCTGCTGCATCTCACCTCCAGGGTAGGTCCAAAGGTGAGCGCGGTTGGGACATCCTCAAGCCTGACGCTAGGCAATTTGCCTACGCGCTGCAGCGCTCCTTGAGCTAGGATGATTTTAGAGCAATGGCCCGCCCGCGCAGCCGGGGGATTTCGCATGCGCATTCTTCAGAACATCATGGGCCGGGGCGCGAAGCCCCACGCCAGGCCGCACGCCGAGGCCCAGGGCGACGCGCCCGACACACGGC
>NZ_JACCWG010000141.1 GCF_013697775.1 Ramlibacter sp. | reverse complement strand
CCTTTGCCGGTAACGACCGCACCGGCAACAACACCGCCCAGGTACTCAGGCGACGACATGTCAACCTGATCATTTGTACCCATGAGTGAACGTACGAGAGATGTCGCACCAAGTGACACACCGTCGCCAAAGCCCGCGCAGATATTCACAAGCTCATCTGGCAACGGATCACCCCATTCGAACAAACCCTCGGGATCGGTGAAATTTAAGGGATCACCGTGAACATAGGCGAAGATTGTTGCCCCCGACACGAAGTCGCCGTAGGTGAACGAGTTTTCCTGAGGCGAATCAACGGGTTGAGCAGCTAAGACGAAGACGGCACCTGTGAGCAGTGAGGGAATTTTTCCTAGAGGCACATTCTGCCGCACGCACGGGCGCGGGCAAGAGGACATTTTTCCTTTAGCTGCCGGCTGTTGGGCACGGCGCGCCAGCGCCGTGCAGGCTGTTCGGTCCCCGGCTGTTTGGGGAGGGCTTGGCTGCTGTGGCCGCGGCGGGAAGCCCGCAGGGCTGAAGCGCGGGCGCAGCAGACGCAGCCCGGGGTGGGCGGGCCTTGTGTTCGTGGTGCTGCGCCGCAGGCGCCTGGCTACGTTGCCTGCGGTTTCGGCGCAGCCGATACCGCACTGACCAAGGATGTCCAGCGCGCGGCGAGCACTACACCGCGTGAGCTTGCTGGCCGCGCGCGCAGGCGGCGCGGGGCGCAAGACATAACGGGGATTGCCATTCAACCCGAAGGGCGCGAAGCGCAGCGCAGCGGTGCCGGCACCAAGCGCGCTTTGCGCGCGACTGCGGCACTTGATGGCAATCGCCCGTTATGTTGAATGGCGCTTCGCGCCATTCACCCCGCGGCGCCTGCCAGGGTGCAGCGGGCTCGATGCCCGCTGCACCCTGCATCACAGTGCTGCGCGAAGCGCCTGGCTTTGACTTCGAGCAGTGGCCAACAGGTCCGTGTCCGGAGCAACGCTCGCCCGAACGCCCGGGTGTAGCGACGGCGCGCGGCTTGCCCGCGTGCTGCTGCGCCTCGATCGCCAACACGGAGCAAGCCGCGTGACGGGAGCGGTCGAAGTCGCCAGTCACGCCTCGCACGCCATGCGTTCAGCGGGGCGCGCAGCGCATCCGCCTGCAACGCCTGCTCACCTCGGCGCGTAGCCTTGGTACGTCAGCTCCTGGCGCACCTGCTCGCAAGCCTCGCGCATCCGCCGGGCCTCCTCGTCGTCCACCGCCAGCGAGCGCCACTCGCTCCAGCCCGCGCGCTTCAGGAATTGGGCCAACGCCCAGGCCTGCTCGTCGCTCAGCTCGACTTGGAAGTTCAGGTCGCTCATGGCCGCTCCTTCCCGTCGCCCGGCTTGCGCCCGAACCCCGCCGCCTCGTAGTACGCGCGCGCCGCGGCTTGCGCCGCTTCGCCGCGACTGACGTACTTGGTGATCTTGGTCAGCGGCTTGATTGCGCACAGGTCGGCGGCAAAGCTCTGAATCAACTGCGCCATCCTCATGCCGTCGCGATCGCACAGCGCCTTGAACTCGGGCGGCAGGCGCAGCGATACAGCACAGCGTCTGTCGGGTGCAGGGCGCTTCTTGGCAGCCTGCGGGGTGGGTGCGCTTAAGGTCATGGTGTTTCCTTTCGGTGGGTGGGGGGGTCGTGCGGTGTCATGCGCTCTCCTGATCGTCTTCGGCTTCGGCCTGCAAGGCCTGCAGAAGCTCCTCAGGGCTCGTTTCGCTCTCGGGTGCACCCTCGGGTGCCTCCAAGCCGGCGCGCTCGCCCCTGGCGCGCCTGTGCGCGGCCGGATGCGTGCGCTCGTACACGCGCTTGAGCTGGGTCAGCGCCACGTGCGTGTAGATCTGCGTGGTCGAGAGGTCCGCGTGCCCGAGCATCACCTGGATGAAGCGGATGTCGGCGCCGGCCTCCAGCATCAGCGTGGCCATGGTGTGGCGCCACAGGTGGCAGCCGCCTTTCTTGGGCACGCCCGAGTTGCGCACGTAGGCCGCCATCAGCGAGGACAGCATCTCCTTGCTCAAGGCGTTGCCCTCGACGCTGAGGAACAGCTGGTGCACGTCCTGATTCCATACGAGCTGGCCGCGCGCCTCGCTCACGTAGCGCTGCACCCAGGCCAGCGCCCGCTCGCTGATCGGGATCATGCGGTCCTTGCGGCCCTTGCCCTGGCGCACCAGCAGCAAACCGCGCTCGTAGTCCAGGTCCTCGCAGATGAGGGTAGTCACCTCCTGGCGGCGGATGCCGGTGGCGTACAGCACCTCCATGATCGCCCGGTCGCGCAGGCCCAAGAGCGTGCCCAGGTCGGGCATCGCCAGCACCTGCTCGGCCTCGCCAGCCGAGAGCACCGCGCGCGGCACGTGCCGCACCTTGCGCGGCATGTCCAGGTCGGCCGCCGGGTTGGCGTTCAGTTCGCCTTCGCGCGTGAGCCAGCGGAACCAGCTGCGCAGCGTCCCCACCAGCGTGCGCTGCGTCACGATGGACAGCGGCTGGCCGTTGGCCTTGCGCCGGTAGTGCAGCCAGCGCTGGTAGCGCTGCAGCACCGCACGCGTGACCTGCTGCGGGTGCGTGACGCCGCGCTCGTCGGCCCAGTCGATGAAGTGGCGCATGTTCCGCTGCATGTGCTCCAGGCTGACCTCGGTGGAGCCCAGCACGGCGCGGTGCTCCAGGTAGCGGTGCATGGCCGCGAACAGCCCGCGCAGGTCGCCCGGCGCGCCAGCGCTCGCGCTGTGGTTGTCAAAGCGCTGGTAGGGCTTGCCGGCGCGCCGGTACGCGGCCATGCGGGGGCGGTGTCCCATGGTGGCTACTCCCCTTGGTGCGGCTTGGACGATGCAAGTACGACGCGGCTAAGAGGCAATGCCCGCCGTCCCTCTATATGCGTTTTGCGCTCATGTGCGCTGCAATCGGTCGCAAAGCCAATGACAGCGCGGCTTGCAAGCCGATTCACCCACCCCGACCACCCCCCGACCAGGGGCCGACCAAGGGCCGACCGACCCCCGACCGAAGGCGGTTTGACCCCGACCGACTGGCCGTCGTACTGGTAGTTATTCATCGCCATCGAGCTTGTCAACGTCGATCAGGCCGTTCACGTGCGCGCTGTCGTCGCCCTCTGCGTCGTACACCAGCTCGTAGTCGCACGCGAAGCCGCGGCGGTGCATCGCCACGTACTCCAGCTCCACCAGGCGCGCCAGGTGCACTTTGAGCTGCGTGTCTCCCCAGCACACGGCCTCGCGCAGCTCGCGCCGCGTGAAGCGCAGCTGCGTTTGCAGCAGGCGCTGGCTCTCGCACTGCGCACGCACCCATGCGCGCATGAGCACCAGCAGCTTGCGCGTCTGCGGCGGCAGCTCGTCCAGCGTGCGGCCCAGCACCTCGTGCGCGACCTGGTTGGCCAGCGCAATGTCGGCCTTGGTGACCTCGATGTAGCGCAGCACCTGGCCGGCGTGCTCCACGCTCTTGACCTCACGCTGGTGCTGATGCAGCAGGGTGATCGCCTCGATGAGGGCCAGGTACTTCACATGGTCCCGGCGCGTGCGGGTCTTGCTGGCCAGGAACGTGAGGCGCCGCGCGTAGGGGTTGACCACGTGCACGGCCGCGAGCAGGCGCTGCGCGTTGTGGTGTGCCCGCGTGAGGGCTTCGCGGCCGGCGCTTTGCAGCAAGCCTTCGAGCGTGCGCTTTTCTCGCTGGCGCGCGTGGATCGCGGCCGTCTGCTCGCGCGACTCGTTCACGGACAGCACCAGGCAGCGATTCAACAGCTCTTCGTCGACGTCGATCGCCGTGGTGGTGAGCATCAGCATCACCGGACCTTTGACGGTGTACTGGCGCGTTTGCAGGTTGCCCGTGGCTTCGTCCTTGGCCGTGCTGGCGATCGTGAGTTCGCCGTCCGACTGCAAGAGCTTCAAGGCATACGCCGCCTGGCGCACGCCTTCTTCCTCGGCGATGGCCAGGATCTTGTGCGAGAGGTTGTTTTCTCCCAGGTAGTACAGCGACTGGCCGGTCATCGCCGAGTAGCGGATGCGTTCCTCGGGCGGCACCAGGCCCAGCACGGCGTCCATGAGCGCGCTCTTGCCCGCGGCGCTGGTGGACTGGATCAGCACGGCCAAGGGCGCATCGAGCTTCCTGCTGACCACGGCCAGAAACGCGGCCTTGAGGTTCATCTCCTCGCCCACCATGCCCATCGTCTGCATGTCGCCGACCACGCGCTGCATCAGGTCAGGCGCGTGCAAGAGCGCCAGAGCCTGCGCCTCCTCCTCGGCCGAGAGGATCGGCGCAGTGGGCGTGCTCGGGCGCCGCGCCTGCGCCATGAGCTCGTCCTGCATGCCCTCTAGCTTCATCAGCACCGCGCCCAGCTCGCGCTTGACCACCTCGTCGCCCACGCCCAGCTCAATGCCCGCTTGCTTGACGAAGGCCACGCGCGCGCGTGCCGCGTACACGTCCAGCGTGTCCACGAAGTAGCCGCCGCTCGTCTCACACCGCACCTGCACGTTCACGCGCATCGCCTCGGGGGTGAGATTCTTTTTCCAGCCGCGCACGCGCCAGCAGCACACGCCCGGCTCGATCTGGAGTTCGTCAGGCAGCTGGCCCGGCGCGCCCGGCGTGGGCGCATCGGCGCCGCTGTCGGCAGCTAAGACAGGAAGGTTTTCTTTCTTAGTCGCAGGCGCTTCCTTGGGCGCGGGCTCGCTCACAGCGTGCGCCTGTGGCACGGGCGCGCGCGCGCCGCCCACCCACTGCGCCTGCCGGATCGCCAGCGCCATCGCCTTCTCGGGCGGGCTCATCTTGAGGGCGAATTCGTTGGCGTCCATGCCCTTGGGGAACAGCACGCGCAGCACCTCGAAGCCTTCGGCGATCAAGAGCGCAGCGAGTTCATCCGCGCCGGCATCGCCCGGCGCATCGCGGTCATAGGCGATGAGCACGCGCTCGATGTGGTTGGCTTTGAGCGCAGCGAGCATTTCGTCGGTGAAGCCGTGCGTGCCGTAACTGCTGCTGACGTTGGTGAAGCCGCAGCACCACACCGTGAGCGCGTCGATGATGGCCTCGCACTGGATCACCGTGCGCTCGCCTGCCGGGCGCTTTCCCGCCTCGATGATGCCGGCGATGTTGAACACCCCGCGCGGCCGCTGGCCCTCCTGCGGCTGCGGCAGGTACAGGTGCTTGGCCTGCTCGCGCCGCTTGTCTTCGTTGATCTGGCGGCCGTAGATTTCCACCACACGGCCGCGCTCATCGAGCACGGGCACGACCAGGCAGCCATTGAAGTGCTCGTGGCCCGAGTCGCGGTACAGCCCGAGCTTGTTCAAGCGCGCGCGGATCGCCGCGCCGTCCACGCGCCTGCTGTGCGGCAGCCGCAGGCCCAGCGTGCGGTCGGCCACGCCGAGCTTGAAGGTGTCGATCAGGGCCGCGTGCGTGAGGCCGCGCTGCTGGAGGTACGCCTGGCCCGGTGGATGGTCCTTGAGTTTGCCGTGGTAGTAGTCCACCGTGTGCCCAACCACCGCGTCGTCCTCGGCGTCGAAGGCGACCGGCGCGGCGAGCGCCCGCGTGGTCGTGCGCTTGACGGGAACAGCGCCGGTGGACGCGGCCAAGGCGGGATCGGCCTTCAAGAGTTCGACGGCGTGACGGAAGCTCACGCCCTTGGCTTTCATCACCCAGTCGATCGGCCCGCCGCCAGCATTGCAGCCCAGGCAGTGCCAAAGGTTTTTAGCCGGGCTGATTTTGAAGCTGGGCGATTTCTCCGCGTGGAACGGGCACAGGGCCACCAGGTCGCGGCCCACTCGCTTCAACTCGATGCCCGCCGCCTCCACCAGGCGCTGCACGCTCACTTCGTTCTTGATGCG
>NZ_JACCWG010000402.1 GCF_013697775.1 Ramlibacter sp. | reverse complement strand
GACGAGGCCGATCCGCTCGAGTGGGCGCGCAACCGGGGCTGCACGCGCATCGTGGCGGGGCGGGGCGGCGCGCACGCGCTGGCGGCGCAAGCGGTGGCTGCCTGAGCATGGCGCCGAACCGCCAACGCCTGCACACGCCGCTGTGCGCGCTGCTGGGCATCGACTACCCGATCCTCAATGCGCCGATCGGCACCGCCGCCGGGCCCGAGCTGGCCGCGGCGGTGTCCAACGCCGGCGGGCTGGGGATGATCGCGGTCAGCTTCCTGGACGGCGCCGACGCGGTGCGCCAGGCCATTCGGCGCGTGCGCGCGCTGACCGACAAGCCGTTCGGCGTGAACCTGCTGCTCGAGTGGCCGCAGGAGGAACGGCTGGCCGCGTGCCTGGCCGAGGGCGTCGCGCTGGTGTCGCTGTTCTGGGGCGACCCGGCGCCGCACGTGGAGGCCATCCACCGCGCCGGCGCGCTGCTGATGCAGTCGGTCGGCGGCGTGGAGGAAGCGCGGCATGCGCAGCGCGCGGGCGCCGACGTGGTGCTCGCGCAGGGCTGGGAAGCGGGCGGGCACGTGCGCGGCGAGATCGCCACCATGGCGCTGGTGCCCAGCGTCGTCGACGCGGTGCCCGGCCTGCCGGTGGTGGCCGCCGGCGGCATCGCCGACGGGCGCGGCGTCGCCGCCGCGCTGATGCTGGGCGCCTCGGGCGTGGCGCTGGGAACGCGCTTCGTCGCGTCCAGCGAATCCACCGTGCCCGACATGTACCGCGACCTGCTGGTCGCCGCCGGCAGCGGCGATACCGTGTTCGGCGGGACGTTCGACATCGGCTGGCCCGACTCGAACATGCGCACGCTGCGCAACAGCACCATGCGCCGCTGGATCGAGGCCGGGCGGCCGCCCATCGGCGCGCGCCCGGGCGAAGGCGACACGGTGGCGCGGCGCGCCGACGGCTCGGCCATTCCGCGCTACCACGTGACGCAGCCCGCCCCCGGGCTCACCGGCGAGCTGGAGGCGCTGGCGCTGTACTGCGGCCAGGGCGTGGGCCTGATCGCCGGCGTGGAACCCGCCGGGCAGATCGTGCAGGGGCTAGTGCGCGAGGCGGGCGCCCTGCTCGCCAGTGCACGCGGCCATCTGGACTAGGAACGCGCAATGCATGCACGCCACGTCGCCATCCGCATCAAGGGCGGAGAGGTTCCCCGCGCGCGGGAGATTTTCGAGAACGGCGCGCTGCCCGCGCTGGCCGCGCAGCCCGGTTTCCGCGGCGCCTGCCTGCTGGCCGACGACGCCAGCGGAGAGGGCGCCATCGTGATCCTGTGGGAGCACGCGGAGGATTCGCGGCGGCTGGAGGCCGCCGGTTTCTATAAGGAGCAGATCGCCCGGTTCGCGCAGGTGTTCGCCGCACCGCCGTACCCGGCGCTGATGCGGGTGCAAGTCTGGTCTGTCGGCGCTACGCCGTAAGGAGGCAAGGAAATGGATTCGATCAAGGCATGGGCGGCGCTGGAGAAGAACCAGCCGCTGCAACCGTACAGCTACGACCCCGGCCCGCTCGGCCCCGAGCAGGTGGACATCGAGGTCGACTACTGCGGCATCTGCTACTCCGACATCGCGATGATCGACAGCGAGTGGCTGCCCACGCAGTACCCGCTGGTGCCGGGGCACGAGGTGGTCGGCCGCGTGCGGGCGGTCGGCGCGCAGGCCAAGGGCGTGCGCGAAGGCGACCGCGTGGGGCTGGGCTGGTATGCCGGCAGCTGCGGCGTGTGCCGCCTGTGCCTGCGCGGCGAGAACAACATGTGCGCGCTGCGCGAGCCGACCATCGTCGGGCGCCACGGCGGCTTCGCCGAGCGCGTGCGGGCCCAGTGGCAGTGGTGCATGAAGCTGCCCGACACGCTGGATTCGCTGCGCGGCGGCCCGCTGCTGTGCGCCGGCGTCACGGTGTTCTCGCCGCTGTACATGCACGGGGTGAAGCCCACGCACCGCATCGGCGTGGTGGGCATCGGCGGCCTGGGCCACCTGGCGCTGCAGTTCGGGCGCGCCTGGGGCTGCGAGGTCACGGCGCTGACCTCCAGCCCGGAGAAATTCGACGAGGCCCGTGCGCTGGGCGCGCACCGGGTGGTGGCCACCGGCGACGCGCAGGCCATGCGCGCTCTGGCCGGCGCGTTCGACTTCCTGCTGGTGTCGGCGCGCGGCTTCGCCGGCTGGGACCTGCTCATCGACACCATCGCGCCCGGCGGGCGGCTGCACCAGGTCGGCGTGGTGATGGAGCAGGTGCCGGTGCGCGTGCGCCCGTACCTGATGACGTGGCAGCGCAGCATCTCCGGCTCGTCGACCGGCTCGCCCTCCACCGTGGCCGAGATGCTGACGTTCGCCGCGCGGCACGGCATCGTTCCTCGCGTCGAGCAGTACGCGATGCGCGACGTCAACGCCGCGCTCGACCGCCTGCGTTCGGGCCAGACCCGCTACCGGGTGGTCCTCGCGTCCGGCTTCTGACGCTCGCGGCAGACCATCGCGCCCGGGGCCACGTCGCAGGTAACGACGGTGGCCGCGCCGATGACGGCGTTGTCGCCCACCGTCGTGGCGCCGCCCAGCACCATCGCATGGGCGTAGATGGTCACTCCGTTGCCGATGGTCGGGTGGCGCTTGCCGCCGCGCACCAGCGCGCCGGCGGCGTCGCGCGCGAACGAGAGCGTGCCCAGCGTGACCCCGTGGTACAGCGTCACGTCGTCGCCCACGATGGCCGTCGCGCCGACCACCACGCCGGTGCCGTGGTCCACGAAGAAGCGGCGCCCGATGCGCGCGCCCGGATGGATGTCCACGCCGGTCATCGAGTGCGCCCACTCGGACATCATGCGCGGCAGCAGCGGCACGCCGCGCAGGTGCAGCCGGTGCGCCAAGCGGTGGACGGCCACCGCCACGACGGTGGGATACGACAGCGCGATCTCCAGCAGGCCGGTGGCGGCGGGGTCGGCGGCATAGGCCGCCCACATGTCCTCGGTCAGCGCCTCGTGCACCTGCGGCAGCCAGCCGAGCAGTTCCAGCGCAAGGGCGTCGGGGCCGGCGCCGCCGTCCCACGCAAGCGCGCCGAAGGGCGCCACGCCGGCCAGCAGCGCGCGCAGGCGTTCGCGCAGCCGGTCCAGCGCCTGCACCGCGTCGCCGCGGCCGGCGCCGTGCGCGGGATAGCTTCCGGGCACCAGCGTGTCGAACAGGCCTTCGCACAGCAGCGCCACCTCGTGGCGGCTGGGCGCGGGGTGGCCGGTGTCGCCGGCAGTGCGCCGGGCCGCGGCCAGCCTGCGCGCGATGCCCTCCAGCGGCGCGTTGCGCGCCGGCGCCGAGGCGTCCGCGCGGATCTCCGCGGCCCTGTCGTCGAGCAGCATGTCGCTTCCTCCGTGGTCGTGTTGTGGGATGCGTCAGCTCTGGGTGAACGCGCGCTCGATGACGTAGTCGGCCAGCCCGCCGCGCGCGAAGCCCTGGAAGCCGCGCTGGTCGAGCAGGGCGCACATCTGCGCCAGCATGGCCTGGCTGCCGCAGAGCATGGCCCGGTCGGTTGCCGGATCGAGCGGCGGCAGGCCCAGCGTGGACAGCGCGTCGCCTTCGACGAAGCGCGTGATGCGCCCGGTGGTGTGGAAGTCCTCGCGCGACACGCAGGGCACGTAGTGCAGCTGCCGGCGCGCCATCTCGCCCACATAGGGATGGGCGCGCAGGTCCTGCTCGAGAACGTCGCGGTAGGCCAGCTCGCTGGTGCGGCGCACGCCGTGCAGCAGCACCACCGAGGCGAAGCGCTCATAGGTGTACGGGTCGGCCACCGTGCCCATGAAGGGCGCCAGGCCGGTGCCGGTGGCGAAGAGGTAGAGCCGCCGGCCCGGCCGCAGGTCGGTCAGCAGCAGCGTGCCGGTGGGCTTGCGGCCCACCAGCACCGGGTCGCCGGGCCGCACGTCCTTGAGCACCGAGGTCAGCGGCCCGCCGGGCACCTTGATGCTCAGGAACTCCAGGTGCTCGTCGTAGTTGGGGTTGGCGATGCTGTAGGCGCGCACCAGCGGCTTGCCGCCGACGGCCAGGCCCATCATCACGAACTGGCCGTTCTCGAAACGCAGGCTGGGCGGCCGCGCCACCCGCAGGCTGAACACGCGGTCGCTCCAGTGGCGCACGCCCAGCACCGGCTGCACGTCGAAGCCCATGAACTGCGGCGGCTGCGCTGGCGCCGCTTGCGGCTGCTCTCGCGTTTGCGACATGGTTGCTCCCTTATTTTTCTTCGCGCAGCGCGATGCCCAGGTTCTGCAGCATCGGCGCGTTCTCCGCGGCGACGTACAGCGCCTCTTCGGTCGCGCTGAGGTTGCGGTGCGCGTGCCAGGCCCACACCGGGATGTACACCGCGTCGCCGGCACGCCACGGCACCTCCCGCCCGCCGATGGTGGACACGCCGGTGCCCAGCAGGATGTAGAGGATGGTTTCGTAGTTGTGCCGGTGCATGCGCGTGCCCTGGCCCGGCTCCAGCCCGCCGATGGTCATGCTCAGCACGCGGCTGGGCAGGTCGACCACGCGCACCAGGTGGTGCCGCTGGCCTGAGAAGGCGTCGGAGCCGCCGCCGTCTCCGGTGCCGAGCACGTCGGCGTGCAGCAGGCGCTGCGTTTCGTCGTCGTCGGCCCGCAGCACGCCGGGCACCGCGGCGAAATCGCGCGAGGCGAACGCGGCGCGGCTCATGGCGCCGCCCGTTCGATGGCGTCCAGCATCCGCAACCGCGCCGTGATGGCGACGTCGGCCGCGCCGAAGACCTCCGCGCGCGCGTCGGGCGAGCGCTCCATGACCTGCTCGATCACCTCGAACATGGTGGTGGCATGGCCGTCGTCGCAGTCCACGTGGATGGCGAAGAAGCGCAGCGCCGCATCCGGGTAGTTCCTGCTGCGAAAGCCCGCGATCACGTGCGAATAGAAGTCCGGCACCACCGCTTCGGCGCCCAGGCACAGCGCGCCCAGGCCGGCCGCGCCGGCCGGGCGGCCGCACAGGTCGAACATGGTGTCGATCAGCGCCTGCGTTTCCGGGGCGGTGGCGTGGCGCTGCGGCTGCAGGCCGAAATCCGACAGCATGCGCGCGTACATCTGCGAATGCGGCAGCTCCTGCGAGTCGCCGAATCCCAGCTCCTCGCACAGGTTCTGCGCCAGCTTCAGCACGGCGTCGCCGTCCTCCAGCCGGGAGATCAGCGCGCACAGGTAGCGCGTGAAGTAGCTGGAGTACTTGCTCTGCTGGATCAGGAAGGAATGCAGCTCGGCCTCGGTCACCGAGCCGTCGGCGCAGCGCCGCAGGAACGGGTGGGCCGTCAGCCGGGCCTGCAGCTCGCGGCACTTGTCCTCGATCTCGGCGCGCGCCGCGCTGCGCGGGGCGTTCGCCGCGGATCTACTCGGCGCTGCCATGCGGGGCTCCTGTGCCGCCATCGGCGAAGTAGTCGCGGTTGACGTCCTTGAAATGCGCCCATTTCTCCGGCACCAGGTTTTCGGGGAACACCGCGAAGACCGGGCAGACCATGGCGCAGACGTCGCAGTCGATGCAGCGCGTGGGGTCGATGTAGAGCATGGGGTCGCCCGGGCGGCCCTCGATGCAGTTGACGGGGCAAGCCTTCATGCAGGCGCCGTCCTTGACGCCGATGCAAGGCTCGGTAATGACGAATGCCATCGATGGTTCTCCAGGGCGCGGCGCATGCCGCGCGGTGACATGGGCGCCGCCGCGTGGGCGGTGCCGGCAAGAAAAAGGAAAGCGGCGCGGATGCGCCTCAGGCGGCTGCCGTGCTCGCCTCGGGGCAGCGGATCGCGAGGTCGCCGCACTTGGGCCCGCGCACCCAGGCACCGGTGCGCAGGTCGAAGGTGGCGCAGTGGTGGCTGCACACGATGTAGTCGCCGTCGATGGTGGCTTCGCGCATCGGCGCGGCCTTGTGCGGGCAGACGGCGGCGATGAGCAGCGGGCGCCCCCGGTGCTCGATGGCCAGGTAGCGGCGCCCGTCGATCACGCGTTCGTTGTTGCCGGCGGCGCTCATGCGGGCCTCCCGAGCGAGCCGGCCACGTCGCGGCCGTCGTCGAGGTTCACGCAGTACTTGCTGTCGAACAGCATGTCGCGCGCATAGGCTTCGTCGGCGATGGCCTTGGCCCAGATGCCGTAGCGCAGCGCGACCTCCAATTCCTCTTCGCGAAAGCGCCGGTCGTACGCGTAGTCGGCGCGGCTGAGCCGCACGTCGGCGATGCCGCGCCAGGCGCTGCCGCGGTAGCCCACCGAAATCGGCACGCGGCAGGCATGCCGGATGCCCGAGGCGTAGTGGCCGCCGTGGTGCGCGTCCTCGGCAACCGAGATGTCGGGCAGCAGGAACGACTGCGGCGTCATGTGCTTGACCAACGCGTAGTTCTGCGCCTTCTTCACCGCGTTGTAGCGCATGCGCTGCCCCAGGGCGTTCGCGATGCCCACCGCGCCCAGTGGCACCGCCTTCTCGCGCGCCTCGAAGTCGGCGCGCAGCCCGGTGTAGCAGAAGATCTCCTCGATCTCCAGGTCCCACGGCCGGTCGAGCTTGACGCCGACCGGCACGTCGAACACCGCGTAGTCGACCGGCAGGTCGTCGGTGTTGGCCGCCCATTCCGCCAGGCCGATCATCAGCTCGGTCGGCGTCTTGCCGGCCTCGATGCGCGCGGCGACGTACTGGCGCCATTGCGCGGGCGAGCTTCCGGGCTGCAGCGAGCCGCCGAAGTTGCGCTCGAAGCATTCCGCCAGCGGCGCGGGAATCGCGTAGTGGCGCATGCTGGCGGCCTTGTCCAGCAGGAATTCGCGGCGCTCCCAGTTGCCGCCGTCGAAATACAGGCAGCGCTGCTGGCTGCGCTCCAGTGCGACGCGCAGCGGCCCGTAGCGGCGCGCCAGCTCCGGCAGCGGCAGCTGCTGCGGCACGTCCATCGTCACGTGGCGCTGGTACTGGCCGACGCGGTGCTCCATCAGCAGCACCAGCAGCTGCACGCTCAGCTCGGTCTGGTTCAGCTCGTGCACCGAGAAGCCGGCTTCCTGCCAGGCCCAGGCGAACGAGGCGATGCGCATCTCCAGCGGCGACCAGCGCGACGGCTCCTGCGCGCGGCAGGCGGCCAGCACGCCGGCGATCTCGCCATTGTCCAGCACGCGGCCGCCGTGGCTCAGGCGCACGATCTCCAGGCTGGCGATCTTCTGCTCCAGGTGCACCAGCACGAAGGTGCGCTCCTCCACCGGCATGGTGGACCAGAGCTCGTTGAGCAGGGTGGACTGCTGCGCGAAGCGCGGCGCGCGGCCGTAGCACAGCGCACGCAGGCTGGCCGCGCGCGACTGGACGGCGGGCAGGCCCAGCGGCACCGGTCCGCCGGCTTCGATGTCGGTCATGAGAATGGAGACGCGCTCGCGGCGCAGCGCGTCGAGCGCCTGCGCGTCGGGCACGGCCAGCAGCGTCACCCCGTAGCGCACCGCGGACACGAAGGCGTCCAGCCCGGTGATGTCGTCGCGCAGCGCCACCACGCGCTCGGCGGCCAGGCCGGTGAACGCGGCGCTGACCTGCGCGCGCTTGCCCGGCGGCGCGGCGTCGATCGCCTGGATCCAGGACTCCACGAGGTCCGACGCGGCGGCCAGGTTCCCCGCCTTGCCGTAGGCGCGGCAATGCAGGTGCCACCACACCAGCGACGACACGCCCAGCGGAATCCGCCAGCGGTACCACGCGCGGTGCAGGTCGGCCCATTTGGCGGGGTCGATGGCGCCTTCGTCCAGCAGCGTGCCGATGAGCGCCGGCAGCTCCGGGGCGGTGGCGGCGCGCAGCCGGGTCTCGGCGCCGTCGTCCAGCGCGCCGGCGGCCATCATGCCGAAGGCGACGACCACGTCGTCGGCGGCGAGCCCGCGGTGGACCATGCGGGTGCGCGCCTGCAGCGACGACTGCTCGGGTGCGGCGGAAACGGGCGAGTCTAGAACTTCCACTGTGCTCTCCTGATGCGTTGCGAAGAAGGCCTTTGCGCGCTGCACGACGCATGCCGCAAGGTCGGAGGGCATCTTGTTTTCCGCGCGCCGTACCGTCAATTCGTCAATAGTGAGGAGCACCTGCGCGCGCACCATCACATTTGGCGAATTGACGCGCGCCGAGGCACTGGGGAATGCTCGACCGGATCACACCGGAGACGACGACCCCATGCAAGCACCTGCCCCCTGGACCGCGCTGTATCCCGCCGACGAGAGCTGGAACGCACCGCTGACGCCGCGGTTCCTCGACGAGGACCTGGAAGCGGCGGCGCGCCGCTGGCCCGACGCGGTCGCGATCGACTCCGACCAGGCCACGCTCACCTTCGCGCAGCTGCGCGAGCGCTGCGCACGCGTGGCGCGCGGCCTGCGCGACCTCGGCGTGGGGGCGGGTTCGCACGTGGCGCTGCTGCTGAAGAACACGCCCTGCCACGCGATCTGCTTTTATGCCGTGCTGATGGCCGGCGGCCGCGTGGTGAACCTGAGCGCGAGCACGGCGCTCGCGCAGCTGCGCCACCAGCTGGAAGACGCGCGGGTCGACGTGCTGGTCACCAGCGAGCAGTTCCGAGCGGCGCTCGCGCCGGCGGATGGGGCGGCGCGTGCGATGCGCTGCATCGCGGTGGACGAGGACGATGCGGCGCTGGCGCCACTGGCGTCCGATGGCGGCGAGCTGGACCCACTGGTGCGTGAATGCGCGCGCGACGAGGTCGCGGTGCTGCAATACACGGGCGGGACCACCGGCGCGCCGAAGGCCGCGATGCTCACGCACGGCAACTTCAGCGCGGTCCCGCATGCGATGCGCCTGTGGACCGGCGATGCTGTGGACCCGGGCCGCGTGCTGCTGGTGGTGCTGCCGCTGTCGCATGTGTTCGGCCTGGCGCTGATGTGCCTGTCGGTCGCCTGCGGCTTGAAGATGCTGCTGCGCGCCGGCTTCGACACCGACCGCACGCTGCGGGACGTCGAGGGCGAAGACGTGGCGCTTTTTTTCGGCGTGCCCATGATGTATTCCGCGCTGGCCGCCAGCCCGCGCACGCCGCGCACCGACTGGTCGCGCGTGCGCATCTGCGGCTCGGGCGGCGCGCCGCTGGCCGGCGACACCTTCGACGCGTTC
>NZ_JACCWG010000389.1 GCF_013697775.1 Ramlibacter sp. | reverse complement strand
ACAACCCCAAACCATTCATCTGGACAGCCAGTGCTTCGGACATCCTGGCCAAGGTCACCAGAGCCAAGGCTGCATTGGCTGCGATCTCACGATAAGTACAGAACAGAGGCGCGCACCACACTAGCGATCAGCTTGGGCGTCTGCTCGAGCCACCGGAATGCACGGCGGCGGGATAATGCCCGCCTCCGCTTGCCCTGGACTCCGCCTTGACGAACGTTCCCGCCCACCCCGGCCCGCTCACTCCTGAAGACTTCGACGCGCTCGACGATGAACTCGACCACATGCGCGAGCAGCACGAGGAAATCCCGCAGTGGGAGTTCTGCGAGGGCTTCCTGGCAGCCCTGGTCTGCACGCGCCGCGAAGTCCCTGCCGATGATTACTGGCCGGTGCTGCTGGGCGACCACTTCCGGCCCATGGAGCATATGGAGTTCGTCTGGCGCTGGCGCCGGCGCTGGGAGGAAATCGCGTTCGCGCTGGACCAGCCGGTGGAGGAACTGGAAGACGAGCGGACCTACCACCCCGAGGCCCTGGACACGCGCGGCGCTGTCCTCGCGCTACCGGCCGAGCAGCGCGCCGACAACGACCTGCAAGACCTGCCCGCGTATGCGCAGGTGTGGGCCCTGGGATTCATGTACGCCGTGGAGAGCTGGCCCGAAGACTGGCTGCCTCCGCGCGACGCCGAGGCGGCGGAAATGCTGGACGCGGCGCTCGAGGACATCGTCGCGCTGACGGAAGACGACACCAGCGAACCCACCGTGTCCATGTACGCCGAGGACGGGCCGCCAAGCGTGAGCGATGCGCGCCTCGACCAGGTCGCCGCGGCGATCTGGGCTGTCTATTCGCTGCGGCAGTTGTGGCGCAGCTTGGGCCCGCGGACCGGTCCGGTGCGCAAGGCGCAAGAGGTGGGGCGCAACGACCCCTGTCCCTGCGGTAGCGGGAAGAAATACAAGAAGTGCCATGGGGCGGGGTAGGACGAACCGCGGCACCGACGCCCGCTAAGGGTCGGAAGCGGACGAATCGGATCGATTACAGTCCTGGGTACAAAGAAGGAGAGAGGGTCTTATGAAGAAGCTCGCATCGAGCATGATCGTCATAGCGCTGTTGGCTGGCTGCGCGTCCGTGAAGATGGAATCCAAAGAGGCGTCCGCCAAAGCAAAGCAATTTGCCGCCCCCCCAGCAGGCATGGCGGGCATCTATGTTTATCGGGACAGCTTCGTCGGCAAGGCGCTGAAGAAGGATGTCTGGCTGGATGGCAAGTGCGTCGGCGAGTCTGCGCCGGACACCTTCTTCTACACGGAAGCGTCTCCGGGCAAGCACACGCTCTCTACCGAGTCCGAGTTCTCCCCGAACGATCTGGCCATCATGGTGGAAGCCGGCAAGAACTACTTTTACCGCCAATTCATCAAGTTGGGGCTGGTCAAGGGTGGCGCGAATCTGGAAGCGATGACCGACGAGCAAGGCAAGGTTGCCGTCGCCAAACTGGAGCTTGCCTCGGGAGGTGCGTGCAGCGGGACCTACTCGAAATAGCGCAAGCTACAACTACAGCCCTGTCAGCGCCGCCACATCGCCAGGTGTGGCGGCGTTTTCTATGTGATTCCGGTTCACGGCTGCTTCCGGCCAGAGCAGACCTCTTCAAGCGGTGCTCAGCCAGGCCGCCGCTGCCGCGCCGTTGTTCGCGCATGCGTCCCGGTCCTTGCGCCCCACCAAAGAAGTGAACTACAGTTCATTGCTCTTGAACTGCAATTCATTCCATGGCCTACCGCCGCACCGACAGTGTCGAAGCGCGCCTTGCCGACAACCGCAACCGCATCCTGGCCGCCGCGCGCACGCTGGTGGGAGAGGGCGGTTGGCCCAACGCGCAGGTCAGCCACGTGGCTGCCGCCGCGGGCCTGGCCACTGGCACCGTCTACCGCTATTTCCCGTCCAAGGCGCATCTGTGCGTGGAGGTGCTGTCCACCGTGTCGCAGCGCGAGGTGGACGTGATGCGTGCCATCGCGGACGGCGCCGGGCGGCCGGCGCAGCGCCTGCATGCGGCCGTCACAGCCTTCGTGCAGCGCGCCATGCGCAACCGGCGGCTCGCCTACGCGCTGATCGCCGAACCGTGCGAGCCGGAGATCGACCAGGCACGCCTCACGTACCGCCACGCCATCAGCGAGCAGATCGTGCGCATCGTGCGCGACGGCCAGGCCGCGGGTGATTTCCGCGCCTGCGTCGATGCCCGCATCGCGGCCACCGTCATCGTCGGTGGCTTCATGGAAGGGCTGATCGGCCCGCTGTCGCCGCTGAACGCCGACTTCGGCGCGGCCGGCGGCCAGGACTCCTTGGCCGTGCAGGACCTGGCGGGCGAGATCGCCAACCTGTGCTGCGCTGGCATTGGCGCACCGCGCGGCCGCGTCGCGCGGCTGCCGTCCGCGTCCTCTTCGTCTTCTCTCCCGTCCCGACACGCCACACGCAAAGCCGCATGAACGCTTCCATCGCACCCGGACAACTGCAGCCCGCGCCGGCGGCTGCTCTCCGCCATGCCACGCACGTGGTGGAGAACCAGGCCGCGCCCGCCGCCGGCTTCAACGCCTTCGACGGCGACGTGGTGCTGAAAGCCGCGCTGCTGCGCGACGCGCCCTGGGCCGCGCGCTGCGCGTCCGCGCTCGGCCAGCTCGCCGGCGACGCCGAAGTGCAGGAGCTCGCGCGCCTGGCCAACAAGCACGTGCCCGAGCTCAAGACGCACGACCGCTACGGCAGCCGCATCGACTGGGTGGACTTCCATCCGGCCTGGCACGCGCTGATGGAGCTGGCCTGGAAGCACGAGGTGCATTCGCTGGCATGGAACGCGAAGGGGCCGCATCCGCACGTGGCGCGCGCCGTGCAGTCGTACCTGTGGAACCAGGTGGAGCACGGCGTCGGCTGTCCCACCGGCATGGCCTACGCGTCGTACGCGGGCTTCCAGCACGAGCCGGCGCTGAAGATCTGGGCCGACAAGGTGCGCGGCACCGGCTACGAGTTCAGCCGCAGGGAGGTGGCGCACAAGCCCGCCGTGGTGATCGGCTACGCCATGACGGAAAAGCAGGGCGGCTCGGACCTGCGGCAGACGCAGACCACGGCAGCGTTCTCGCAGTCGGCCGACTACCACGGCGCCACCGCGCACTGGTACGAACTGACCGGCCACAAGTGGTTCTGCTCGGTACCGCAGTCCGACGGCTTTTTCACGCTGGCGAAAGTGCAGGGCGGGGTGACGTGCTTCTTCCTGCCGCGCACGCTGCCCGACGGCAGTTTCAACCGCTTTTTCATCCAGCGGCTGAAGGACAAGGCGGGCAACCGGTCCAACGCGTCCAGCGAAATCGAGCTGGCCGGCACGCTGGCCATTCGCGTCGGGCCGGAAGGCGGCGGCATCCGCGAGATCCTGTCGCATGCGCACCTCACGCGGCTGGACTTCGCCGTCGGCTCGGCCGGCCTGATGCGCCAGGCGCTGACCCTGGCGCTGAACCACAACGGCACGCGGCACGGTTTCGGCACCCCATTGGCGCAGCAGCCGATGCAGGCCAACGTGCTGGCCGACATGGCGGTGGAGGTGGAGGCCGCCACGCTGCTGGCGCTGCGCGTGGCGCGCGCCACCGACGCCATCGGCGCTGATGCCGTGGAGACCGCGTTCGCGCGCGTCGCCACGCCCATGGCCAAGTTCTTCAACTGCTCGCGCGCGCCGGCCGTGGCCTACGAGGCACTGCAGTGCCACGGTGGCAACGGCTTCGTCGAGGAGAACCCGATGGCGCGCATCTACCGCGAGGCGCCGCTCAACAGCGTGTGGGAAGGCACGGCCAACATGATGTGCATGGACGTGCGCCGCGCCATGCGCAAGGACGTTTCCTGCCGCGATGCGCTGTTCGCCGACTTCGCATCCGTCGCCGGCCAGCACCCCGGCTTCGACGGTTTCGTGCGGCATCTGCCCGCGCTGCGGCAAGGCGCGCGCGGACGCGATCGTCGCGCGCGCGCAGGTGACGGCAAGCTGAGGAGGCCCTTCGACAGGCTCAGGGCGAACGGTCTCGGGCGAGCGGCTCAGGGCGAACGGCCTCGGCTGAAGGTTCTCAGTCCTGCGCGTTCAGCGCTTCGCCCACCGCGTTCACCATCGCATCGAGCTCCGCCGGCGTGGTGATGAAGGCCGGCGCCATCTGCAGCGTGTCGCCGCCGTAGCGCACGTAGAAGCCTTTCTCCCACAGCCGCATGGCGACTTCGAACGGACGCCGTGCCGGCTCGCCCGGCAGGGCCGCCAGGGTCAGGCCGGCCGCCAGGCCGCAGTTGCGGATGTCGGTGACGTGCTTGGCGCCCTTGAGCGAGTGCACCGCGTTTTCGAAATGCGGCGCCAGCTCGCGCACGCGCTGGACCGCGTTCTCGCGCTCCAGCAGGTCCAGCGAGGCGATGCCGGCGGCGCAGGCCACCGGGTGCGCGGAGTAGGTGTAGCCGTGCGCGAATTCAATGGCGTAGGGCGGGCCGCCCGCGTCCAGGAAGGTCTGGTACAGCTCGCTCTTTGCCACCACGCCGCCCATGGGGATGGCGCCGTTGGTGACCTGCTTGGCGAAGCAGATCAGGTCGGGCGTCACGCCGAAGGCTTCCGAGCCGGTCCAGGCGCCGGTGCGGCCGAAGGCGGTGATCACCTCGTCGAAGATCAGCAGGATGCCGTGCTGGTCGCACAGCTGGCGCAGCCGCTGCAGGTAGCCCTTGGGCGGCACGATCACGCCGGCCGAGCCGGCAAAAGGCTCGACGATCACGGCGGCGATGGTGGAGGCGTCGTGCAGGTTCACCAGTTCCTGCAGTTCTTCGGCCAGGTGCGCGCCGTGCTCGGGCATGCCGCGGCTGAACGCGTTCTGCGCCATCAGGGTGTGCGGCAGGTGGTCGGCCGCCACGCCCTCGCCGAACATCTTGCGGTTGCCCACGATGCCGCCGACGCTGATGCCACCGAAATTGGCGCCGTGGTAGCCCTTGGCGCGGCCGATCAGCCGCGTCTTGCCGGCCTGGCCCTTCAGCCGCCAGTAGGCGCGCGCCATCTTCAGCGCGGTGTCCACGGCGTCGGAGCCGGAGTTGGTGAAGAACACGCGGTCCAGGCCCTCGGGCATGCGTGCGGCGACGCGCTCGGCGAGCTGGAACGCGCCGTGGTGGCCGTACTGGAAGGCCGGCGCGAAGTCCAGCCGCGTCAGCTGCGCCGCCACCGCCTGCGCGATTTCTTCGCGGCCATGGCCCAGGCCGCAGGTCCACAGGCCAGACAGGCCGTCGTACACCTGGCGGCCGGCCGCGTCGCGGTAGTAGCAGCCCTGTGCCTCCACCATGATGCGCGGGTCCTGCTTGAACTGGCGGTTGCCGGTCTGCGGCATCCAGTAGGCGTCCAGCTGGGCGGCGGTGAGCGCCGGGGCGATCGAGGGCAGGTCATGGAGGTTCATGGAGCGCATGCTGCGCTTGCCGGTTTCGTGCGTAAACTGCTGTGATTCACAGTTCAGTTTCATGGGATTGAAACTTTCATGGTCAAGAAAGCCCTGCTGGGCCAGGTCAGCGACAGCGACATCCGCCTGCTGAAGATCTTCAAGGCGGTGGTGGAGTGCGGCGGCCTGTCCGCTGCCGAGCTGGAGCTGAACATCGGCCGCTCCACCGTCAGCCGCCACGTCAAGGACCTGGAAGAGCGGCTGGGCCTGGTGCTGTGCCGGCGCGGGCGCGGCGGCTTCGCGCTCACGCCCGAGGGCCAGCGCGTCTACCAGGGCGCGCTGCAGCTGCTGGGCGCGATGGACGCGTTCCGCACCGGCGTGGGCGACCTGCACGCCGAGCTGGTCGGCACCTTGGGCCTGGGCCTGTTCGACAAGACGGTGAGCAACCCGGCCGCGCGCATCGCCGACGCCGTGCGCGCGTTCCGGCAGCAGGCGCCGCAGGTGGCGCTGGACGTGACCGTGGGCACCCTGAACGACCTGGAGGCCGGCGTCATCGACGGCCACGTGGCGATTGCCGTGGTGCCCGACCACCGGCGCTCCGACAGCCTGGACTACCTGCCGCTGTTCGGCGAGGAAATGCACCTGTACTGCGGACAGCGCCATCCGCTGTTTGCGGCGAATGGCGGCGCGGCCTGCGACTGGGACGCGGTGCGCGACTGCGACTACGCCGGCCTGACCTTCCACTCGCCCAACATGGAGGCGGCGCACCGCTTCGGCCTGCGCCGCCGCGCTTCCGTCACCGACCAGGAAGGCGTGGCCACGCTGATCCTGTCGGGCTGCTATGTGGGCTTTCTGCCCGGCCACTACGCCGAGTCTTTCGTGCAGGCCGGCAACATGCGGCGCATCGGGCCGGCGGACTGCGGCTACGCGGTGCAGTTCGTGGCCATCATGCGCCGGGCGCCTGCCGCGTCGCGCGCGGCACGGGCGCTGTGGGATGCGCTGGCGGGGGCGCACGGCGCGCGCTGAGGCGCCATTCGGCCACCGCGGTACCCAGCCCCAGCAGCGTGACGGCGGCACCGGCCGCGCCGAGCCCATCGAAGCCCCAGGCGCTGTCCAGCATCCGCCCGCCCAGCCAGGCGCCCAGCGCGTTGCCGACGTTGAAGGCGGCGATGTTCAGGCTGGACGCCAGCGTTTGGCCGGCGCCCTGCGCGCCCTTGAGCACGCGCATCTGCAGCGGCGCCACGGTGGCGAATGCCGCCGCACCGAGCACGCCGACATAAAGACCGACGGCCCAGCCGCTGTGCATCACCAGCGGCAGCACCGCCAGCACCGCTGCCAGCAGCGCCAGCGATACCAGCACCGAGGCAACGGGCGCGCGGTCCGCGGCTTTTCCGCCCAGCAGGTTGCCGATCACCAGGCCCACGCCGAACAGCAGCAGCACCACCGACACGGCCTGCTGCGACAGGCCGGTCACCTGCACCAGCAGCGGCTGGATGTAGGTGTAGGCGCAGAACACGCCCGCGAAGCCGAGCACCGTCATCGCTAGGCCGGCCAGCACCGCGGGCCGGCGCAGCACGGCGAGCTCTTCGCCGAGCGAGGTGGACAGCGGCGCCGGCGTGCGCGGCAGCAGGCAGGCCAGCAGCAGCAACGCGACCAGCCCAAGGACGGCGACGGCCCCGAAGGCGGCGCGCCATCCATAGTGCAGCCCCAGCAGGGCGCCGGCCGGCACGCCCGCCACCGTGGCCACGGTGAGGCCGAGGAACATCAGCGCAATGGCCGAGGCCCGCCGATGGGGCGCGACCAGCTCGCCGGCCACCACCGCGCCGACGCCGAAGAAAGTGCCATGGGCCAGCGAGGTCAGGATGCGCGCCGCCATGAGCAAGCCGTAGGACGGCGCCAGCGCGCAGGCGATGTTGCCGAGCGTGAAGATGGCCATGAGCGCCATCAGCACCGTCTTGCGCGGCAGCCTGCGCGTGAGCAGGCTCAGCACCGGCGCGCCGGCGGCCACGCCCAGCGCGTAGCCGGAGATGAGCAGTCCCGCCGTGGTGATGGACACGTGCAGGTCGGCGCCCACCTGCATCAGCAGGCCCATGATGACGAATTCCGTGGTGCCGATGCAGAAGGCGCCGGCGGTGAGGGCGAAGAGGGCGAGAGGCATGTCGTGGTGCGCAGGAATGACGGATGCCGTACTGTGCGGTCCACGGTCGCTGCTGACTAGAATGCACCAGCGACATGCACTTGTGACTTGAATTCAGGAATCAACCATGCCGCGTCCCGACGCCAACCGCTTTGCCGACATGGAGGCCTTCGCACAGGTAGCCGAGCGCGGCAGCCTGTCGGCGGCGGCGCGCCACCTCGGCATGAGCCCGTCGGCGCTGAGCAAGCTGCTGACCCGGCTGGAGGCGCGACTGGGCGTGCGGCTGGTGCAGCGCTCCACCCGCCAGCTGCAGCTCACCGCGGAAGGCGTGCAGTTCCATGAGCGCAGCCGGCGCGTGCTGGCCGACCTGGACGAGGCCGAGCGCAGCGTCGCGGCGGGTGCGCCGCGGGGCCGGGTGAGCATCAACGCCAGCAATTCGTTCGGCCACCGCGCCCTGCTGCCGCTGGTGCCGGCGCTTACCGCGCAGTGGCCCGAGCTGGTGCTGGACATCACGCTCACCGACCGCGTAGTCGACCTGATGGAGGCGCGCGCGGACATCGCCGTGCGCTGGGGGCCGCTGCCGGCGTCCAGCCTGGTGGCGCGTCCGCTGGGCGAAACGCCGCAGGCGGTGGTGGCCTCGCCCGCGTTCCTGGCGCGGCACGGCACGCCTGCGCGTCCGGAAGATCTGCTGGCGCTCAACCGACTGGGCTGGAATTACCGGCGCGCGCAGCCGGCGTGGCCGTTCCGCGTGCGCGGCCGGCTGGTGGAGATTGCGGAGCAGGGCAACGTGCGCGCGGGCGACGGCGAAACGCTGCGCCACCTGGCGCTGCTGGGCCACGGCCTGGCCCGCCTGTCGATGTACCACGTGGGCGACGACCTGCGCGCAGGTCGTCTGGTCAAGGTGCTGGAGCGCTTCAACCCGGGCGACACGGCGCCGCTGCACGCCGTCTACCAGGGCCGCCCGGACCGCCTGCCGGCGCGGGTGCGCGCCGTGCTGGACTACCTGAGCGCGCATGTGGACATCGCGGCGCTCGGCGAGGGCCGCTGAGCGAGGCGATGTCCGTCGCCGGTTTTCTCAGTCCCGGTGGTAGCCGGTGACCCGCTCGACCTCGTTCCTGCTGCCCAGGATCACGCTCACGCGCTGGTGCAGCTTCGCGGGTGCGATGTCCAGGATGCGCTGCTTGCCGTCGGTGGCGGCGCCGCCGGCCTGCTCGATCAGCCAGCCCATGGGGTTGGCCTCGTACAGCAGGCGCAGCTTGCCGGGCTTGTCGGGCTCGCGCTTGTCCCATGGATAGAGGAACACGCCGCCGCGCGTGAGGATGCGGTGCACGTCGGCCACCATGCTGGCGATCCAGCGCATGTTGAAGTCCTTGCCGCGCGGGCCTTCCCTGCCGGCCAGGCATTCGTCGATGTAGCGGCGCACGGGCGCAGCCCAGTGCCGCATGTTGCTCATGTTGATGGCGAATTCCTTGGTGTCCTCGGGAATGCGCACGTCCTCCTCGGTCAGCACGAAGGAGCCTTGCTCGCGGTCCAGCGTGAACATCACCACGCCGTCGCCCACGGTCAGCACCAGCGTGGTCTGCGGGCCGTAGATGCAGTAGCCGGCCGCCACCTGCCTGCTGCCGGCTTGCAGGAAATCCTGTTCGCTGACTCCCTGGCCGGCGTCGTCGGGTTTCTTCAGCACGCTGAAGATGGTGCCGATGCTGACGTTCACGTCGATGTTCGACGAGCCGTCCAGCGGGTCGAACAGCAGCAGGTATTCGCCCTGCGGATAGCGGTTGGGCACCACGTAGATGCCGTCCATTTCCTCGCTGGCCATGGCCGCCAGGTGGCCGCCCCATTCGTTGGCCTCGATCAGCACCTCGTTGGCGATGATGTCCAGTTTCTTCTGCACCTCGCCCTGCACGTTCTCGCTGTGCGCCGAGCCCAGCACGCCGCCCAGCGCGCCCTTGTTCACCGCGTGGCTGATGCTCTTGCAGGCGCGCGCCACCACTTCGAGCAGCAGGCGCAGCTCGGGCGGGATGCGCCCGTCGACATGCTGCTTTTCGACCAGGTAGCGGGTGAGGGACACCTTGGGGGACATTCGCTCTCCTGGATGGGAAATGCTTTTTTGTCAGCGCAGCTCGAAGGCAGGCAGCTTCTTCGGCACGGCCACGTTTTTCAGCGTGGCGTACACCGGCATGCCGTCCTTGTAGCGGGGATAGTCCTCGCCCTGGATCAGCGGGCGCAGGTAGCGCTTGCAGGCCTCGGTGATGCCGAAGCCGTCCTTGGTGATGAAGTTCGGCGGCATGAACTTCTCGACGTTGGCGACGTCCGCCAGCCGCGCCACGCCGATCTTGTAGCGGTAGGGCGCATCGCTGACACGGTCGATGGTGGGCATCACGGCGTTGTGGCCCTTCAGCGCCAGCTTCACCGCGGCGGCGCCGAGTTCGTAGGCCTGCTTCACGTCGGTCTTGGAGGCGATGTGGCGCGCCGCGCGCTGCAGATAGTCGGCCACCGCCCAGTGGAACTTGTGGCCCAGCGCCTGCTTGACCATGTTGGCGACCACCGGCGCGGCGCCGCCCAGCTGCGCATGGCCGAAGGCGTCGCGCGTGCCCTGCTCGGCGAGGAAGGTGCCGTCCGGGTGGTGGCAGCCTTCGGACACCACCACCGTGCAGAAGCCGTGCTGCTTGACCAGTTCGTCCACGCGCGCGATGAATTTCTTCTCGTCGAATTCCACTTCGGGCAGCAGCACCACCACCGGAATGCCGTGGTCCTCGATCAGCCCGCCGGCCGCGGCAATCCAGCCGGCGTGGCGGCCCATCACTTCCAGCACGAACACCTTGGTCGAGGTCTTGGCCATCGAGCGCACGTCGAACGAGGCTTCCAGCGCCGATACCGCCACGTACTTGGCCACCGAGCCGAAGCCGGGGCAGCAGTCGGTGATCGGCAGGTCGTTGTCGACCGTCTTCGGGACGTGGATCGCCTGCAGCGGGTAGCCCATCGACTGCGACAGCTGGCTGACCTTGAAACAGGTGTCGGCGGAATCGCCGCCGCCGTTGTAGAAGAACCAGGCAATGTCGTGGGCGCGGAAGACCTCGATCAACCGCTCGTACTCGCGCCGGTTCTTGTCGAGCGATTTCAGCTTGTAGCGGCACGAGCCGAACGCGCCCGCCGGCGTCGTGCGAAGCGCGCGGATCGCCGCCGCCGATTCCTTGCCGGTGTCGATCAGCTCCTCGGTGAGCGCGCCGATGATGCCGTTCCTGCCGGCGTAGACGTTGGCGATGACGTCGCGATGCGCGCGCGCCGTCTCGATCACGCCGCACGCCGACGCGTTGATCACCGCCGTCACGCCGCCCGACTGCGCGTAGAACGCGTTCTTCCTGCTCCTGGACGTCGCCATGGCAAGCCTCAACCGGCGGACAGCGCGCGCGAAACGATTTCGGCAGTGTCCGTCGAGAGCCTCGGGGCCGCGGCGACGCGGGCGATGGCGACCCTCGCCAGCTG
>NZ_JACCWG010000382.1 GCF_013697775.1 Ramlibacter sp. | reverse complement strand
TGGACCTGAGCTTCAACTACCCCAGCCTGCCCGGCCAGGCCGACATGCTGCGCGCCGGCCTGCGCCAGCTGGCCTCCACCGGCGACCTGGAAGCCCTGCTGCGCTACCAGCCGCATGGCGGCCGCCCACATGAACGCGCTGGCGTGGCCCGCCACCTGGCGGCGCGCGGCCTGCGGGTGGCGGGCGAGCAGGTCCTGCTGGTCGACGGCGCCCAGCACGGCCTGGCGACCACCGCCATGGCGCTGCTGAAACCAGGCGACGTGGTCGCGGCCGATGCGCTGACCTACCCGGGCTTCAAGGTGCTGGCGCAGGCACTTCGGCTGGAACTCGCGCCAATCCCCGCTGCGGGTGCCGGCCCCGACCTGGGCGCGCTGGCCGCGCTGTGCCGGCGCCGCAAGGTGCGCGCCGTCTACACCATGCCGACGCTGCACAACCCACTCGGCTGGGTGATGGGCGCCAGCCGGCGGCGCGCGCTAGTCGCAATCGCGCGCGAGCACGGCCTGCTCATCATCGAAGACGCCGCCTATGCCTTCCTCGCGGCCGATTCGCCGGCGCCGCTGGCCGCGCTCGCGCCCGAGACGACGGTCTATGTCTCGGGCTTCTCCAAAAGCATCGCCACGGGCTTGCGGGTCGGCTTCGTCGCCGCGCCGCCCGAGTGGGTGCCCGGCATCGCGCGCGCGATCCGCGCCACGACCTGGAACACGCCGGGCGTGATGACGGCGCTCGCCTGCGGCTGGCTGGACGACGGCACGGTCGCCCGCCTGGAACTGCGCAAGCGCGAGGACGCGGCGCTGCGGCAGGCCATCGCCGCCGAGCACCTGGGCCGGCTGAAACGGCTGGGCCATCCGTCGTCGTATTTCCTGTGGCTTCCGCTGCCGCAGGAGGTGCGCGCCGATGCCGTCGCGGCCGCGTTGCTGCGCCACCGGATTTCCGTGTC
The DNA here is from genome assembly GCF_013697775.1 of Ramlibacter sp. Lineage (GTDB taxonomy): Bacteria > Pseudomonadota > Gammaproteobacteria > Burkholderiales > Burkholderiaceae_C > Ramlibacter. The sequence continues at coordinate 13,963 of NZ_JACCWG010000382.1, read as the reverse complement.
CACGGCCGAGCCGTTCTCCACGGCGGCGCACACGCCGCACGCCATCCGCATCGCCTTGGGCTCGGTTCCGCTGGACACGCTGGGGGCCGCGCTCGAGCAGGTGCGCCGCGTGATTTCCGACCAAACCGTACGACATGGGGCGCGGCTATGATGCAAGCCCATGGCCAGCCAGCACCCCCCGCAACGGACGCCGCAGCAGCAAGCACTGCTGCCTGCCGGCAGCCGCTGGGGAACCGGGGTGGAGTCCCTCACGCCCTACCTGCGCCATGCCTGGTCGGCGCGCACGCGCAACCCGGTGTTCACGCCGACCCATTTTGCCGCGCTGGTGTGGCCCGCGAACGCCGGGCCGCAGCAGCCGCGCGGCAAATCATCGAAACAGTGACCATGGTCGATCCGTCCTTCCACACAGCCCAACCGCAGCTGCAGCGGCCGGATCCCGAAGTCAGGCCGCCCGAATACCGCGTGCCGCGCGGGCGCAGCGGCATCGGCGCCACGTCGGCACTGGACCAGCTCATGCAGGACCTGGAGCGCGTGCGGCGCGCCAAGGCGTACTACGGCGACCTGCCGCAGCGCGGCATCGATCTGCTGCTGTAAGCGGCGACGGCGCCAATGAAAAAGGGCTGCATCGCTGCAGCCCTTCGTCGTTCACCGGAAAGCGATTTACTTCTTGTCGCCCGGCACCTTGCCTTCCACGCCCTTGACGTAGAAGTTGACGCCGGTGAGGAATTTGTCGTCGGCGACCGCGTCCTTGGCCAGCACTTCCTTGCCGGTGTTGTCCACGATCGGGCCCTTCCAGATCGTGAAGCTGCCGTCCTTCAGGCCGGACTTCACCTTTTCCAGCTGCTGCTTGGCTTCGTCCGGCACGTCGGCGGCCAGCGAGACGAAGTCGATCGCGCCTTCCTTCACGCCCCACCAGGCCTGGCCGGTGGTCCACTTGCCGTCCAGCGCGTCGCGCACGGCCTTGGTGTAGTACGGCGCCCAGTTGATGACGGCCGAGCCCAGGTGCGCCTTGGGGCCGTAGCTGGTCATGTCGCTGTCCCAGCCGAAGGCGCGCTTGCCCATGCTCTCGGCGGTCTTCAGCACCGCCGGCGAATCGGTGTTCTGCATCAGCACGTCGGCGCCGCCGTTGATCAGCGCGGTGGCGGCTTCGGTTTCCTTGGGCGGCGCAAACCACTCGCCGACCCAGGCCACCTTGGTCTTGATCTTCGGGTTGACCGACTGCGCGCCCATGGTGAAGCTGTTGATGTTGCGGATCACCTCGGGGATCGGCACCGAGCCCACCACGCCCAGCACGTTGGACTTGGTCATCTTGCCGGCGATCACGCCGGCCATGTAGGCGCCTTCGTAGGTGCGGCTGTCGTAGGTGCGCATGTTCTCGGCGCTCTTGTAGCCGGTGGCATGCTCGAACTTCACGTCCTTGGTGTCCGCGGCCACCTTGGCCATCGGGTCCATGTAGCCGAAGGTGGTGCCGAACACCAGCTTGTTGCCCTGGCCCACCACGTCGCGGATCACGCGCTCGGCGTCCGGGCCTTCCTTCACGCTCTCGACGAAGCTGGTGGCGACCTTGTCGCCGAATTCCTTCTCCACCGCCTTGCGCCCGTTGTCGTGCGCAAAGGTCCAGCCGCCGTCGCCCACCGGGCCGACGTACAGGAAGGCGATCTTCAGCGGATCGGCCTTGGGCGCCGGGGCCGGCGCAGATGCGGCGGCCGTCGGGGCCGGAGCAGCCGCCGGTGCCGGTGCTTCCTCCTTCTTGCCGCAGGCGGCCAGCGTGGCGGCGGCCAGGGCGGCCAGCGCGCCCGTGCGCAGCAGCGATCGTTTCTTCAGGTCGGTCATCGGAGCCTTCTCTTTTCTCTGAGTCGGGGTTGGGAATTTGGAAAACAGGAAAGCGCGAATTATGTGCCGGGATAAAACGGCTTACCAAGCGAAGCCGGCATGTTGGCGCGGATCCACGCCGGGTTGCGCGAGATCAGGGCCAGCACCGCGATGGTCGCCAGGTAGGGCAGCATGTTCAGGAACTGGCTGGGCACCTCGACCCCGCTGCCCTGCAGGTGGAACTGCAGCATGGTGACGCCGCCGAAGAGGTACGCGCCGAGCAGCACCCGCGCCGGCCGCCAGGTGGCGAAGGTGGTGAGCGCCAGCGCGATCCAGCCCTTGCCGGCCACCATGCCCTCGACCCACAGCGAGGTGTAGATCACCGAGATGTAGGCGCCCGCCAGCCCGCACAGCGCCCCACCCGCCACCACCGCCAGCAGGCGGATGCGGCGCACCGGGTAGCCCAGAGCGTGCGCCGCCTCGGGCGATTCGCCGACCGAGCGCAGCACCAGCCCGGCGCGCGAGCGATAGAGGAACCACACCATCCAGGCCACCAGCGCGATGACGGCGTACACCATCGGGTGCTGGCGGAACAGCGCCGGGCCGGCCAGCGGGATGTCGGCGAGCCCGGGCACCGAGAAGTGCATGCGCTCGGGCAGCTTGGCCTGCACGTAGTTGATGCCGGCGAAAGCCGAGAACCCGGCGCCGAACAGGCTGAGCGCCAGGCCGGTGGCGTACTGGTTGGTGTTGAGCCAGATCACCAGCAGGCCGAACAGAGCGGCCAGCAGCGCACCCGCGCCGATGCCCGCGGCGAACCCCAGCCAGTCGCTGCCGGTGTGCACCACGGTGGCGAAGCCGGCGATGGCGGCGCACAGCATCATGCCCTCGGCGCCCAGGTTGACGATGCCCGCCTTCTCGTTGATGAGCAGGCCCAACGCGGCCAGCGCCAGCACGGTGCCGGCATTGAGCGTCGCGGCGAGCAGCAGTGCATAGGATTCCATCTCAGGCTTCCTTCAGGGCCGGCATCCAGCGGATGCGGTAGGCCATCAGCGTGTCGCAGGCCAGCAGCGTGAACAGCAGCAGGCCCTGGAATACGCCGGTCAGCGACTTGGGCAGGCCCAGGCGCGACTGCGCCAGTTCGCCGCCGATGTAGAACATGCTCATGAGCACGGCGGAAAACACCATGCCCACCGGGTGCAGCCGCCCGACGAAGGCGACGATGATGGCGGCGAAGCCGTAGCCGGCGGGCACGTACGGGTTGAGCTGGCCGATCGGGCCTGCCACCTCCAGCGCGCCGGCCAGGCCGGCCGCGCCGCCGGACACCAGGAGTGCCAGCCACAGCGCCTTGCGCGAGGAGAAGCCGGCATAGCGCGCCGCCGCCGGCGCCATGCCGCCGACCTGCTGCGCGAAGCCGGCGCGCGTGCGGAACAGGAACACCCACAGCGCGGCCGCCAGCGCCAGCACGATCACCAGGCCGATATTGATGCGCGAGCCGGCCATGAGGCGCGGAATCTGCGTCACCGCCTCGAAGGTCTTGGTCTGCGGGAAGTTGTAGCCGGCCGGGTCCTTCCAGGGGCCGAACACCAGCCAGCTGAGCACCAGGTCGGCCACGTACACCAGCATCAGGCTGACCAGGATTTCGTTGGCGTTGAAGCGATCGCGCAGCAGCGCCGTGACCGACGCCCAGGCCATGCCGCCCAGCATGCCGGCCAGCATGACGGCCGGCACGATCCAGCGGCCGGTGTCCTTGTCCGCCAGCAGCGCGACGCCGCCTGCCGCTACGGCGCCGATGATGTACTGGCCCTCGGCGCCGATGTTCCACACGTTGGAGCGAAAGCACACCGCCAGCCCCAGCGCGACCAGCAGCAGCGGCGTGGCCTTGACCGCGAGTTCGCCCAGTCGGTAGCCGGAGCTGAGCGGCTCCCAGAAGAACACCTGCAGCCCGCGCACCGGGTCCTTGCCGAGCGCGATGAACAGCAGCGTGCCGATGACGACCGTGATCGCCAGCGCCAGCAGCGGCGAGGCCAGGCCCCAGAAGCGCGAGGGCTCCGGGCGCGCTTCAAGCTTCAGCATGGTTGCTCCCCGGCTGCGCCAACTCCCGTTCGCCCTGAGGCAACCCCCGTTCGCCCTGCATCAGCCCCCGTTCGCCCTGAGCCTGTCGAAGGGCCGGCTTCGACAGGCTCAGCCCGAACGGAGGGGTCGGCGTCAGCTCGAACGGAGGGGTTGCCCCACAAACCGCTCATCCACTCGCCGATCTGCGCCACCGTGGCGTCGGCGCGCGGCACCGAAAGCGAGAGCCGGCCCTTGGCGATCACGTGCAGCCGGTCGCTGATCTCGAACAGTTCCTCCAGCTCTTCGCTCACCACCAGCACGGCGCAGCCGGCGTCGCGCAGCGCCAGGATCTCGGCGCGGATCTGCGCCGCCGCGCCCACGTCCACGCCCCAGGTCGGCTGCGAGACGATCAGCAGTTTCGGGTTGGCGTCGATCTCGCGGCCGACGATGAATTTCTGCAGGTTGCCGCCCGACAGCGACTTGGCCATGGCATCGGACCCGCCCGCCTTCACGTTGAAGCGCGCGATGATGTCCGTGGCCTGGCGGCGCAGCTGCGCCACGCGAATCCAGCCGCCTGCCTTGACGGCATCGGTGCGCGTGAGCAGCAGGTTGTGCGCCAGGCCCAGCATCGGCACGGCGCCGCGCCCCAGGCGCTCTTCCGGCACGAAATGCAGGCCCAGGCGCCGCCGCTGCGCCGGGCCGGTCCGGCCCACCGGCTTGCCCAGCAGCTCAATGGTGCGCGGCGCGGCGCGCCTGTCCTCGCCCGACAGCGCGTACAGCAGCTCGCGCTGGCCGTTGCCCGAGACGCCGGCAATGCCGACCACTTCGCCGGCGCGCACCTCCAGCGACACGCCCTCCAGGTCGATGCCGAACTGGTCTTCGCGCGGCAGGTCCAGGTCCCGCACGCGCAGCACGGCGTCGCCCGGCTGGCGCGCATGGTGCCGCAGCGCCGGCGGCTCGGCGCCGATCATCAGGCGCGACAGTGAGGCGTTGCTCTCCTGTCGCGGATCGCATTCGCCGGTGACCTTGCCCGCGCGCATCACCGTGCAGGCGGTGCACAGCGCGCGGATCTCGTGCAGCTTGTGGCTGATGTAGAGGATGCTGCAGCCCTCATCGGCCAGCTTACGCAGCACCGCGAACAGCTTGTCCACCGCCTGCGGGGTGAGCACCGAAGTCGGCTCGTCCAGGATCAGCAGCCGGGGATTGGTGAGCAGCGCGCGGATGATCTCCACCCGCTGCATCTCGCCCACCGACAGCGTGTGCACCGGTCGCGTGGGGTCGATGTCCAGCCCGTACTCGCCGGCCTTGGCGGTGATGCTCTGCGTCACCTGCTGCAGGCTCATGCGCTTGTCCAGGCCCAGCCACACGTTCTGCGCCACGGTGAGCGTGTCGAACAGGCTGAAGTGCTGGAACACCATGGCGATGCCCAGCTGCCTGGCTTCCTGCGGGTTGCGGATGTGCGCGGGCTGCCCGTCGAACAGCATGCCGCCCTCGTCGGGCTTGACCGCGCCGTAGATGATCTTCATCAGCGTGGACTTGCCGGCGCCGTTCTCGCCCAGCACGGCATGGATCTCGCCGGGCCGCACGGCCAGCGAGACGCCGTCGTTGGCCACCACCGCCGGATAGCGCTTGGTGATGCCCGCCAGCTGCAGGCGCATGGCGCTCACCGGGCAGTCTCCGCGATGGCGCGCCGGGGCCTCATTGCGGCTTCAGCGAGGATGCCACCGACTTGATGCGCTCGCGCAGCCAGCGCGCCGACGCCGAACCGTGGCTGCGCTCGTGCCACAGCTGGTAGTAGGCCAGGGGCGGGAATTCGATCGGGCATGGCAGGATTGTCACAGGCAACTGGCCCACGAAACGCTCGCAGAACTGCCGGCCGGTGGTCAGCACCAGCAAGCTCGATGCCACCATGCGCGGAATCAGCCCGAAGTGCGGGCAGCGCGCCGTGATGTTGCGCGCCAGGCCCAGGCTCTCCAGGTGGTCGTCGATCACGCCGCGCGCGCCGGGGTGGGTGGGCGTGGGCGCGATGTGTTCGGCGCCCAGCCAGTCGGCCTGGTTCCAGCCGCGCCTGGCGGCCGGGTGGTCGCGCGCGGCCAGGCACACCACCTCGTCGCTGAGCAGCTGGCCGATGTGCAGGTCGTCGGGCGGCTTCAGCCAGTTGCCGACCACCACGTCCACCGCGCCCTGCGCCAGGTTGGCGCGGTAGTCGGTGTCGCGCGACAGCGGCTGGATCTCGATGTGGCAGCGCGGCGCCTCGCTCTTGATGCGCGCCACCAGCTGCGGCAGGAACAGCGGGTCGAGGTAGTCGCTGGCCGCCACGCGGAAGGTGCCGGCGTCGGCCTGCGGATCGAAGCCGCGCGCGTCGGTGAACATCATCTCGGCGGCACGCAGGATGCTTGCGCTGGGTTCGATCATGCGCAGCGCGGCGTCGGTGGGCACCATGCCGGAGCCGGAGCGCACCAGCAGCGGGTCGCCCGACAATTCGCGCAGGCGCTTGAGCGACGCGGACACGGCCGGCTGGTACATGCCCAGCCGGATCGCGGCCCGGGAAACGCTGCGTTCGGTCAACACGGTATGCAAGACCCTGATGAGATGGAGGTCTATCTTGTCGAAAAGCGCCTGCTTGCTCATACCTTTGGCCGCATCCGGTTCATACGGGGCTGCATATGCCGAGGGGGGCGCGGGTCCCTAACCTCACATGAACCCCAGAATCACCCATACTGAACATCGCATGGAAGCCAGGACGATCCGATTCATCCGCCGCGGCGAGCTCGTCAGCTTGGTCAATGTACCACCCGAGCGCACGCTGCTGGAGGTGCTGCGCGAGGACCTCGGCGCCACCGGCACCAAGGAGGGCTGCGGCGAAGGCGACTGCGGCGCCTGCACCGTGGTGCTGGGCGAAGCCGATGGCAATGGCCTGCGGTACCGCGCCGTCAACAGCTGCATCCGCCTGGCCCATTCCGTCGACGGCCTGGCGCTGTGGACGGTGGAAGACCTGCACGGCGCCGACGGCGCGCTGCATCCCGCGCAGGAAGCCATGGTGCGCTGCCACGGCTCGCAATGCGGCTTCTGCACGCCCGGCTTCGTGATGAGCCTGTTCGGCATGTACCAGAACCACGTGTGCAAGGGCCAGGACGTCACGCGCGAGCTGGCGCAGCAGGAGCTGTCGGGCAACCTGTGCCGCTGCACCGGCTACCGGCCGATCCTGGATGCGGCGCAGCAGATGGCGCAGCTGCCGGCCGCGCGGGTGGACGAAGCTGGCATCGCGCGGCAGCTGGAGGCGTTGCGGCTGCAGCGCGACCAGCAGCCAGATACCGGCGCCTACCTGGCGCCGGCCACGCTGGCCGCCCTGCTCGCCGCGCGCGCGCAACATCCGGATGCGCAGGTCGTCGCCGGCTGCACCGACGTGGGCCTGTGGGTCACCAAGATGCATCGGCAGTTCGCCCAGGTGCTGGACGTGACGCGGGCGGCGGAACTGCGGCGCATCGAGACGTATGACAGCCACATCGCCATCGGCGCCGCGGTGCCGCTGGCCGACGCCTTCGCCACGCTGGTGGCCGAGCGGCCGCAGCTGAAGACTTTCGCGGCCCGCTTCGCCGGCTTGCCGGTGCGCAACTCGGGCACGCTGGGTGGCAACGTCGCCAACGGCTCGCCCATCGGCGACTCCATGCCGCTCTTGATCGCGCTGGGCGCGCACGTTGTGCTCATGAGCGAGCGGGGCCACCGCGCCATGCCGCTGGAAGACGTCTACACCGGCTACCGCAAGAACGTGCTGGCCGCCGACGAGATCGTGGCGTGGATCAAGGTGCCTCGTCCTGGAGAAGGTGAATTCCTGCGCGCCTACAAGATCTCCAAGCGCTACGACGACGACATCTCCGCCGTGTGCCTGGCCGTCAACCTGGCGGTGCAGGACGGCGTCGTGCGCCATGTCTCCATCGGCGCTGGCGGCGTGGCGGCGACACCGGTGCGCGCCGTGCAGGCCGAAGCCGCGCTGCGCGGCCAGCCGTGGAACGCCGAGACAGTGCAGCACGCCATCGACACGCTGCGCGCCGAGTTCCAGCCGATCTCCGACATGCGCGCCTCGTCCGCCTACCGCAGCGAGGTGCTGGGCAACCTGCTGCGGCGCTTCTGGCTGGAGCAGCAGGGCCTGCAGCAGATGAACCTGGAGAACTTCCAGCTGGTGGAGGCTGCGGCATGAATGCGCCCGAGGCATTCCTGGGCCAGCAGCAGGCGGACGCGCCCGCCGTCGGCGCCTCGCATCCGCACGACAGCGCGCGCGCACACGTGGCCGGCCGCGCCACCTACATCGACGACATCGCCGAGACCAAGGGCACGCTGCACGCGGCGCCTATCCTGTCGCCGGTGGCGCACGGCAAGCTCAATGGCGTGGACGCGCGCGAGGCCCAGGCCATGCCCGGCGTGCGCGGCGTCGTGCTGGCCGCCGACATTCCCGGCGACCCGCTGCTGGCCACCTTCGCGCACGACGAGCCGGTGTTCGCGCGCGACACGGTGGAACACGTAGGCCAGGTGATCGGCCTGGTGGTGGCCGACACCGTGATGCAGGCGCGCCGCGCCGTGCGCAAGGTGCAGCTGGACATCGCGGCGCTGCCGGCAATCCTCACGGCGCGCGAGGCGCTGGCCGCGCAAAGCTTCGTGCTGCCGCCGGTGACGGTGCGCCGGGGCGACCCGGACCAAGGCATCGCCAACGCCCCGCACCGGCTGGAGGGGTCGCTGGAGGTCGGCGGCCAGGAACACTTCTACCTGGAAGGCCAGGTCGCCTACGCCATTCCGCTGGAGCAGGACCAGTGGCACATCCACGCCAGCACCCAGCATCCCGCCGAGTTGCAGCACTGGGTGGCGCAGGCGCTGGGCCTGTCCAACAGCGACGTCACCGTGGAATGCCGGCGCATGGGCGGCGGCTTCGGCGGCAAGGAGACGCAGGCCGGCCACATCGCCGTGTGGGCGGCGCTGGCGGCGCGCAAGTTCGGCCGGCCCGTCAAGCTGCGGCTGGACCGCGACGACGACTTCCTGGTGACCGGCAAGCGGCATCCGTTCTCGTACGACTATGACGTTGGCTTCGACGACAGCGGCCTCATCACCGGCATGAAGCTGATGCTGGCCGCCAACTGCGGCTTCAGCGCCGACCTGAGCGGCCCGGTGGCCGACCGCGCAGTGTTCCATGTGGACAACGGGTATTTCCTCGGCGACGTGGAGATCGTGTCGTACCGCTGCAAGACGAACCTGCAAAGCCAGACCGCCTTCCGCGGCTTCGGCGGCCCGCAGGGAATGATCGTCACGGAAGCGATCCTCTCCGACATCGCGCGGCACCTGGGGCTGGATCCACTGGACGTGCGCCGGCGCAACCTGTATGGCCCTTCGACAGGCTCAGGGCGAACGGGGGGGACACCCGTTCGGACGAAGGCGCAATCCTTTCGGACGGAGGCGCAATCCGTTCGGGCTGAGGCCCCAGCCGTTCGGGCTGAGTCTGTCGAAGCCCTGCGCGACACCACGCACTACGGCATGAAAGTCGAGGACAACATCCTCGATCCCCTCCTCGCGCGGCTGGAAGACACCAGCGCCTACCGCGCGCGCCGAGCCGCCATCGCCCGCTGGAACGCGGCCAGCCCGGTTATCAAGCGCGGCATCGCCGTCACGCCGGTGAAGTTCGGCATCTCCTTCACCGCCACCTTCTTCAACCAGGCCGGCGCGCTGGTGCACGTCTACACCGACGGCAGCGTGCAGGTGAACCACGGCGGCACCGAGATGGGCCAGGGCCTGCACACCAAGGTGGCGCAGCTCGTGGCCGACGAGCTGGGCCTGCCGTTCGAGCGCGTGCGCATCACCGCCACCCACACCGGCAAGGTGCCCAACGCCAGCGCCACGGCCGCCTCCAGCGGCACCGACCTGAACGGCCGCGCCGCGCAGTTGGCTGCGCGCCGGGTGCGCGAGCGGCTCGCGCAGTACGCGGCCGAGAAGTCGGACTGCCGGCCCGACCAGGTGATCTTCGCCCATGGGCAGGTCAGCACGCCCACCGCCCACATGCCATTCGCGCAGCTGGTGGACGACGCCTTCCATGCGCGCGTGCAGCTGTGGAGCGACGGCTTCTACAAGACGCCCAAGATCCACTACGACAAGCACACGCTGACCGGGCGGCCGTTCTACTACTTCTCCTACGGCGCCGCCTGCACCGAGGTCGCCATCGACACGCTCACCGGCGAGAGCCGCGTGCTGAAAGTGGACATCCTGCACGACGTGGGCACCTCCATCAATCCGGCCATCGACATCGGCCAGATCGAAGGCGGCTTCATCCAGGGCATGGGCTGGCTGACCACCGAGCAGCTGGTGTGGAACGACAAGGGCCACTTGGCCACCCATGCGCCCAGCACGTACAAGATCCCGGCCACCGGCGACGTGCCGGCGCACTTCAAGATCGAACTCTGGCCGGAGGCCAACCCGGAAGACAACGTGGGAGGCAGCAAGGCGGTGGGCGAGCCGCCCTTCATGCTGGCCATCAGCGTATGGGAGGCGCTGCGCGACGCGGTGGCGGCTGCCAGGGGAAGCGAAGGAGGCGCGGGGCCGGTGCGCCTGGACGCGCCGGCGACGGCCGAAAACGTGCTGCGCGCGCTGAAGGATTGAACGGCGGCGGGAGCCTTAGTCCCCGCCCTGCGCCAGCAGGGTGGTGCGCAGGGCCTGGCCCTTGTCCTCGTCGAACAGCCCTTCGGCCTTCGCCAGCACCGTGCCATTGCGGTCCAGCACCAGCACCGAGGCATGCTCTGCGCCCGACAGCCGGGCGGCGCGGATGAAGCCTTCACGGTCGGCGAACACCGGCACCATCACTGCCCGGTCGGACTGGGCGGCGTAGCGCGCGAGCAGCCCCTGCACGATGTCGCGCCGGCCCTGCTCGCTGGCCTTGTCGTCGTACACCGGCATCTTGATCCAGGCGATGGACGTGTCCTGCCGCAGCTGCATGCCCTCGATCCAGCTGCGCGCCTCGGCGCCCTGGCTTTTGCGGAACACCACGATGGCCAGCGTGCGTTCTGCCGGCAGGCCCTGCGGCAGCGCCATGGGACGCTCGTCCAGCCGCTGCGCCGCGATCTGGGGCATTCGCCCCAGCATGGTGTGCTCGGTGGGCGCCGCGACGGCAAGCCCCAGCGCACCGCAGGCGGCAGCTATCCAACCCAGGAAAGGAGTCCAGAAAGTCGATGCCATGGCGAATCTCCCAGCGTGGCTCAGTGTTTCATAAACCGATCAGCCGCAGTGCGTCCCACCGGTAAATCCCTGCAAGGTGCGTGCTTGCGTCGCACCGGTGTCGCGGCCACACCGCACAGCCTGTAGGACGGCATCCATTTTTGGAGAGCGGCAACTGCGGACATGGCCGTTTCGCGCCAACATCCGCTTGCCGTTCTTCAAGGCTCCGGAGTCCCCATGCAGCGAACCATCCACAGCAAACGCGACAGCGGGTCGACGCGCGGCTTCAGCACCGTCGATCCCGAGCGCCAGGGCGTGCGCGCCCCCGCGCCGCAACGCGCAGGCGAGCGCGAAGCCGCCGCCACGCCGCGCCGCCAAGCACAGCCCGCGCCGCAGCAGCGCCCCGGCGAGCACCGCCACTGAGCGAGGTTGGATGCCGGCGCTGCAAAGCTTCCGTTTTCTTGACGAGCTGTCGCAAGCCACGCGCGCGCTCACCGAGCCCGCGCAGATCATGCAGATCACGGCGCGCATGCTGGGCACGCACCTGGGCGCCAGCCGCTGCGCCTATGCCTGGGTGGAGGAAGACCAGGACCACTTCGAGCTGATCGGCGACTACAACGAGGGCGTGCGCAGCATCGTCGGGCGCTACGCCTTCTCCGATTTCGGCGCCGAGGTGCTGCGCCTGATGCGCGCCGACCTGCCCTACGTCAACCCCGACGTGGACACCGATGCGCAGACCGCCGGCACCGACCTTTCCGCCTACCGCCTCACCGAGATCCAGGCCGTCATCTGCGTTCCACTGCACAAGCACGGCCGCTTCGTGGCCGCGATGGCGGTGCACCAGAAGGTGCCGCGCGAGTGGCTCGTCGAGGAGATCGAACTGGTGCGCGAGGTGGTGTCGCGCTGCTGGGAGACGCTTGACCGCATCCGCGGCGAGCAGGCCCTGCGCGACGTCAACCAGCGCCTGAGCCTTGCGCTGCAGGCGGCCAACCTGGGCGACTGGAGCTGGGACGTGGCGAGCGACGCGCTGACCCTGGGCGAGCGCACCTGCGAGATCTTCGGCCTGCCGCGCGGCGTGGCGATCACCTGGTCGGCGCTGCGCGAGCTGCTGCACCCGGACGACCGGGACGCGGCGCGGCTGGCGGTGGAGCAGGCGCTGCGGGACCGCTCGGTATACAGCCTCCAATACCGCGTGCTGCCGGCCGGCGGCCGCGCGCAGCGCTGGGTGTCGGCGCAGGGCAAGGCCACCTATTGGCCCGACGGCACGGTGCACCGCATGATCGGCATCGCGCAGGACGTGACCGCGCGCCGCGAGGCCGAGGAGTCGGCGCGCGACGAGGCGCAGGTGCTGGAATTGCTCAACCGCACCGGCGCAGTGCTGGCCGCCCAGCTGGACCTGGAGGCGCTGCTGCAGCAGGCCACCGACGCGGCAACGCAGCTCACCGGCGCGCGCTTCGGCGCCTTCTTCTACAACGGCACCGACGCGCAGGGCGAGGCCTACCTGCTCTACACCCTGTCGGGCGCGCCGCGCGCGGCGTTCGAGCAGTTCGGCCATCCGCGGCCCACGGCGCTGTTCGGTCCCACCTTCCGCGGCGAACCGTCGATCCTCATCGAGGACGTGCTGAAGGATCCGCGCTACGGCCAGTGGGGTCCGCACCACGGCATGCCGCCCGGCCACCTGCCGGTGCGCAGCTACCTGGCGGTGCCCGTGACCGGGCGCGACCAGCGGGTGATCGGCGGCCTGTTCTTCGGCCACCCGGAGCCCGGCGTGTTCACCGAGCGCAGCCAGCGCCTGGCCATCGGCGTGGCCGCGCAGGCCGCCATCGCGGTGGACAACGCCATGCTGTACGCGCAGTCGCGCAACGCCGCCGAGGAGCGCCGCACGCTGCTGGACAGCGAGCGCGCCGCGCGCCAGGAGGCCGAGCGCGCCAACACGCTGAAAGACGAGTTCCTGGCCACGCTGTCGCACGAGCTGCGCACGCCGCTGTCGGCCATCCTGGGCTGGGCGCACATCCTGCGCCAGAAGCTGCCGCCCGAACACGCCGAGCTGCGCAAAGGCATCGACGTGATCGAGCGCGGCACGCGCGCGCAGACCCAGCTGATCGACGACCTGCTGGACATGAGCCGCATCACCTCCGGCAAAATGCGGCTGGACGTGCAGGCGGTCGCGCCCGCCGGCTTCATCGAGGCGGCCGTCGAGACGGTGCGCCCGGCGGCCGACGCCGGCGGTGTGCGCCTCGAGGTGCTGCTGGACCCGGCGGCCGGCCCGGTGGCGGGCGATCCGGCGCGGCTGCAGCAGGTGGTGTGGAACCTGCTGGCCAACGCGGTGAAGTTCACCCCGCGCGGCGGCCGGGTGCAGGTGCTGCTGGCCCGGGTGGCCTCGCACGTGGAGATCACCGTGGCCGACTCGGGCATCGGCGTGAAGCCCGAATTCCTGCCGCACATCTTCGACCGTTTCCGCCAGGCCGACGGCTCGACCACGCGGCGCTACGGCGGCCTGGGGCTGGGCCTGTCGATCGTCAAGCGGCTGGTCGAGCTGCACGGCGGCCGGGTGCGCGCCCACAGCGGCGGCGAAGGCCAGGGCACCAGCTTCGTGGTCGAGCTGCCGGTGAAAGCGGTGCACGAGCGCGGCGCGCGGCACCTGCCGGCCGACGACGGCCTGAACCACGCGCCACTGTTCGACGCGGTCGACCTGCACGGGCTGAAGGTGCTGGTGGTGGATGACGAGGCCGATGCGCGCGACCTGCTGATGCGCCTGCTGCGCGACTGCGGCGCCGAGGTGCTGGTGGCAGACGGGGCCGACGCCGCCCTGGCCGCCGTGCAGGCGCACCGGCCCGACGTGCTGGTGTCGGACATCGGCATGCCCGACGTCGACGGCTACGAGCTGTTGCGGCGCGTGCGGGCGCTTGGC
>NZ_JACCWG010000363.1 GCF_013697775.1 Ramlibacter sp. | reverse complement strand
GAGCTGCACCGCGCGCAAGGCGGCGTGTCGCCGCCCCTGCAGCCCAAGCGGCCCGACGCCGGCATCGAAGCGCGGCTGCACCGCGCCCCGTTCGGCCTGGCGTGCCGGGCCGGGCTCGACCATCTGTGCGCGCAGTCGCGCCTCACCCGGTTCGAGGTGCTGCTCAGCATCTTCGCCTGGACGGTCCACGCCGCCACCGGGCGCGACCGCGTCCGCATCGCCAGCCCCGTCGCCAACCGGCCGGTGGCCGAATTCGAGAACGCGGTCGGCATGTTCGCCAACACCGTGCTGGTCCCGATGGCCATCGATGAGCTGGACGACCTGCACGCGCAACTGCGCCAGCAGGCCGCGACGGTGCAGGCGGCGCTGGCCTGCCAGGACGTCGCGCTGGCCGACGTGGTCGGCGACCTCGGGCTGGCGGCGCGGCCGGCGGGCAGCCTGTTCGACTTCATGTTCGTGCTGGAGAACACCGACTACGGCCGGTTCCGGTTGCCGGGCGTGCGCGCAACGCCGTGCCTGGCCGAGCGGGTGCAGGCCAAATGCCCGCTGACGCTGTCGGTGGTGGACGGCGAGCCGGGCCTGGACTGCATCTGGGAGTACCAGTGCAGCCATTTCGATGCGGGCGAGATCGAAGCGATGGCGGGGTTGTTCCGGCGCGGGCTGGACCTGCTGCTGCAGGAGCAACCTGCCAGCCTGGACGACCTGGTGGCGCCCTACCGTTGCCGCCTGCCTGAACTGGGTGCCGGGCCGCCTGCGTCCGTGGGCTTCGATTCCATCGCGGACTGGTTCGAGCACCAGGCGCGCTGCACGCCGGATGCACCGGCGCTGCGCGGGCACGGCAACACGCTCAGCTACCGCGAACTCGATCGCCTTGCCGACGCACTGGCAGCGCAGCTGCTGGCGGCGCACCCGCTTGCGCCCGACGTGGAGGAGGGCAATCAGCCGCTGCACGTCGCGCTCTATCTCGGCGCGTCGGTCGAGCACGTGGTCGCGCTGCTGGCGCTGGCCAAGCTCAATCTCACCGCAGTGCCGCTGGACACCAGCTATCCGCCCGCGCTGCTGCGCCAGATCCTGGAGCGGGCACAGCCGCATTGCGTGCTGCTGCGCGCCGAATCGCTGGACGCGGCGGCGCGCCTGGACGACGGCCGCTTTCCGCGCCATGTGATAGCGCTGGATGCCTGCGCCGATGCCGCGCCGACAGCCGCACGGCGCGGCCTGCGCCCGCTCTACACGCTGTTCACGTCCGGCTCCACCGGCGCGCCCAAGGGCGTGCAGGTGATGGACCGCACCCTGTGCAACCTGCTGCAATGGCAGCGCGCGCAGGGCGGCCTGGCGCCGGCGGCGGCGACCCTGCAGTTCTCGATGCTGTCGTTCGACGTGTCGTTCCAGGAACTGTTCTCCACCCTGTGCGGCGGCGGGTGCTACCACCTGCTGCCTCCCGCCTGGCGCCAGGACCCTGAAGCGCTGCTCGCTTACCTGGCCGAGGCGCGAATCGCGCGCATCTTCATGCCCTACGTGGCGCTGCAGTTCGTGGCGGAAACCGGCGTCGCGCGCGGCCTGTACCCGGCCGACCTGCGCGACGTGGTGACCGCGGGCGAGCAGCTGCTGTGCACCGAGCCCATCCGCCGCTGGTTCGCGGGCATGCCGCGCGCCACGCTGCACAACCACTACGGCCCGACCGAGACCCACGTGGTCAGCGCGTACCGCCTGTCCGGCCCGCCAGAAAATTGGCCGGCGCGCCCGTCCATCGGCACCGCGGTGGCCAACGCGCTGCTGCGCGTGGTGGACGCGCGCGACCGGCCGGTTCCGCCGGGATGCAGCGGCCAGCTGCTGATCGCGGGTCCCATGGTGTGGCACTGCTACCTGGACGACGCCGCGTTGAACAGCGCACGTTTCGCCGACCTGCAAGACGACGCGCAGGGCCCGGCCCGCACCTTCTACCGTACCGGCGACCTCGCGTCCTTCGGCCATGACGGCCAGCTCCACTTCCTGGGCCGCGACGATCAGCAGATCAAGCTGAGCGGGCACCGGCTGGAGCTGGGGCAGATCGAAACGGCGCTGATGCGCCATCCTGGAGTCGTCACGGCCCTGGTGGCTGGCG
Organism: Ramlibacter sp.; assembly: GCF_013697775.1. Classification (GTDB taxonomy): domain Bacteria; phylum Pseudomonadota; class Gammaproteobacteria; order Burkholderiales; family Burkholderiaceae_C; genus Ramlibacter. Next base: position 4,614 of record NZ_JACCWG010000363.1, on the reverse strand, counting down.
AGGGCGAGCCCGCCAGCCTGTCCGCCTACCTGCAGACCGACGGCTCCGAGCTGTCGGCCCAGGCGCTGGACCGCCATCTGGCGCAGCACCTTCCCAGCCACGTGCGCATCGACCGCTACCGGCAGGTGACGCGCTGGCCGCGGACGCCCAGCGGCAAGATCGACCGCCGCGCATTGCCGCAGGCCGACTGGCGCGAATGGGCGCAGCCGCAAATAGCCTCGACCCCGAAGCCGGCAAGCGGGCTGGAGCAGTCCCTGGCCGACCTGTTCGGCGAGGTGGTGGGCCGGCCCATCGCCGCCGACCAGACCTTCTTCGAGGCGGGCGCCACCAGCCTGGACCTGATCCGCTTCCACCTGCGCTGCCGCTCCGCGCTGGACGTGCCGCTTGGCATGCCAGACCTGTTCGAGCACGTGACGGTGCGCCGGCTCGCACGCCACCTGGAAGGCGCGCAGCCCGTGCCCGCAACGGTGCACACGGCGCAAGCGCCGGGCACCAATACACAGGAGACCCGCATCGCCATCATCGGCATGGCGCTGAAGGTGCCGGGCGCCGACGACCTGGGCGCTTTCTGGGACATGGTCGCGCGCGGCGGCAGCGGCATCGAGCGCTTCACGCCGGCCGACGACGGGCTGGTGGGCGCGCGCAGCCAACTGCGCGGCCTGTTCGACTTCGACCCCGCCTACTTCGGCATCAGCCCCCGCGAGGCGCAGCTGATGGACCCGCAGCAGCGCCATTTGCTCATGGGCTGCGTGCATGCGCTGCAGCACGCCGGCATCGACCCCGCGCGCACCAGCCGCCGCATCGGCGTGGTGGCCAGCTGCGGCGAGGTCACCTACTTCCAGGACCTGCTGCGGCGCGCGGACGCAAGCGCCTTGCCCGACAGCTTCCAGATGGCCTTGCACCACGACAAGGACTTCCTCGCCACCAAGGTGGCGTTCCATCTCGACCTGAAAGGCCCGGCCGTCAGCGTGCAGGCGGCCTGCGGCAGCTCGCTGATCGCGGTGCACATGGCCAGCGCCATGCTGCGGCAGGACGACAGCGACGTCATGCTGGCCGGCGGCGTGCTGATCGATCCGCTGCTGTCCGATGGCTACCGCTACCGGCCGCAGCACATCTTCTCGCGCGACGGCGATTGCCGGCCGTTCAGCGACGACGCCAGCGGCACCATCGGCGCCAGCGGCTACGGCGTGGTGGTGCTCAAGCCGCTGGCCGCGGCCCAGCGCGACGGCGACCGCATCTATGCGGTGATCGAGGGCTCGGCCATCAACAATGACGGCGCAGGCAAGCTCGGCTACACCGCTCCCTCGCTGGCCGGGCAGGGCGAGGTGATCCGCGCCGCGCTGCGCCGCGCCGGCCTGCAAGGCGCCGACGTCGGCTATGTGGAAGCGCATGGCACGGGCACGCTGCTCGGCGACCCGGTGGAGGTCGCGGCGCTGGCCAAGGCGTTCGGTGCGGCCGCGCCTGGCGGCTGCGCGCTGTCGTCGGTCAAGAGCCAGATCGGGCACCTGGGCGCCGCCGCCGGCGTGGTCGGCATGGTGCGCGCGGCACTGGCACTGTTCCATGGCGTGGTGCCGCCCAACGTGGGCTTCCGCGCGCTCAATCCGCAGATCGCGCTGGCAGGCACGCCGTTCTACATCCCGACCGAGGCGAGCCCCTGGCCTGCGGGCCGGCGCCGCGTCGCCGGCATCAGCAGCTTCGGCATCGGCGGCACCAACGCGCATCTTTTGCTCGCGCAGGCGCCGGTGTCCAGCGCATCGCATGGCCTGAAAGCGGTGCAGCCTTGCCTGCTGTTGTCGGCGCACAGCGAGAGCGCCTTGCGCGCCGATCTCGCGGCTGTCGCCGGCTACCTCGAGGCGCATCCCGAACACCATGGCGCGGTGCTGCGCCACTTGCGGACGGCGCGGCCCCGGCGGCGCTGGCGGTTCGGCGCGGTGTGCCGCACGGCGCAAGAAGCCGTGGCGGCGCTGCGCGCGGCGCCGGTCTGTGAGGTCGATGCGCAGGACAACACCATCGCGGCCGAAGGCGCGTCCGCGGAGGCACTCGTCGCGGCATGGCTGGATGGCTCCGGCATCTCCTGGAACGAGGATGCGGCCGCCGCGCCCTGGGACTTTCCGCCCGCGGCCTTCGATCTGTCGCCGTACCGTTTCGACACGGCGCACATCGATGCAGGGCGGCGGGACGAAAACCATGCGTTCCCGCCGCGGCAACCCGCCGCGCAATGGCTGCACCAGAACCAGTGGCTGCGCCAGCGGCGCCTGCCCGATGCACCCGAAGCCCGCAGCCGCGACACACTGGTGCTGGTCACGGCGGGTGGCGATGCCGGTGCGCTGCTGGACGCTGCGAGGCCGGTGTACCGGCGCGTGATCCAGGTCGAAGCCGGCGAGGGCTACCGGCGCCTGGGCGACGACAGTTTTGCGGTCGATCCATGCGATGCGCAGTCGATGGGCGCGCTACTGGCCGCCATCACGGCCGATGGGGTGGCGTCGCTCGACTGGCTGCACGCATTGCCGCTGTCGGTTGCCGGCGAGGTCGGCGAAGCCAGCCTGGCGCGCGCGCAATGGGCCTGCGTGGACAGCGTCGCCGCACTCATGCAGGCGTGGGGGCAGGGCGCGCCGGCGGCATCGCTACAGCTGTGGCTGCTGTCGCACCGGCACGCGCCTGTCGAAGGCCCGGTGCTGCGGCCCGAGCTGGGCGCACTGGCCGGTGCGCATGCGGTGGTGCCGCAGGAATACGCGCTGGAATGCCGCTGGCTGGACCTGCAGGAACCCGCCTGGGCACGGCAGGCCGGGCCGGTGGCGGCGCTGCTGGCGTCGTCGCCGCCCTCCGGCGCGCGACTGGCTTTACGCGACGGCTTCCTGTGGCAGTCGGCTTTCGCCGGCTGCGCTGCGCCGGACGTGCAAGCCGATCCCATGCTGCTGCCCGACGGCGCCGTGGTGCTGGTCATCGGCGGCAGCGGCGGCATCGGTGCGGTGCTGGCGCGCCAGCTGCTGGCCGCGCCGCGCCGCCGTGTGGTCCTGCTGTCGCGCCGGCCGCAATTGCCGGCCATGCTGCGCGAATATGCCGACCGCATCGCGCTGGTCGCCGGCGACATCGGCGATCCGGCCGGCTGGCCCGCGCTCATGGACCGGCTGCGGCAGCGGCATGCGCGCCTCGACGGCGTGGTCCACGCGGCGGGCCTGGGCACCGGCGGGCTGATCCAGTCGCGTGGCACACCACAAGCCGGTGGCGCCGATCCAGCCAAGACGCTGGGCATGGCCGCCATCGAAACCATCGTCGCGCAGTTCGCGCCGCGCTTCGTGCTGTATTGCGCGTCGATGTCCAGCGTGCTCGGCGGCGCCGGCCAGTTCGACTACGCGGCGGCCAACGGCGTGCTGGACGGCTTCGCGCACTACCGCCCGGCAGCCGCGCGGGACTGCGTGCGCATGGCCGTCGACTGGGACATCTGGCGCGATGCCGGCATGGCTGCCACCGCCGACCTGGCCCGCGATGCGCGGCACCAGGCGCACCTCGCGGTCGGCCTGTCCAACGAGGAGGGCGTACGCGTGTTCGCGCAGGCGCTGCGGCTGCAACTGCCGCAGCTGCTGGTGTCCACCACGCAGATCGAGGCCTCGCGCCGGTTCTATCCGGCATTGCCGCGCCGCGCGGTGCCGGAGATAGCGCTACCATCCGATCGGTCGCTCGCAGTGCATCTGCAGGAACGCATGGGCGCCTGGCTGGGCGTGCCGGTGCTCGACACCGCCGCGTCGCTCTACGACCTGGGTGCCGACTCCCTGACGCTGCTGGACCTGATCGGCGAATTGGCGGAGCGTTTCCAGGTCACGCTGCAGCTGTCGCAGTTCGGCCCGGAGGTCAGCCTGGACGACGTGCTGGCGCTGGCCAAAGCCGCGCGCCGGCCTGTGGCACCCGCGCCTTCAGCCCCCCAGGGCGCACCGGACGATGTGCCAATCGAGGTCTGGCGCGAGGGCAGCGGCGCCGACCTGCTGTGCCTGGTCCATCCGGTCGGCGGCGACGTGCAGGCCTACCGCGAACTGGTCGCCGCGCTGGACGCCGACCTGCGGGTTTGCGTGATCGCCGATCCCCTGCTGGCGGACCCCGGCCTGCCGCCGCCCGGCGTGCGGGAACGTGCCGCCCGCTACCTGCGGGCGCTGGAGCGGCGCTATCCGCGCGAGCAGTTCCGCTGGCAGCTCGCCGGCTGGTCGTTCGGCGCCGCGGTCGCGCACGCCATGTGCGCGCTGGCCGAGGAGCAGGGCGAGCCGGTGGCGCAATTGCACCTGATCGACCCGCCGCCGCCCGCATCGGCGGCGCCGTTGCCCGCGCCGACCGACGCCCAGCTGGAAGCGGTGTTCCGGCGCGAGCTGCTGTCGCAGCGGGAGTCCGATGGGGGCGGCGGCCAGGTCGACGCTGCCCGCGCGAACGACCCGGCCGCAGCGCAGGACTATGCCAGCCGCCTGGCGCAGTGCTGCCAACACAACATGGCCAGCCTGGCACAGTTCGAGCCGACCCGCCTGGCGCGGACCACCGCCCATGTGTTCATCGCAACGCGGTCCGATCCGGACGCGCTGGCCGTGCCGCTGCCGCCCGCGGCCGCGCGCACCGCCTGGCGCGCCCTGCTGC
>NZ_JACCWG010000349.1 GCF_013697775.1 Ramlibacter sp. | reverse complement strand
AAGCTCCTGCTGCGTCTGCCCATCCAGCTCAATCGACTTGGCGACCCGCATGGCATCACACCCCCTTGGCCATCGGAGTATGCCTTCGAGCGAAAGTTCAACTAATTCGCGCGCACTACACTAGGAGACCTCCATGGAACCGCTCTACACCACCCGGCTCATCCGCTTCAACGAAGAGCCGCAATCCGCGTCGCTGTCGCTCAAGGCCGCCATCCAAGCGCTCAAGACCGACGAAGCCACCGCGGCCCTGCTGGACATCACCTCGCCCGAGGATGCGCCCAGCTGGTACGACGACGACGGCTTCACCAGCTCGCCGTTCACCCGCAACGCGCACCACTCCGGCACGGTGGCCACCGCCGTCACCATGGGACAGCTGCAGCGCGAGCAGAAGGAGCGCCTGGTCGCCAAGGCGGGCGAATACTTCTCGGTCGCCGCGCGGATCAACGACGACCTGCGCCGCACCAAGTACGTGCGGCTGTTCAGCGAGGCGCTGGATGCGCGCCCGCTGACGATGGACGGGCTCTATCCGTACGAATTCCTGATGGCGACGCGGCGCATGTACGACCCACACGACGAGCCTTTCAATTTCGCGCCGCACTGCGACGACATCACCTATGGCCGCGACCCGGACAACTGGCCGATGCGCCAGCAGTATCCCAAGCAGATCGGCACCTTCCTGACCACCCAGTCGGCCGAGAACGACGCCGGCTTCGTGATGTGGGACTGCAGGCCGGCCTCGCGCGCGGTGCTGGACCGCATGCATGCCGAGTACCGCGAAAGCGGCACCATCGCGGAGCTGGACCGCTCGCCGCGCTTCACCGTGCGCCCGCGCCAGGGGCAGCTGCTGATGTTCCAGAGCAAGGTCATCCATGCGGTCGAGCGCTGCACCTCGCGGCGCCTCACCGTGGGCATGTTCCTGGTGGAGCAGGAGAACGGCTGGCGCTTCTTCGACTGAGCGCCGGGCGAGAGACGCGCGGTGATGACATGAACATCGACGACATCCAGGTACGCGAATTTTCCGGTGACGACATCGCCGGATTCCTCGAGTATTGGTACGACGGCGACCCCGCGTTCCTGAAGTCCCTGGGCGTGAACCCCGAGAAGTTGCCGCAACGGAGGAAGATGCGCGAGATGCTGGAGCTGGACATTGCGAGGCAGGGCCGCAACGGCAACCGGCCCAGCGCCCTGCTGGCCATCGCGCTGCAAGGACGCACCGTCGGCGTGCACGAACTGACCCACCTGCGGCCGCGCACGGGCGGCGCGCGTGCCGGCTTCGAGAGCGGCGTCATGCATGCCCACATCTGGCGCGCCGCGCACCGCGGCCGCGGCATCGCCCTGGCGTCCTACGTGCGGGCCATGCAGGACTATTTCAGGCGGTTCGCGCTGGACGCCGTGCTGTTCGAATCGCCGGCCCACAACAAGGGCGCCAACCGCATCAAGGAAAAACTGGGCATCGCGCCCAGCGGAGAAAGCGCCATGCGCTGGCCGCTGCTGGACGGCGCCGTTCGCACGTTGCAGTACCGCGTGACGCCGGCGGCACTGCCCGCCATCGAGCAGCGCATGCGCCAGGCGTGGCGGGAACGCAGCCGATGAACAGGCCCGGCGTCGCCATCCTCGGCCCGGTGGAGCGCCCCACCGCGCGCCTGCTGTGCCTGCCGCACGCCGGCGGCGCCGCCTCCACCTACAACCAGTGGCACCGGCTGGTGCCGCCCGGCGTGGAAGTCTGCGCCATCGAGTTGCCCGGCCGGGGCGCGCGCTTCAAGGAGCCCGCGCTGACCAGCATGGCCGCGGTGGTCGAACACGTCGCGGCACTCATCGAACCACTGGCCGACGTGCCCTACGTCCTGCTGGGACACAGCATGGGCGCCGTGGTGGCGCTGGAACTGGCGCGCGGCCGCAGCAGTGGCATGGGCGCGCCGCCGCTTGCGCTGGTGGTGGCCGGCTGCCGCGCGCCCTACCTGCCCCGGCCTTACCCGCAGCCCTTGTCCGGATTGCCCGACAACGAACTGGTGCGCGCGCTGGCCCGGCTGGAAGGCCTGCCGCTGCGGGTGCTGGAAATGCCCGGCTTCCTCAAAACATTTCTGCCCACCATCCGCGCCGACCTGCGCTGCCGCGAGCAGTGGCGCGACGACATGCGCCAAGTGGACGTTCCGCTGCACGTGCTCGGTGGCCGCGGCGACACGGCCGTGCCCGAGGCCGACCTGGAGGCCTGGAAGGTGTACACCGCGCGGCCGATTCACCTGCGCATGTTCGACGGCGGGCATTTCTTCGTGCGCGACAACCAGGCGCAAGTGATCGACTACCTGGCCGCGCAGGTGCTGCGGCCGTCACGACAAACCCAGGAGGACCCATGAATTCCGCGCCACTGCTGCCGCTTTTTCTCTTCGTGGTCATCGCGACCGTTTCGCCCGGCGGCGCCACGGCGCTGGCGACGGCGTCGGGCGCGCAATTCGGTTTTCGCCGCAGCATCCCGCTGATCATCGGCATCGCCATCGGCCTGGCGTCGCTGGCGGCGGCATCCGCCGCGGGCCTGGCCGGCCTGTTCCTGGCCCTGCCCTCGTTCCAGATCATTTTGAAGGCGGTGGGCTCGATCTACCTGCTGTGGCTGGCGTGGAACATCATGCGCAGCGGCAAGCCGAACCTGGACGCCAAGAAAGAAAAGCCGATCAGCTTCGTCGCGGGCATTCTGCTGTTGTGGCTGAACCCCAAGGGCTGGACCATGACGCTGGGCGCCGCGGCCAGCTTCGCCGCGCTCGCCTCCAGCCCGACAAAGCTGGCCGCGCTGCTCGGCGCGTCGTTCGGCATCTCCGCGCTGGTGTCGCTGTCGATCTGGTGCGTGGCCGGCCTGGTTCTGGCGCGGCTGCTGCGCACCGAGATGCACTGGCGCGTGACGAACGTGATCCTGGGGCTGCTGCTGGCGGCGTCGATCATTCCGATCTGGATGGAGTGACGCACGCGCCGCGTGCGAACGGCGTCACAGCTTAGGCCGTGCAAAAATCACAGGTTTGCTGGCTGGCGGAAGCGCTATCCTCGCGCGAACCGTCCAGCCACCCAGTGAAAGTCATCCGCTTCCGCTCCCCGCACCCCGATCCGTCGATGCGCCACAGCTACGCGCTGATCGTCGCGAGCTGGACGGAGCGCATCGCCCTGCGCCGCATCATGCGCGCGCATCCGGGGCTGTATTTCGCGGGCAACCAGCCGTATGCGAAGGCCATGGGCGCGAGCTTCGTGCTCCGGGCCAAGCCGGTCTCCACGCTGCGCCGGAACAGCGATTTCGTGCAGTCATGCTGGATGTGAGTTCGGCCGACCGACGCACGACGCTCCAGAAGCCTCGCTGACCCTGGCGGGCGGGCGGGCGGGCGGGCTGCAGGCAATTCTCGAAAGCGCCGCCAATGCGTTGTTGACATTGGCCTGAAGGCGCTTTGCCACGGTCACGCGCATCCTGCGCAATCCCAGTTGGACACGCTGCATTGTTCTTGCGAACTTCGAGCTCCTCCGTTCATAACGCGAAGGTGCGCGTGAAATAGATTCAACCTTCTACCTCACATCTTCAACACCAAAATAGTGCATCTTTTTCCAGATGCCAGATCACACCGGCATCTCTGCTGCAAACACCTTCCCAACGAAGGCAACTTGGCCCTCTGTCACCACAGTCTTCTCATCCACTGGAACACCATGCGCATCGCGTGTTGCATCGCGATCTGCACCACGCATACATTGAATTTTGACAACGTACAAAGTTGTCAATCCATGCAATCGAATCTCCACTTCGATATAGCGGTAGTAAATATTAGAGTGAGATTTATCCTGGGACAGTTGACGCTAATGCTGCACGGAAATAATCTTCGTTCAACAGGTGGCGAGCAGCCCCTCACAGTCTACCGGGGGTCGGTAGGCCGCACCCGAAAGGTGCGGTTTTCTTCAACTTGTCTCAAGGAGAATTTCATGAGCATCAAGCACGTTACGACCAAGACGGTCGCTTTCCTTTACTTCTAATCGGAAGTAAAGCGGCAGTCGGGGATTCTCTCCGGCTGCCCGCATCGATTGCGAAAGGGAGAAGACTAAATGTTCGAAAAAGCAATGTATGCGCCGTACCATGACACATCGTTCGCGATGGGCGCGAAGGGGCTCAACGTCTCGTCGCCCTGGATGTCGCTCGATGTGGAGGTGGACGACGACCGCAAAAACGCGCTGACGCAGCTGGTCGCAAAGATCGGCGAGGGCCGCGACGAGGTCCTGCGCGAGGCCGAGGCGCAAGAGTTCCTGAGTTTCTTCGCGGGTTTTCCGCTGGTGCACGCCCTGCCGCGCAAGCTGGCGTTGGCCGGCGCACCCACCTATGCGAGCGCGGCCCCCGAGCTGCTGGCCGCCAAGGGCCCGAGGGAGTTCCTCGCGGCGATCAATCCATTCGACGACCTCGTGATCGACGAGGCCTTCTCATACTTCGACGCCACCTGGCGCTGGGACGCCAGGGAGATCGAGGACGCTTCGCGCATCCCCGGCGCCGACCTGTTCGATCCGCTGTCGGCCTACACCGCGATCCGCGCCAGGCGGCTGCAGTACCAGGTGCAGCAGTCCGGGCTGGCCCAGGACCTGCTGGCCCGCGTGAAGAAGCTGCGCGCGTCGGACGAAGCCTCGTTCTTCGGCGTGCTGGCCACCCTGCTGGCGCAGCAGTACTACGTCACCCGCGAGTGCTGCTCCTGTCTCGATCCGGCCATCGCCCACCACGCGCTGATCCGCGACCAGATCCTCGCGTACAAGGACGAGGAACTGCACCACGACCGCCTGATCCTCAAGAGCATCCGCGAGCTGTCCGACGAGGACACCAAGGATTTCTTCTTCGCGCCGGAAGTGCGGCTGGAGATCGAGGTCATCAAGTACGCCGCCAGGACGTGCGCGCTGGGCTTCTCGGCCCTGGTCTCCATCATGGAGGGCACCGTCTATCCCGAGAGCGACCCGGTCGGCGACATCCTCAAGGAGTCGTCCAAGCCCTCGGCCCATGTCGGCGTGGAATCCCACTTCCAGGTCAACAAGCGCGGCAACCACACCGCGATCCCCGAAGCCTTCGTGATGGAGCTGCCGCCCGTGACGCAGCAGACCATCGCCATCGCGACGCGGCTGGCCGAAGTCACCATCCTCCTGGACACCGGCCTCGCCCGGACGATGCTGCAACGACTGGAGCATTAGCTCCACGCCACGGTTCGGCAGCCGCAGTGCTTCCTCCGGCCCTATGGGCCGGGGTGCGCCGCTGCATTGCCTTCACGCAATGGCTGAGGAACATCCCATGTCCAACGTTGAACTCGAACCATGTTCGCACGCCGGCATCCAGGTGCTGCGGCAGGAGAACGACCGGCTGCTGGAGGAAATCCGGCATTGCGAGACCCTGCTGTCCCACCTGCGGGCGATGAACACGGGGCTTCGGCTGAGCGATCGCGAGCGGGCTATGCAGCTGGAATACGCGATCCAGAACGGCATCAGCCGCAGGCGTGCGCGCGTGCTGCTCGTCGCCTCCTGGTCCACCGCCCAGAAGAGCCGCGCCGCGGGGCCTCCGGATGCCGTTCTGAGGAACGCGATCCACCGCCTGCGCGGCGAGAACCCGGGCTTCGGCATCCGCCGGATCCGGGAGCTGCTCGCGAACTCCGGCATCCGCGCGAGCAAGTGCCGCTGCGAAAGCATCTGGAAGGAGTGCATCCGCGCCGAGCGCCAGCGCGCGCAGGAGCTGGATGCGCCGCCGGGACGGGCCAGGCCATCCCCGGGCCGGTCCGCGCGCCAGCCCGCCGGTCCGTCGCTGGAAGGCTGCATGCACCTCTGGTACTCCCCGCCCCGCGCGGGCTGCGAGCAGGAGGCCCCGTGAGCGCTGCGATGCCGGTGGCCGCCGACCACGCCGCGCTGCGCGGGTGGGACGAGTGCCTGCGCGTGGACGCGACGGGCCTGTGGTGGCTGCAGCGGGACGCGGAGTCCGGCCGCTCGCATCTTCGCAGCGCCTCGGCCGACGGGCGCCCGCGCCCGCCCGAGGACGCCGGGCAGGACATCCGCAGCGAGGTCCAGGGCTATGGGGGCGGCGCGTTCTGCCTGTGCGAGGGCGTCGTCGCCGCCGTCCAGGGCGACGACGGCGCCGTCCATGCGATGCGCCCGGGCGAGCCGCCGCGCGCCATCAGCCGCCCCGGCCCCTGCACACACGGCGACCTGGCCTACGACCGCCACCGGCGCGCGGTGGTGTGCGTGCGCGAGACGCTGTCCGACGACCCGGCGGCGCGCATCACCGAGATCGTGGCCCTACCGCTGGACGGTTCGCAGGCCTGCCGCGTGCTCGCCGGCACGCCCGGGTTCCTGGCCTCGCCGCGGGTGAGCCCCTGCGGCCGCTACCTGGCCTGGATCCGCTGGGATTTTCCGGCCATGCCCTGGGACCAGTCGGTCCTGGAAGTCGTGGCACTGGGCGAGGGGGACGCGCCGCCCGTGCCCATCCACCGCATGGGGCGCCCCGGCGTGAGCGTGATCGAGCCGCTGTGGGCGGACGACGGCACGCTGTATGTCCTCGACGACGCGTCGGGCTGGTGGAACCCGGTCGCCTGGCGGCCCGGCGATCCACCCCGGGCCGTGCTGCGCGACGCGCTGGAGTTCGGCTTTCCGCCCTACATGCTGGGCATCCGCAGCCATGCGGTCGCGCCGGCGTCCGCCGGCAGGCCCGCCACCTGGCTCGGCGTGGCCTGGCGCGCCGGCTCGCCGGTGTGCGTCGCGCTGGAGCCGGGCAGCGGCAGGCGCCGCGAACTCGCGCTGCCCTTCGAAGAGGTGCGCGGCCTGCAGTTCCACCAGGGCTTCTTCTGGTTCGCCGGCGTCAGCGCGGACGAACCGGCGTGCATCGTGCGGCTGGAGCCCGGCACCTGGGCCTGGACCCGCGTGCACAGTCTGCTGCCGCCGCCGGCCTGGCGCGCCGTCGCTGCGGTGCCGGTCGCGTTCACCGCCCGCGACGGCATGCGGCTGCACGCGCATGCCTATGTCCCGCCGGGCGGGGACGCTCCCCGGGGCCACCCGCTCGTGGTCAACGTGCACGGCGGCCCGACCGGCATCGCCACCCGCGCGTTCGACCCCACCGCGCAGTTCTGGGTGCGTGCCGGCTTCGCCTACCTCGAGGTCAACCACCGGGGCAGTTCCGGTTTCGGCCGCGCCTACCGGGAGGCGCTGAACGGGCACTGGGGCGTCGCGGACGCGAGCGATTGCGTCGATGCGGTGGACCACCTGTGCGAGCTGCTGCCGATCGATGCGCGCCGCGTGTTCATCCGCGGCAACAGCGCCGGCGGGTTCACCGTGCTGCGCGCGCTCGGCGCGCACCGGCGGTTCACGGCGGGCGCCTGCTACTACGGCGTGTCGGACCTGGCGCGGCTGTGCACCCACACGCACAAGTTCGAGTCGCAGTACACCTTCTCGCTGCTGGGGCCCTATCCCGCCCGCGGCGCGCTGTACGAGGAGCGCTCGCCGCTCTCGCAACCCCGGCGCCTGTCGGCGCCGGTGATCTTCTTCCAGGGCGGCCGGGATCGCATCGTCGAGCCGTCGCAGACCCGGAACCTGGCGCGCGCCATGCAGGCCCGGCAGCTGCCCTCGGCCTACGTGGAGTTTCCTGACGAGGGCCACGGATTCCGCAAGAGCCGCAATTTCGCGCAGGCACTCGAGATGGAGCGGCTGTTCTACGCCGCGTCCCACGCCGCCGCAGGCGCCTCATCCACCCGGGCGCCCATCGGCGCCTGACGACGGAGACACCGAATGCCGTCCCACCTTCCCGGCGCCGCCCCCCTGGCCAACGACTTCGTCCTGCGCGCGCCCGACTACCGGCCCGGGGACGCAGCCGTCCACACGCGCGATGCCGTGCGCCTGTGCAGCAACGAGAACCCCTATGGCGACGCGCAGCGGCTGCGGGAACTCTGGTCGCGCGCCGCGGACCTGCACATCGGCCACTATCCCGACAACGGCTACCCCGCCCTGCACCAGGCCCTGGCCCGGCTGCACGGCCTCGCGCCCGACCATGTGCTGGTGGGCAACGGCTCGTCGGAGCTGCTCACCCTGGTGGCGCGAGCCTACCTGGGGCCGGGCCGCACCGCGGTCCGCTCGAGCGATTCGTTCGCGCTGTTCTCGGTGGTCAGCCGGCTGGTGGGCGCCGAAGTCGCCGAGGTGCCGTCCGTACGCTACGGGCACGACGCCGGCGCGCTGGCCGCGGCGTCGGCCCGGGCGCAGGTGCTGTTCATCGACAACCCCTGCAATCCCACCGGCCGCTACCTTCCGGCCGCCGAGGTCGAGGCCCTGCTGCGCGCCACGCCTCGGTCGGTGCTGGTGGTGGTCGACGAAGCCTATGCGGAGTACGTGACCGCGCCGGACTACGGGTCGTGCACCGGCCTGGTCGGCGAGTTTCCCAACCTGCTGATCGTCCGCACGCTGTCCAAGGCCTATGGGCTGGCCGGGCTCAGGGTGGGCTACTGCATCGGCTCGCCCGCGGTGCTGCGCATGCTGGAGCGGCTGCGCCCGCCGTTCAGCGTCAACTCTTTCGCCGCGCAGGTCGCGCTGGCCGCGCTGGCCGACCAGCGCTTCGTGGCCGACTGCCGCACGCGCAACGAGGCGGAGCGCCGGCGCATCGAGTCGCACCCGCGCGTAGCCGCATGCCTGGCCGCGCCGGGCTGCGCCAACTTCGTGTTCCTGCACTCGCCGCACGCCGCGCGACTGCATGCGCGGTTGAAGGAGCACGGCGTCCACGTGCTGGCCTTTCCCGACGCCCCGTCCTACCTGCGGGTGACGGTGGGCACGCGCGAAGAGAACCAGCGCTTTCTCGACGCGTTCGAAGCCGCGGCCCGCGACCTCGATCGACCCCACACCCGCCACCCCGAACACAAGGAGCAACCATGACCACCACCTCCGTCACGGAGAGACAAGCGCCACCGCCCGAAGTGGTGGCCGAAGGCTTCAACGAGGAGCGCGCCCAGACCTACGCGGCGGCCACCCGCATGGCGCCGGACGCGCGCCGCAACGAGGCGCTGCAGGTCGGCTACGCGCTGGACCGCCTGGTCGCCGCCCCGCTGCAGCGCGTGGTGGAGCTGGGCACCGGGCAGGGATTCGGGACCGCGCGCATTCTGGAGCGGCTGGCGCCGGACGGCGTGGTCCACGGCGTCGACGCGTCGCCGTTCATGCTCGGCCACGCCAAGGAGGACAAGCGCCTGAAGCGCCACGCTGGCGCGCTGGACCAGCTGCAGCTGCAGGCCGATTCGGCCGACCTGGCGTTCTCGATCGCGGCCTTCCACCACATCCCGAACAAGTGGATCACGCTGGAGGAGGTCCGCCGGGTGCTCAAGCCCGGCGCGGCCTTCCTGATCGTCGACGTCGCGCACGACACGCCCGCGCAGCGGACCTTCGACTACATCGTGCGGCCGTACTGCACGTCCGGCCACGACGCCGATTTCCTGGACAAGGCATGGGCGTCCGTGCTGGCCCGGCGCGCCGGCTTCACGCTGGAGGCGGTCCGGGTGGAGGACACCGACTGGCACTTCGCCAGCGAGCCGCAGATGCTGGAGTACGTGCGCGACCTCTTCTGCCTGCACCTGCCGCTGCCGGAGATCCGGGTGCTGCTGGACCGCTGGCTGGCGCCCTACCAGGCCGAGGGCGGCCGCTGGGTGCTGCCCTGGTCCCTGGGCTTCTACACGCTGCGCAAGCCGTGAACCGCATGCGCGCACGACCGTCCACACAGGAGACACCATGAGCATCGACACACCGAACACGCAGGCCAGGCCCGCGACCCTGGACAGCCTGCCCTCGCTTGCGGAGAAGACCTCCGCCTTCTTCCAGCAGTACCTGCGCAAGGAAAAGCCCGAGGTGATCGCGCTGAAGGCGCAGGTCCAGGCGGAACTGACCGCCTCGGGCATCGGCAAGACCTGCCTGCAGGCCGGCGCCAAAATGCCCATGTTCGTGCTGCCCAATGCCAACGGCGAAACCGTCGCGGCCGAGGCGCTGCTCGCGCGCGGGCCGCTGGTGATCTCCTTCTACCGCGGCGCCTGGTGCGGTTTCTGCAACCTGGAGATGCGGGCGCTGCAGGACGCCGTGCCCTTCATCCGCGAAGCGGGCGGCGAGCTGGTCGCCATCTCGCCCGACGTGTCCGACGGGCCGAGCGAGCTGGCCGAGACCTTCGGCGTGGACTTCGACCTGCTGCTCGACCGCGGCAACGCGGTGGCACGGGCCTTCGGGCTGACCTATGCGATGGACGAGAGGCTGCGGCCGCTGTACAAGGACGGCTTCGGCATCGACATCGGCAGCTACAACGAGGATCCTTCCTGGGAGCTGCCGCTCACCGCGACCTACATCGTGGACGGCTCCGGCACCATCGTCGAGGCCTTCACCGACCCGGACCACACCCAGCGCATGGAGCCCAGGGACATCGTGCTGCGGCTGCGGTCCCTGCGCGGCGCCCAGGCGGGCCGCTGAGTGGCCGCATGACCACCGACCTCGGGCCGCTCGCGAGCGATTTCGTGGGCCTGGAAACCTCCTACCGGACGGGCAGGCGGCCGCGGCGCCGGCACTACCTGGACTCCGCCGCGACCACGCTGATGATGCGGACGGCGCAGGACGTGTCGCTGGAGTTCCTGAAGCACCACGGCAACCCCCACACCACGGCCCATTCCTCGGCGCGCTCGGCCACGGCCGCCCTGCATTGGGCGCGCGACGTGGTCCGCGGCTTCCTCGGTGCCGACGACCGGTACACGGCCTTGTTCATGGGCGCGGGCTCCACGGCCTGCGCGAACCGCCTGGCGTTCAGCCTGGCCCGCAGCCGCCCCGGCAAGCCCCTGGTGCTGGTGAGTTCGATGGAGCACCATTCGAACGACCTGCCGCACCGCCGCCATTCGACCGTGCTGCGGGTGCCGCTCGCCACAGCGGGCCAGGCGCCCGGGGCCGTCGCGATGGACAGGCTCGAGGAGCTGCTCGCGCGGCACAGCGGCCAGGTGAACTACGTGGCCGTGACGGGCGCGAGCAACGTCACCGGCCTGGTCAACCCGATCCACGACATCGCCGAACTCGCCCACCGGCACGGCGCCCTGGTGGTGGTCGACGGCGCGCAGATGGTGGCCCACATGCCGGTGCGCCTGGCCCAGCCGGATCCCCGGCGGGACATCGACGCCTTCTTCTTTTCCGGCCACAAGGCGTACGCGCCCGGCTCGCCCGGCGGCCTGGTGGTGAAGACGCAGTTGCTGGCCGGATGCACGCCGCTCGAGCTGGGCGGCGGCATCGTGCGCGACGTGACCGAGTCGTCCTACGCGCTCGACCCGGACGGCGAAGTGCGTGAGCAGGCCGGCACGCCGAACGTTACCGGCACCGTCACGCTCGCCGCCGCGCTGGCCGCGCTGGGACAGGTCGGCATGGAGGCCATCCAGGCGCACGAGCAGCGGCTGCTGGCCCATGCGCTGGAGCGGCTCGCCGGCGTCCCCGGCCTGGAGATCTACGGCCCCACGGACCTCGCGGCCGCGCCGCGCGTGGGCTGCATCAGCTTCAACCTCCGGCACATGGAGCATGCGCTGGTGGCCACCGCGCTCAACGACGACTTCAACGTGTCGGTGCGCGACGGCTGCTTCTGCGCGCACCCATACGTGCGGGTGCTGCTCAAGGAGTCGCTGCAGGAACTGGAGATCGAGTCGCTCAGCGCGCTGGAGATCGAACACCTGGCGGAGCGGCGCCGCGGCATGGTGCGCGCCAGCTTCGGCCTGTACACCACCGAGACGGACATCGACGCGCTGGTGGACGGCCTGGCGGCGATCGGCCGGCAGGAGGCCCACTACCGCGGCCGCTATGACGTCGACGCGCACGGCGCGCGTCCGAGGAACGCCGGCGCGGCCGGCGGTGCCGGGGCCGCGCTGTTTTCACCGCAGGCGGCGCTCGAGGCCGCGCTTGGCCGGCGCCGTGCCGCCGTCGGAGAACCGCAGCCATGACCATCGACCAGGAACTCGACGCGCGGGGACACACCTGTCCCCTGCCGGTCCTCAAGCTGCGCAAGCTGCTGATGCGCATGCAGCCCGGCGAGGTCGCGCGCGTGATCGTGAGCGACGCCGAGTCGGCATCGGACGTGCCCGCGTTCGCGCTGCGCAAGGGGCACAAGGTCCTGTCGTCCGAGCAGCAGGCGGACGAATGGACCTTCACGATCCAGCGCGGCTGAGAGGGCGCGCCGCACCGCACCGCACCGCACCGCACCGCACCGCGCGGTTCAGGTGATCTCGGCCAGCGCCGCGAGCAGCGCCTGGATCTGCGCCTCGTCGCCCACGGTGATGCGCAGGTGGTCTTCGATGCGCGGCTGCGCGAACCGGCGCACCAGGATGCGCCGTTCCCGGAGGGCCGCAACCAGGGGCGCGCCGGCGTGCCGGCGGTGGCGCGCGAAGACGAAATTCGCGAGCGACGGGAGCACGTCGAACCCAAGCGCCTCGAGGCCGGCGGCCAGCACGGCCCGGCGCGTCGCGGTGACGGTCCGCACCCGCTCCAGGTGCGCCGTGTCCTGCATCGCCGCGATGGCGCCGGCGATCGCCAGGCTGCCCAGCGGGTAGGCGTTGAAGCTGTTCTTGACGCGCTCCAGTCCGGAAATCAGGTCGGCGTGGCCGATCGCGAAGCCCACGCGCAGCCCGGCCAGGCCGCGCGACTTCGACAGGGTCTGCACCACCAGCAGGTTGGGATGGCGGTGCACCAGGGGAATGGCCGTGTCCGCGCCGAAGTCCACATAGGCTTCGTCCACCACCACGGCCGATGCCGGGTTGGCGTCCAGCAGCGACGCGATGTCCGATAGCGGCAAGGCGCGGCCGGTCGGCGCATTCGGGTTCGCGAACACGATGCCGCCGCTGGGGCGCTGGTACGCGGCGACGTCCAGCGCGAACGCGTCGGACAGCGGGACCGCCACCCGCTCGATCCCGAACAGCGCGCAATAGGACGCGTAGAAGTTGTAGCCGATGTCCGGCATCAGCAGCGGCAGCGGATGCTTGAGCAAGGCCAGGAACGCGTGCGCGAGCACCTCGTCGGAGCCGTTGCCGACGAACACCTGCGACGGCTCCACGCCGTGGTGCCGCGCGATGACGGCGCGCAACGCGGCCGCGTCGGGATCGGGATAGAGCTTCAGCCGCGGCGAGACCGCATCGCGCAGCGCCGCCAGGACGCTTTCGGACGGCCCGAGCGGGCTTTCATTGGTGTTGAGCTTGATCCATCCCGGGTCGTTGCACTGCTCGCCGGGCGTGTAGGGCCGAAGCGTGTGGACGGTGGAACTCCAGAATCGGCTCATGGGACGGTGTGCGATGTGGGTGGGAGCAAGGCTTGCGTCATTGCTTGCGGTTGGCCTTGGAGAGCAGCGCCGACAGCAGGTCGATCTCGGCCTTGCGATCGGCGAGCAGTTTCACCAGCCGGGCGTGTTCCCGATCGTGTTCCTTCAGCAGGCGCACTTGCGCGGGGCTCAGCACATCATAGCGTTTGCGCCACAGGTAGATGGACTGCTTGGAGACCTGGAACGCCTTCGCCGCGCCGGCCACCGAGTCGCTGCGGGCGCGCTCCAGGATGCTCACGATCTCCTGCTCGGTGAATCCCTTTTTCGGGCTCATCCGGCATCCGTCCGATGCGTGTCGGGGTCGCCGTAAAAGACCAGGACGCGCGTCTCGCAGCTGATCCGCCAGCGCGCGTCGGGGGAGGCATGGGGATCGTCGAAGGCCGAATGCGGCGTGTAGCGGGCGACGTCCTCGCGGCTGTCGTGGAGCTTGAAGACCAGCGCCTCCGACGGCTGCATCCCGGAAAAGTAGTACCAGTCCTGGCGCGGCGACCACTTTAGGTTGCGCCCGACATACGGCTGCAGGGCCTCTCCCGGCCGGTAGCCCATGGCGACGTCGATGAAATCGCCCTCGCCCACGGTGCGCGCGTGGCAGAGCGCGAGCGGCGTCTTCTCCACCGGCCGGATCGGCCGCCACACGTTGATCGCGGCCCAGCGCTGGCGGAATAGCGCGTCCGCTGCCTCGGTCCCGAGGAGCTGCCGGCCGAACAGGCGAAGGCTGTCCTCGGTGTAGTCGAGGTGGGCGGTGCGCGCCGCACGCCGCGTGTCCTTGCGCTGGCCGCTGTCGTCGCGCACCATGAAGGAATAGATGAGCGCGCGCTGCGCGCCTGTCACGCGCCTGACCAGGCGCTCGACCTCGGGATAGTAGATGCCCTCGATCTGCGCCATGTCGAGGAAATCGGCGACGTCGCTGGGCGCGTGGGCCAGCTCGAAACCGTTCGCGTCCAGCGACCACGCGGCGGCGGGATGGCGCGCGTCGGTGATCCTGGTCGCATGCCCTTCGAAGCGGCAGGTGGAGTGTTCCAGGGCGAGTGCGTAGACGATCCCCGGCTCCGGCGTGGGACAGGCATAGCGGATCTCGGCGACCGCGCCTCGCCAGGCGGTGGACGTGGGTGTTTCGCGCTGCGGGTCGGACATAGGGCAACCACCTCGGGATCAGCCCAGGCGCGCGATGCGGCCCACCAGCCTGCCCACCATCTGCTCGGTGCCGAAGACGACATTCGACTGCGGCCCGAAGCGCAGCGCGGCCCATGCGCCGGTGAAGAACATGCCCGGCGTCGAACTTTCGCCGGATTCGTCGAGCAGGGGCAGCGACGCATGGTGGGCCAGCGGCTCCTGCAGGCTCAGCGCGAACGGCAGCCTGCCGATGCCCGGGCGAAATCCGGTGGCGCAGAGGACCGCGTCGTAGGTGGCCACCCCGCCGGCTTCGAACGCGACCTCGACCTCGCCGCCGCCGGTCAGCCTGGCCGACACCACCTCGGTGCCGGGTTTCAGCGCGGCGCAGGCGGCGAGCGCGGGCGCCAGCACGGGCTCGATCGACCGCGGCAGCAGCGTGTAGACGTTGCGGGTGCGCCAGGCCTCGCCGCTGTAGATGAACGCGTTCCTGATCAGGTATTCCCGGCGCTGGCGCTCCAGGGTGGGCTCGTCGTGCATGCTGCTGTAGACGACGGCTTTCGCGCGGAAGGCCATGTCGACCGCGGCCGCGCCCTTGCCCGCCGCATCGATGCAGGCTTCGGCGGCGGTCTGGCCCGCGCCGATGACCAGCACTCGCTTGCCCGCGGCATCGAAGCCGGCGGCGCGCGACGAATGCATGACCTTGGCCGGATCCGGGAACTCCGCAGCCCACCGGGGCAGCGTCTCGGTGCCGGCCACGCCGGTGGCGACCACCACCTGGCGCGCCGCGATGGTCCTGCCGTTCGCCAGGCGCGCGCGAAAGCCCGTGGAATCCTGCTCGAGAGCTTCGACATGCGCCTCGTCCGCCGCGATGTCGAAGTGGTTCGCGAACGAGCGCATGAAGACCACGTATTCCGTCGAGAACAGCGTGCGCAGCTTGCGCTGCCCAATGTCGGGCACGTAGCCGGCGACCCAGGACTGCAGGATGCCGGTCCCCTCGGGATTGCTGGGGCAGCTGTTGGCCAGCGTGGAGCGCATCTGCCGCAGCGGCATCCAGTCCGGCTTCCACAGCGCCATCGGCGTGCCCACGATCTCGAACGGGACGCCGAGGAACCGCAGGTGGGAGGCGAGCGACAGCCCGTAGGTGACCTGCCCCCTCCTGCCGTACCAAGTGAACCGAGGAAGTCCGGGGGTTGCAAGATTAATCGATCTGCGTGGGGGTTGAAGTGGATCGAGTTGCATCGCCAGCGCGCTGGCGATGCAACTCGGCGAAGCGAGCCGGTGGGATGCGGCCCAGACTGCTGT
>NZ_JACCWG010000324.1 GCF_013697775.1 Ramlibacter sp. | reverse complement strand
GCTGGTGGAGCACGACGCCGGCCTGGTCGCGCAGCTGCGCGCCACCCAGGCCCGGCTGCAGGCCATGGGGGTGCGTGTGCAGCGCGGCAACGGGCTGACCGCGCTGGCCGCGTTGCCCCCCGGCGGCGTGGACCTGGTGTTCCTGGATCCGCCCTTCGACGCCGGCCTGTACGACAAGGCGCTGGCCGCCGCCGCCCCGAGCCTGGCGCCCGAGGGCCTGGTCTACCTGGAGGCGCCGTCGGCCTGGGACGACCGGCTGCTGGCGCCGCACGGCCTGGAGCTGGTGCGCCACCTGCGGGCGGGCGCCGTCCATGCCCATCTGCTGCGGCGGCATAATGCAGCGCAACAATCGGCGCACCCGACCGCCGGTTGAGGAGAACCGCCATGGCCCAGAGCGTGATTGCCGTCTATCCCGGCACCTTCGACCCCATCACCCTGGGCCACGAGGACGTGGTGCGGCGTGCCTGCCAGCTGTTCGACAGCGTCATCGTCGCTGTCGCCGCCGGCCACCACAAGAAAGCATTGTTCACGCTGCAGGAGCGCATCGACATGGCGCGCGAGGCGGTACAGCCGTACCCGCAGGTGAAGGTGGAGGGCTTCAGCGGCCTGGTGCGCGACTTCGTCGTCGCGCGCGGCGGCAAGGCCATGGTGCGCGGCCTGCGCGCCGTCACCGACTTCGACTACGAGTTCCAGTTGGCCGGCATGAACCGCAGCCTGATGCCGGACGTGGAAACCGTATTCCTCACCCCCAGCGACCGCTTCCAGTTCATCAGCAGCACCTTCGTGCGCGAGATCGCGCTGCTGGGCGGCGAGGTGGACAAGTTCGTCTCGCCCTCGGTACAGCAGCGCCTGGCGGAAAAGGTGCGCAGCGCCGGCAGCGAGTGAGCGCGATCACCCGTTCGCGGCCGCTGTTGATCTCCCTCCGTTCGCCCTGAGCTTGTCGAAGGGCTTGCGAGGCTTCGACAGGCTCAGCCCGAACGGTGCGTTCATTCAGCCGGGCGGCCAGATCTTTTCCAGC
Source organism: Ramlibacter sp. (assembly GCF_013697775.1). Taxonomy (GTDB): domain Bacteria; phylum Pseudomonadota; class Gammaproteobacteria; order Burkholderiales; family Burkholderiaceae_C; genus Ramlibacter. The sequence goes on along the minus strand of NZ_JACCWG010000324.1, from coordinate 1,257 downwards.
CAGGCTAGCAGCGCCGCATTGACGGCCTTTGGCTGTTCCATGGTCAGCATGTGGCCGCACTGCGGAACCATCAAGAGCTCCGCCTGCGCCACGAGCGATGCGATCTCGCGCGAGCACCCCGGCGGCGCGAGCTGGTCGGCGTCGCCGCACAGCACCAGCACCGGGCAGCGCAGCTGCGGCAGGTGCCGCCGCGCGTCCGGCCGGGCGATGACGGCGCGGTTCTGCCGGATCAGCGCGTCTGCACCCGCACGCAGCACGAAGTCGAGATAGGACCGCACCAGCGCCGGGTTCCGTGCCTGCGCCGGATGAAAGGCCATGCGCACGTTGGGCTCGATCACCTCGCGGACCTTGCCTTGCGCGAACAGCCCGATCGCGCGTTCGCGCTCGGCCTGCATCGGCGCGCTCTCGGGCTGCGCACTGGTGCCCAGCAGCGCCAGGCCGCGCATGCGGTGCGGCGCCTGGCGCGCGGCTTCCATCGCCAGCATGCCGCCCATGGAAGCCCCGCACAGCACCAGCTCGCCGGCGTGCTCGGCCAGCAAGCCGGCCGCCATGGCTTCGATGGTGTCGTGGCGCGTGTGCACGTCGGCGACCACCGGCGCATAACGCGCCAGCGCGTCCAGCTGCGCGCGCCACATCTCCTCGTCGGCCGCCAGGCCGGGCAGCAGCACCAGCGTTGTCATGGCGCCAGCTGCGCCAGGCCGAGCGCCGCATACAGCGGCCGGGCCTGGCGCTTGAGCCGCAGCGATTCGGGCTGCGCGCGCAATTGCCGCTGCAGGACGTCCTGCGCATCGGCAAGCGCGCCGGCGCGGGTGAGCGCGTCCAGGTGCATCTGGCCGAACAGGTCGCGCTGCGCGTGGCTGCCGCCGATTTCCGTCATGCGCGGATTGGCGATCCCCAGATAGCGCGCCGCGTCGAACCAGTTGCGCCGCGCATGTGCCAGCACACCTCGCGCCGCCGGCAACGCGACATCGCGCCAGACCAGCCGGTCGAAGGCGTAACTCGATTGCGCCTTGTCCTCCACTGCCTGCATCAGCCGGTCGGCCTCCGCAAAATCCGCGCGGGCGAGGCCGTAGAGATATTGCAGCGTTAGGAAGGGCTGGATCGTGTCGGCCGCCCGCGGCCGCAGGTACTCTGCCAGCTGCTGCCAGCGATTGCCGACATCAAGGCCGGCGATTTCCATGCGCGCGAGCAACGACACCGCGCCGACCTGATCCTGCGAATAGCCCGGCTGGATTCCCCAGACATGGTTGTCATAGG
>NZ_JACCWG010000316.1 GCF_013697775.1 Ramlibacter sp. | reverse complement strand
GCGGCGCCGAGCCGCGCTTCTTCGCGCCGGCCGACCTGCCGGCCGGCGGCTCGCTGGCGGCGCTGACCGACTGGTCGCGTGAGCTTGCGCGCAACGCCCGCACGGCAGAACACCCGTTCCAGGCCGGTTTGATGCTGGAAGCGCTTGTGAGCCGGGCGCGGCAAGCCCTAAACTCCGCAAACCAGTCTTCCCGATGAGCACCTCCCTTCCGCCCGCCGCTGCCGGCAATTCCCCCCGCCCCAGCGTCATCCAGCTGGCGATCAAGGAAAAGGCCGCGCTCTACGCCGCCTACATCCCGCTGTTCGCCGACGGCGGCGTGTTCATCCCGTCCACGCGCGACTACAAGCTGGGCGACGACGTCTACGTGCTGCTGTCGCTGCCCGACGACCCGCAGCGCTACCCGGTGGCCGGCAAGGTGGCCTGGGTCACGCCGGCGCGGGCCGCGGCCAACCGCACCCAGGGCGTCGGCATCCGCTTTCCGTCGGACGACAAGTCAAAGCTGCTGAAGGCGAAGATCGAGGAGATCCTGGGCAACCACCTGGGCTCCGAGCGGCCGACCCAGACGATTTGACGGGTACGATTCCCGGGTGTACGTCGATTCCCACTGCCACCTGAGCTTTCCCGAGCTCGCCTCCAAGCTGTCCGACATTCGCCAGGCCATGGCAGCCGCAGGCGTGGACCGCGGCCTGTGCATCTGCACGACCCTGGAAGAATTTCCGGAGGTCCACGCCCTTGCCACGGAATACGACAACTTCTGGTGCACGGTCGGCGTCCACCCGGACAACGAAGGCGTGACCGAGCCGACCCTGCAAGCCCTGCTGGAGCGCGCCGCGCTGCCGAAGGTGGTGGCGATCGGCGAAACCGGGCTGGACTACTACCAGATGGAAGAGCGCAAGGGCGGCCGCGCCGTGTCCGACCTGGACTGGCAGCGCGAGCGCTTTCGCACCCACATCCGCGCGGCGCGGCAGGTGCACAAGCCGTTGGTCATCCACACCCGTTCGGCCTCGGCCGACACCGTCGCCATCTTGAAAGAGGAGGGCGAGGACGGCTCGCCGGGATCGGCAGGCGGCGTGTTCCACTGCTTCACCGAGACGGCTGAGGTGGCGCGCGCCGCGCTGGACCTGGGCTTCTACATCTCGTTTTCCGGCATCCTGACCTTCAAGAGCGCCGCCGACCTGCGCGAAGTGGCCGGCTTCGTGCCGCTGGACCGGCTGCTGATCGAAACCGACAGCCCCTACCTGGCGCCCGTGCCGTACCGCGGCAAGACCAACAATCCGTCCTACGTGCCTTTCGTGGCCAAGCAGCTGGCCGAACTGCGCGGCATGGCGGTGGAGGACGTGGCGGCCGCCACGTCGGCCAATTTCGAGCGGCTGTTCAGCGGAGTGCGATCATGAGAATCTGGTTGAGAATTGCGGTCCATCTCCTTGCTGTTGCTTGTTTTTCTGCTGCGCACGCCGGTTCGTACGAGGACTTCTTCAGCGCCGTGAAGCAGGACAACGGCAGGAGCGTGGCCACGCTGCTGCAGCGCGGTTTCGATCCCAACACGCTGGACCCCAAGGGCGCGCACGCGCTGTGGATCGCGGTGAACGAACCGGCGCCCAAGGTGGCGAACGTGCTGATCGAATGGCCCAAGACCAACGTCGACTGGCGCAATGCCAAGGATGAAAGCCCGCTGATGCTGGTGTGCCTGAAGGGCGAAACCGAGATGGCGAAACGGCTGGTCGCGCGCGGCGCCGACGTCAACAAGACCGGTTGGACGCCGCTGCACTACGCCGCCACGAAGGGGCACGTCGCCATCATGGAGATGCTGCTGGAGAACCACGCCTACATCGACGCCGAATCGCCCAACGGCACCACGCCGCTGATGATGGCGGCGCACTACGGCTCGCTGGCGGCGGTGAAACTGCTACTGGAGGCCGGTGCCGATCCGCGCCCGAAGAACCAGCTGGGCCTGACGGCGATCGACTTCGCCAACGGCGCCAGCCGCTCGGAAGCGGCCGAAGCCATCGCATCCACCATCCGGTCAAAATCCGGAAAAGGCAAATGGTAGCGCCGGCTTGGGAGCCGCAGTTAAAGCTGAACCTTACTTGGCGTTGCAAGCATTGATGAGCTGAACGCCGGCGCCGAGCTGTCCGGTTTCGGAGGCACAACGCGCTGCATCGCTGTAGTGCGCCTCCACCAGTACGCCAGGCGGGCTGTAGCGCAAGGTGGCGTGGGCCGGCATCTGGCCGCCGATGGACTCCGGCTGGCAGCGCGCGCTGCGGCCCGCGGCTTTTTCCACGCGGGCGCAGAAATCCTCACCGGGATAGTCGAACTGGCGGATTACCGCGCTATTGCTGTCCCGGTAGACAAGGTACTTGCCGGGCACCGCCGGCGGCTGGTTCGCGCAGCCGGCCAGCGTGGCTGCCGCGAGCAGGAAAACGAATCTGGACATGAAGGCTCCGGTCGAATGGGAATGGCCATGAATGCGATCGGCCGTGTTGTAGCGGGGAAACTGGAGCTTGGGGGCTCGGCGTAACAGGGTTCTGGCTTAGCTGGTCTCAATTGTATTAACTTCATACGATGTATAGAAGTGTCAAATGGCGGAGGCTCTTCTGTTAGCTTCCAGCTATTGTTCAGATTGATGCGAAATTATCATCAATCAGGCACATGGTCGGCACCCTCATAGACGCGATATCCGAAGGGGACGCGATATCCGAAGGGGACGCAGACCGAGCTAGCGAGCTGACGCAGAAAGTAGAAGAGCTGCGGGCTCGCAACAATCAAGCCCTGCAGCAAATCTACGACACACTTTCAGCATCACGCAAACAGCCGTAGCTACCGGGCGCTTGCCCAGCTCGCTGACCGGGACCGGGCTCCGTACACAGCCAGTAAGTATCACAGAACGACCCCAGGCGATGTGAAACAACCACGTCGCCGTCCCGGCACTCGAACACAGCGCCAATCAGGTCAGCCATGTCGCACCCAGTGAGCCTAAGGCGCATAGGAACACCCATGGGCGCGCCGTTGGAGCGACTGTAGCGGTTCGACTCTTCGGGCGCCTCGGCGTAGTCCTTCATGATGTACTTCGACACGTACTGAGCCATTTTGGCGGCCGACATCTTCGCGCGCCGCCGACCCTTTGCGCCTGGCTTGCCACCGACGAAGACCAGACCATTGTCGGCACCGACGATGGAACGCCAGATGGTCGTGCCCAGCCGCCAGCCAAGAATTTTCTGACCCTTGCGCACCGCATGCTGAGGCAGCTTATGGCAAGCAACGTGGACGTGCATCGCGCCGCGATCCTGCCGCTCAAAGCTGGCGCAGTAGCGGAATTCACCACCCAGCGCTGCCTTCATTCGGCGCACCCATTCCTTGAAGTGCTTCTTGCAAAGCTCGCGGTCTTGCTGATTGTCACGATAGGTGATGGTCAGGAGCTCGTTGAAGCCTTCGGCCTTGATGATCCTTCGGCACATCGTCTGCGCGCGCTGTGCGGCCTTTTTCAGGCTTTGCTGGCGCTTTTCTTCGATGAGGTCCGCGTCTAGCTCCGAGTCCAGCTCACCCAGCGGGCGATTCGACCAGTCCAGCACCGGCACCACGCCCATTTCCACCCACTGCACAGCTTGCCGGACCGATACCTCCCGGTGGCCATTGGCCTCCCAGACCGACACATCCCACGCATCCGGGAGCCGGCGGCCCTCGAACAAGATTCCATGCACAATACGTTCCATCGGTCAAGCACCTTGAATGTTTGGCTGATCACGAACCCGGACAGGTGCCAGCCTGTGCCGGGTTCAACTTTTTGTGCGCGCAGATCCACGCGACAGTTTTTCAACAACGCTCCGGACAGGTCAAACACGGCTCCTGTTCCAAAGTGTTCTAGAAATAAATTAGGCCGGCTTCGCCGGCCCCCCCC
>NZ_JACCWG010000250.1 GCF_013697775.1 Ramlibacter sp. | reverse complement strand
CAAGATGCTGTTCCCGCTGGTGCTGTGCATCTTCCCGTCGATCAGCCTGGTGATCCTGGGGCCGGCGGTCATCCGCATGGTGCGGATGATGGGGCCGATGCTGAATGGCAGCTAACGCCGGCGCTAGTGCGCCTTCTCCCAGGTCGGCCCGACGCCGAACTCCGCCAGCAGCGGCGCGCGCAGTTCCGCCACGCCGGCCATCAGCCCCGGGATGGTGGCCTTGGCCCACTCCACCTCGTCTTCGGGCACCTCGAACACCAGTTCGTCATGCACCTGCATCACCATCCTGGTCTTGCGCTGCTCGCCGTCGAGGATTTTCTGCACCTCGATCATCGACATCTTGATCAGGTCGGCCGCCGTGCCCTGCATCGGCGCATTGATGGCCTGGCGCTCGGCGCTGCCGCGGCGCGGGCCGTTGGGCGAGTTGATCTCGGGCAGGTACAGGCGCCGGCCGAACACGGTTTCCACGTAGCCGCGGCTCTTGGCCGACAGGCGCGTCTCGTCCATGTAGTGCTTCACGCCCGGGTAGCGCATGAAATAGCGCTCGATGTAGTTCTTGGCCGCCGCCACCTCGATGCCCAGGTTGCGCGCCAGGCCGAAGCTGCTCATGCCGTAGATCAGGCCGAAGTTGATCACCTTGGCATAGCGGCGCTGCTCGCCGGACACCTGGTCCAGCGCCACGCCGAACACTTCGGCCGCGGTGGCGCGGTGCACGTCCATGTTCTCGCGGAACGCGCGCAACAGCGCCTCGTCCTCGCTGATGTGCGCCATGATGCGCAGCTCGATCTGGCTGTAGTCGGCGCTGGCGATGAAATGCCCCGGCTGCGCGATGAAGGCCTCGCGGATGCGCCGGCCTTCGGTGGTGCGGATCGGGATGTTCTGCAGGTTGGGGTCGTTGCTGGACAACCGCCCGGTGATGGCCACGGCCTGCGCATAGTGCGTGTGCACGCGTCCCGTGCGCGCATGCACCATCAGCGGCAGCTTGTCGATGTAGGTGCCTTTCAGCTTCGACAGGCTGCGGTGCTCCAGCAGCTTGGCCGGCAGCGGGTAGTCCTCGGCCAGCTGCTCCAGCACCTCTTCGTCGGTGCTGGGCGCGCCGCTGGCGGTCTTCTTCTTCACCGGCAGGCCGAGCTTCACGAACAGGATTTCGCCGATCTGCTTGGGGCTTCCCAGGTTGAAGGGCTGGCCGGCGAGTTCGTGCGCCTCTTTTTCCAGCTGCATGATGCGCTGGCCCAGCTCGTGGCCCTGGCGCCCCAGTTCCTCGCTGTCGATCAGCACGCCGTTGCGCTCCACCCGGTACAGCACTTCGCTGCACTGGATTTCCAGGTCGTAGATGAAGCGCAGCCGCGCATCGCGCTCCAGCTTGGGCCACAGGGCCCGGTGCACGTCCAGCGTCTGGTCGGAGTCCTCGCAGGAGTACTCGGCCGCCTTGTCGATCGGCACCTGGTTGAACGAAATCTGGTGGGCGCCCTTGCCGGCGATGGTTTCGTAGTCGATGCCGCTGCGTCCCAGGTGGCGCTCGGCCAGGCTGGCCAGCCCGTGCGGCTTGTGCACTTCCAGCACGTAGCTTTGCAGCATGGTGTCGTGCACGTAGCCCTGCACCTCCACGCCGTGGTTGGCGAACACGTGGCGGTCGTATTTGACGTGCTGGCCGAGCTTCTTTTTCTCGCCGTTCTCCAGCCAGGGCTTCAGGCGTGCCAGTACTTCGTCGCGCGGCAGCTGCTCGGGCGCGTCCTGGTAGTCGTGCGTGAGCGGCACGTAGCAGGCGATGCCCGGCTCGGTGCTGAAGCTCAAGCCCACGATGGTGGCCTGCATCTCGTCCAGCGAATCGGTCTCGGTGTCCAGCGCCACCAGCTCCGCCGCCTCGATGCGTTCCAGCCAGGGCGCGAACTCGTCCCAGGTGAAGATGGTCTCGTACTGCAGGTTGGTGGCCTGCGACAGGCCGGTGAGGTCCGGCTCCTCGAACTGGCCGCCCGCCGCCGCAGCGCCGGGGCCGACCTTCTTCTTCGTGCGGTGCTCCTCGATCAGCTCGGGCGGGACGTCGTGCGTCTCCAGCTGCTTGACCAGGCCCTTGAAGCCGTACTTCTCGTAGAAGGCCTTCAGCGCCTCGGTGTCCTGCCCGCCGATGACGATGTCGTCCAGCGCGGGGATGCCGGGAATGTGGTCCTTCAGGTCGCAGTCGGTGCGTATGGTCAGCAGCGCGCGCCCCTGGGGCAGCCAGTCGAGCGCCTTGCGCAGGTTCTCGCCGACGGCGCCCTTCACCTTGTCGGCGTTGGCCACCAGGTTGTCCAGCGAGCCGTATTCCGTCAGCAGCTTCACCGCGGTCTTGGGGCCGACCTTGTCCACGCCCGGTACGTTGTCGACCGCGTCGCCCACCAGCGTCTGGTAGTCCACCATCAGCCGCGGCGGCACGCCGAACTCGGCCTCCACGCCGGCAGCGTCGCGCTTGCGGTCGTTCATGGTGTCGATCACCACCACATGCTCGTTCACCAGCTGCGACAGGTCCTTGTCGCCGCTGGAGATCACGGTTTCCACGTCGTGCTGCGTGGCCATGCAGGCCAGCGTGCCGATCACGTCGTCGGCTTCCACGCCGGGCACGTTCAGCACCTTCCAGCCCAACAGGCGCACCACCTCGTGGATGGCGTCGATCTGGCTGCGCAGGTCGGCCGGCATCGGCGAGCGAGTCGCCTTGTAGTCGGGGTACAGGTCGTCGCGGAAGGTCTTGCCGGGCGCGTCGAACACGCAGACGGCGTAGTCGGCGCGCACGTCCCGCCGCAGCTTCTGCATCATGTTGATCATGCCGCGGATGGCGCCGGTGGCCGGGCTGTCGGGATCGCCCGGCACGGCGCGCAGGTCGGGCATGGCATGGAAGGCGCGGTACAAGTAGCTGGAGCCGTCCACCAGCAGCAACACCTTGCGGCCTTCCGGCGGCGCCTTGTCCTCAGGTTCATTCATGGGGAGGCATTGTGCCTGCCCGCCCGGCCTACAATCGGCACCATGCGCGCGCACGTCCTACTCCCCGTTCTCCTCGCCCTGGCCTCGGCCAGCGTCTTCGCCCAGGACCTGGCGCGCGAACAGCTCGATGGGCGCAAGAACCAGAAAATCGAGCGCATCCGCATCGAGGACGGCGGCAACCGCATCGACGAGCTGCGCGTCGGCGGTGAAACCCAGTCCATCACGGTGCAGCCCAAGGCGGCCGTGCCGGCCTACGAGATCCAGCCCACCGACATGGCGCGCAGCCGCCCGGCCGACGCCCGCGACGGCCTGTCCAGCGCCACCGGCAAGCGCGTCTGGAACGTCCTGGCCTTTTAGCCGATGGCGGTTTTCACCGAGGTCTCCGAGACCGAGGCAGGTGCCCTGCTGCGCGCGCTCGACCGCGGTGAGCTGCGCGCGCTGCGCGGCATCCAGGGCGGCATCGAGAACACCAACTACTTCCTCACCGCGTCCAGGGACGGCGAAGCGCACGAATACGTGCTGACGCTGTTCGAGCGCCTGGGCTTCGCGCAGTTGCCGTTCTACCTGCACCTGATGAAGCATCTGGCCGAGCGCGGCATCCCGGTGCCCGACCCCGCCGCCAACCGCGACGGCGACCTGGTGCACACCGTGTGCGGCAAGCCGGCGGCGCTGGTCGACCGGCTGGTAGGCCGCAGCGAGCTGGCGCCCACCGAAGCGCATTGCGCCGCCGTCGGCGAGATGCTGGCGCGCATGCACATGGCCGGGCGCGACTATCCGCGGCACCAGCCCAACCTGCGCGGGCTGGCCTGGTGGAACGAGACGGTGCCGGTGGTGCTGCCTTTCCTCACGCCCGAACAGGCCGCGCTGATCCGCGCCGAGCTGGCTTACCAGAACCACGTGGCGGCCGGCTCCGCCCATGCGGCGCTGCCGCGCGGGCCGGTCCATGCCGACCTGTTCCGCGACAACGTGATGTTCGAGGGCGACCGGCTGACCGGCTTTTTCGACTTCTATTTCGCCGGCGTCGACACGCTGCTGTTCGACATCGCGGTGTGCCTGAACGACTGGTGCGTCGACCTGCCCACCGGCGCGCACGACGCGGCGCGCGCCCGCGCCTTCCTGGACGCCTACGGGCGCGTGCGGCCGCTGGC
>NZ_JACCWG010000168.1 GCF_013697775.1 Ramlibacter sp. | reverse complement strand
GTGGATGCGCAGCCGCCGGCCGGCGCGCAGCCGCTGCCCGCCGCGCTGGCGCGCGCCATCTGCGGCCTGTTCGCCGAGGCGGGGCAGTTCGACGCGTCGCGCGTGACGCCGCAGGCGCGCCTGGAGTCCTACGGCATGGATTCGCTCACGGTCATCGCGGTGCACGGCCGACTGGCGCAGCCGTTTCCGGCGCTGCCGAGCACCGTGTTCTACGAGTTCGCGACCATCGGCGAGCTGGCCGCGCACATCGCGGCGGATTTCCCCGAGGCAGCGGCGCGCTGGCTGGGTAGCGCCAGGTCCGATGACGCACCCGAGGTGGCGCCCGATGCTCCCTGCACGACCGCCGCGACGGCACCCGTAGCCGCATCGCGCCCCGGCGGCGAAGGCAGCGACAGCGGCGATGACGGCCATGCCATTGCCATCATCGGCCTGTCGGGGCGCTACGCCATGGCGCCCACGCTGGAGGCCTACTGGGACAACCTGAAAGCCGGCCGCGACTGCATCTCCGAACTTCCGCCCGAGCGCTGGTCGCTCGATGCGTCTTATGCGGCCGATCCGTCGAAGGCGATCGCGCAGGGCAAGAGCTATTGCAAGTCGCTGGGGTACCTGGAGGGCTTTGCCGACTTCGATCCGCTGTTCTTCGGCATCTCGCCGCGCGACGCGCTCACCATGGACCCGCAGGAGCGGTTGTTCGTGCAGTCCTGCTGGCAGGCGCTGGAAGACGCGGCCTACACGCGCGGCAGCCTGGCGCGCAAGTACGCGGGCAGCGTCGGCGTGTTCGCCGGCATCACCAACATGGGCCACGACCTGTACGGCCCCGGCCTGTGGGCGCGCGGCCTGCGGCTGTTTCCCTACACCTGGTTCAGTTCGCTGGCCAACCGCGTGTCCTACCTGCTGGACCTGCACGGCCCGAGCATGCCGGTGGACACCATGTGCTCGTCGTCGCTGACCGCCATCCACGAGGCCTGCCAGCACATCCGGCGCGGCGAGTGCGAGCTGGCGCTGGCCGGCGGCGTCAACGTCTACGTGCATCCTGCCGTGCACGCGGTGCTGTGCATGCGCCGCATGCTGTCGCCCGAGGGCCGCTCCAGGAGCTTCGGCGCGGGCGCCAACGGCTACGCGCCGGGAGAGGGCGCCGGCGTGGTGGTGCTCAAGCGGCTGTCGCGCGCCATCGCCGACGGCGACCACATCCACGCCGTCATCCGCGGCAGCAGCATCAACCATGGCGGGCGCACCAACGGCTACACCGTGCCCAGCCCGGCCGCGCAGCGCGCGCTGATCCGCGCCGCGCTGGCCGATGCCGGCGTGCCTGCGCGCGCCGTCTCGTACCTCGAGGCGCACGGCACCGGCACCGAGCTGGGCGACCCGATCGAGATCGCGGGCCTGCACCAGGCGTTCTCGGCCGACACCGCCGAACGCAGCTTCTGCGCCATCGGCTCGGTGAAGTCCAACATCGGCCACTGCGAGAGCGCCGCCGGCATGGCCGGCCTGACCAAGGTCATCCTGCAGATGCAGCACGGGCAGCTGGTGCCGTCGCTGCATGCGGACGCCATCAACCCGCGCATCGATTTCGCGCCGACCGCGTTCCGGCTGCAGCGCGAGCTGGCCGCGTGGCCGCGGCCGCGCCTGGAGGTCGACGGCGCCGCGCGCGAGCTGCCGCGCATCGCCGGCATCTCGTCGTTCGGCGCCGGAGGCTCCAACGCCCACCTGGTCGTCGAGGAATACGTGGCGCCCCCAGCCGAATCCGGTGCGGGCGGGGAGCCGGTGCTGATCGTGCTGTCGGCGCCCAGCCGGGCTGGACTGCGCGAGCGCGCGCAGCAGCTGGAAGGCGTGCTCGCCGCGCCGGCGGGCTCCACGCTCGGCCTGGCAGACATCGCCTTCACACTGCAGGTCGGCCGCGACGCGATGCGCTGCCGGCTGGCGTTCGTTGCCATGAACCATGGCGACCTGCGGCGTTGCCTGGCAAGCTTCGCGCGCGACGACAGGCTGGTGCCCGGCATGCTGCTGCGCGAACTCGAAGCCGGGGCGACCATGGGTGCCGCCGTGCCGCGCGATGCGCCGCCCGCGCTCGACGCCTGGCTGTGCGACGCCGACCTGGCGAGCCTGGCCCAGGCCTGGACCGACGGCTGCGAGGTCGATTGGGAGCGGCTGGCGCGCCCGGTCTGCCGGCGCGTTGCGCTGCCGGCCTACCGTTTCGCGGGGGAACGCTACTGGGTGGCCGACCTGCTCAAGGACGGCGCTTCCACCGTTGAGGCCGCACCGGCTGTGGGGGCGCCGCTCGCGCAGGGCGAGGCGCTGCATCCGATGGTCCACCGCAACACGTCGCACTTCGCCGGCCAGCGCTTCAGCTCGCGGTTCGACGGGCGCGAATTCTTCCTGGACGACCACAGGCTGCAGGGCCGGGCTGTGCTGCCCGCCATGGCGCTGCCCGAGATGGTGCGGGCGGCACTGGCGCAGGCGTCCGATGGGCCGCCCGCGCCCGGCGCCGCGCTGCTGCTGGAAGACGTCGCCTGGCTGCGCCCGTTTGCTCTCGACGGCGCGCCGGCAACGCTGCACATCGAGCTGAATGCCTTGCCCGGCGGCGCGGCCGCCTTCGCTCTGGTGGGCGAGGGTGCGGCGCGCACCGTGTACGCGCGGGGCAAGGCGTCCTTGCGCGATGCCGCAGCACCCGCGCGGCTGGACCTCGCGGCGCTGCACGCGCGCGGCACGCAGGCCATCGGCGTGCAGGATGCGTATGCGGCGTTCGGCGCGGCGGGCCTGGCGTACGGCCCGTCCTTCCACGTGCTCGAAAGCCTGGCCGCCGGCACCGGGGACGATGGCGCTGCCTTCGCCCTGGGCCGGCTGGTGCCGCCGGCTGCCGGCGCAGCGGCGCAGGCGCTGGATCTCCATCCGTGCATGCTCGACGGCGCGATCCAGG
>NZ_JACCWG010000118.1 GCF_013697775.1 Ramlibacter sp. | reverse complement strand
TGCTGCATTTCCGCGTGCAGGACACCGGCATCGGCTTGACGCCCGAGCAGAGCGCGCGCCTGTTCCAGAGCTTCAGCCAGGCCGACACCTCCACCACGCGCAAGTTCGGCGGCACCGGCCTGGGCCTTGCGATCAGCAAGAAGCTGGCCGGGCTGATGGGCGGCGAGGTCGGCATGGAAAGCGAGTTGGGCAAGGGCAGCACCTTCTGGTTCACCGCGCGCCTGGGCATCGGCGAAGGCGTCCAGCGCGCGCTGGTGCCCCAGCCCGACCTGCGCGGGCGCCGCGCCCTGGTAGTGGATGACAACGAACACGCCCGGATGGTCATCATCGACATGCTGCAGGGCATGACGTTCATGGCCGGCGAGGCGCGCAGCGGCAGCGAGGCCCTCGAGGAGGTGCGGCGCGCCGCGCAGGCGGGACAGCCCTACGACGTCGTCTACCTGGACTGGCGCATGCCGGGCATGGACGGCATCGAATGCGCGCGCCGCATCCGCGCGCTGGGCCTGGCGTCCACGCCCATGCTGCTGATGGTCACCGCCTACGGGCGCGAGGAGATGCTGCAGGAGGCCGCGCAGGTGGGGTTGGAGGATGTGCTGCTCAAACCCGTGACGCCTTCGCTTCTGTTCGACTCCACCATCAAAGCGTTCAGCGGCAAGAGCGACGGACAGGCCGGGGATGACGGCGAACGCGGCGACATGCCGGCCGGCAGCGAGCTGGCGGCGATCCGGGGGCGACGCATCTTGCTTGTGGAAGACAACGACATCAACCAGCAGGTGGCGTGCGAACTGCTGCAGGACGCGGGCCTGGAGGTGGACGTGGCGGACAACGGCGAGATCGCGCTGGCCATGGTGCAGTCGGCCGACTACGACCTGGTGTTCATGGACATGCAGATGCCGGTGATGGACGGCGTGACCGCCACGCGGGCCATCCGCGGCATCCCCGGCCTGCAACGGCTGCCCATCGTGGCGATGACCGCCAACGCCATGGAGAAAGACCGCGACCGCTGCCTGGAGGCGGGCATGAATGATTTCCTGGTCAAGCCGATCGAGCCGCGGGACATGTGGGCGGTCCTGCTGCGGTGGGTCCAGCCCGAACGTGCCGAAGCGCCGACCTGACCGCGCATGCCGGCGGGGCGCGCGTTGCCGCGCTCAACCCGGCAGGTGGAAGCGTTCGCACAATGCTTCGCAGAACGCGGGCGAGCCGCTGAGCGTGAGGGTCAGGGTGGTCCTGGGCGCGCTGTCGACGGCCGCCGCGGGCAGGAGCGACACCGCGCCGCCCGCCGCGTCCCAGGCCACCGCCAGCGGCGTGTCGGGCTCGGCGACGCCCTGCAGCGCGTAGTCCCACTCGCCCTCGTCCTGCAGCGCACCGGCCGGCCCGAACGCCGTTTCCGCCCAGCGCAGCACGCCGGCGACCTCGGCCAGCAGCGCCGGCAGGCGCCCGGGCAGCACCGAGGCCATGGCGTCGAAGCTGCCGCGCCCGGAGTCCTCGTCGCTGAAATCGAAATCCAGGTAGTGCAGTTGCATGGCGCCCAAGCATGCACCACAAAGAGCCCCGCGCCAGCGCGGGACAAGGCGGCTGGACTAAGCTCGCGTCACTTTCTTTCCACAGCGGAGCCTTCATGAAGATCCAGCGCATCGCCGCGTTTTCCGACGGCGCCATCGGCGGCAACCCGGCCGGCGTGGTCCTGGGCGAAACCATGCCCGAAGCCGCCGACATGCAGCGCGTGGCCGGCGAAGTCGGGTTTTCGGAAACCGCGTTCGCTGTGCGCGAGGGCGATCACTGGCGCGTGCGCTACTTCTCGCCCGAGGCGGAAGTCCCGTTCTGCGGCCACGCCACCATCGCGCTGGGGGCGGCGCTGGCCATTCGCCACGGCGAAGGCGTCTATTCCCTGCAATTGAACAACGGCACCATCTCGGTGGAAGGCCGCCGCGACGGCGAGCGCTATGCCGCGGCCCTGCAGTCGCCGCCGACCGAGAGCGAGCCGCTGGCGCCGCGCGCTCTGGCCGACGCGCTGTCGCTGTTCGGCCTGAGCGAGGCGGACCTGCACCCGGAGGTGGCGCCCGCGCGCATCCATGCCGGCGCCGACCACGTGCTGCTGATGCTGAAAAGCCGCGAGGCGGTGGCCGCCATGCGCTACGGCTTCGCGCGCGGCCAGCAGATGGCGCGCGCGCACGGCTGGGTGACCATGCTGCTGTGCCACGCCGAGACGCCGCAGCTGCTGCACACCCGCAATGCCTTCGCCTACGGCGGCGTGTACGAGGACCCGGCCACCGGCGCCGCCACCGCGGCGCTGGCCGGCCACCTGCGCCAGATCGGCTGGCCGCACGGCGGGCGCATCGCGGTGCACCAGGGCGACGACATGGGCGTGCCGTGCCGGCTGTGGGCCGACATCACGCCGGAAGCCGGCGCGTCGATCCGCGTCTCCGGCGCCGCGCGCGTGATGTAGCTATCGCGCCAGGCGCTTGGCCCGCACGAACAGCCAGAACACGATCGCGAAATTCAGCACGTTCCAGGCCACGCCGTGCAGGAAGGCGGCGCGGTAGGAGCCGGTGAGGTCGAAGATCTTGCCGGACATCCAGCCGCCGATAGCCATGCCGATCAGCGTGCCGAGGATGATGGCGCCAATGCGCGCGCCGGCTTCCTTGGGCGAGAAGTACTCGCGCACGATCATCGCGTACGAGGGCACGATGCCGCCCTGGAACAGGCCGAACAGCGCCGACAGGACGTACAGCGACGCGAGCCCGTCGAACGGCAGGAACAGCAGCAGCGCCACGCATTGCAGCACCGAGCCGAGCAGCAGGGTGCGCATGCCGCCGATGCGGTCCGACACCCAGCCCGAAGCCAGGCGGCTGACAATGCCGAAGCCCAGCATCAGCGAGAGCATGGCCGCGCCGCGGCCGGCGCCGTAGCCCAGGTCGGTGCAGTAGGCCACGATATGCACCTGCGGCATGGCCATGGCCACGCAGCAGCCGATGCCGGCGACGAACAGCGCCAACTGCGCCTGGCCGGGCGTGAGCCCGAAGGGGCGGTCGCTTGCATGCGCCGCTGCCCTGGCCGTGCCCGCCGCGGCCATCTGCACGGCCGGCGGACGCTGGCGCAGGCGCGTGGCCAGCAGCGCCATCGCCAGGCCGCCGGCGATGCCCAGCGCCATGTAGGTGCTGCGCCAGCCGATGTGCTCCACGCCCAACTGGATGATGGGCGGCCATACGGTGCCGGCCAGGTAGTTGCCGCTGGCGCACACCGCCACCGCGATGCCGCGGCGCCGGTTCCACCACAACGCGGTGTCGGCGATCAGCGGCACGAAGGCGCTGGCCACGCCCAAAAAGCCGATCAACAGCCCGTGCGCCAGACCGAACAGCAGCATGCTGGGCGCCAGCGCCGCGAGCACGAAGCCCGCCACCATGCCGGCCGCGCCAATGAGCACCACGCGGCTCAGGCCGAAGCGGTCGGCCCAGCGGCCGCACACCAGGCCGCCCAGCCCGAAACCGATCATGGTGAGCGTGTAGGGCAGCGAGGCCTGCGCCCGGTCGGTGCCGAACTCGGCCTGGATGGCGGGCAGCACCACCGACAGCACGTACATGCCGCTGTTGCCCAGCGTGGCCACGCCCAGCACCGCCAGCAGCCGCCAGGCGGCGTGGCGCGAGTCGATCAGCTCGGGAGCGGCGGCGCCGGGCGCGGTGAAAGCCAGGGTGCTCATGGGCACGCGTGCCTGCCGGTGTCGGCGAGGGGGACAGATTCGAAGCGGGGCATGGCAGGAGGTTAGCAGCGTGCGCGCCGAGGCGCCGCGTCAGTGGTCCTTGCACAGTTGCAGAATCGATTCCGGCGCCGCCACCGCCCGAATGCCCCCATCCTCCTTGCGCGCCGCGAAGATCCGCACCTCGTCGCACTCCATGAGCAGTTCGCCGCCGCGCATCACCTTGTAGCGCTGCACGAAGCTCTTGCCGCGCCACTCGGCGATGCTGGTGTGGATCGCCAGCACGTCGCCATAGCTCGCCGTCTTGATGAACTTCGCGTGCGTGTCCACCAGCGGCGTGCCGATGACGCCCAGCGTCTTCTCGGTCTCGTGCCAGGGCGGCACGCCGCAGGCCACGAAGAAGTGGCGCGACGCCGCGTCGATCCAGCGGAAGAAGTTGGGGAACCAGACGATGCGCGCGGGGTCGCAGTCGCCGAATTCCACCGTGACCGTGTAGATGGCTTGCTTCATGGCCCCGCGATCATCCCATCTTGCCGGGCAGCCACAGCGCGATCACCGGGAAGGCGATCAGGATGACCAGGCGCAGGATGTCGGTGGCCACGAAGGGCAGCACGCCCTTGAAGATGGTGGTGAAGCTCACCTCGGGCACCACGCTCTTGATGACGAACACGTTCATGCCCACCGGCGGATGGATCAGGCCGAGCTCCACCGTCATCACGATGATCACACCGAACCAGATCGGATCGAACCCGAGCTGCGTGACCACCGGGAAGATGATGGGCACGGTCAGGATGATCATCGCCATCGCGTCCATCAGGCAGCCCAGCACCAGGTACATCACCATGATGAGCGCCAGCACGCCGTAGCGGCCCACGCCCAGCCCGGTGAGGAATTCCGTGATCTTCTGCGGCGTCTGCGTGATGGTGAGGAAGTAGCCGAACATCAGCGCGCCGATCAGCACGGTGAACACGGCCGCCGCGGTGCGCGTGGCCGACAGCAGCGCTTCCTTGATCTTGGGCGCGTCCAGCTTGCCGCGCACCAGGCCCAGGATGAAGGCGCCGCTCGCGCCCACGCCGCCCGCCTCGGTGGGCGTGAACAGGCCGCCGTACAGCCCGCCGATGACGAAGATGAACAGCACCAGCGGCGCCCACACGTTCTTCAGGTCGGCGGCGCGCTCGCGCCAGGGCTTGGCCTCGCCGCCCGGCAGCCAGCCGGGGCGCACCTTCACGATGATGAGGATGGTCAGCACGTACAGCGCCATCGCCAGCAGGCCCGGGAGCACGCCCGCCATGAACAGCTTGCCGATGTCCTGCTGCGTGAGGATGGCGTACACCGCCAGCACGGTGGACGGCGGCAGCATCGCGCCCAGCGTGCCGCCGGCGGCGATGACGCCGGTGGAGAACGACTGCGGGTAGCCGAAGCGCCGCATCTCCGGGTACGCCACACTGGAGAACGTGGCGGCGGTGGCCACCGAGGAGCCGCAGATGGCCGCGAAGCCGCCGCAGGCCAGCACCGTGGCCACGCCCAGGCCGCCGCGCAGGTGGCCGATCATGGAGTTGGCGGCCTTGAACAGTTCGCGGCTCACGCCCGACACCGACACCAGCGCACCCATCAGCATGAACATGGGAATCACGCCGAAGGTGTAGTCGGTGACGGTGCGCATCGAGGTCTGGCCCACCAGCTTCAGCGCCGGGCCGGGGCCGGCGATGATGCCGTAGCCGGTGATGCCCACCAGCCCCATGGCCATGCCCACCGGCACGCGCAGCAGCATCAGCGCGAACAGGGCGACGAAGCCCGCGAGGGCGAGGAGGTCGGTGTTCACGCGCTCACTCCATCTTCTTGTCGTCGAAGTGCGCGTCGTGCAGCGCTTCGGGTTCGAACACCAGGCGCCAGGTGCGGATGGCGATCAGGATCACCGCGCACACGTCGCCGGCCCAGGCCACCGCGTAGAACGGCCAGGTGGGCATGTTCAGGTCGTAGGTGAGCACGTGGTCCACGTAGGTCAGCCGCACCTTGTCGAACAGCATCGCGGTCTGCACCGTCACCACGAACAGCAGCACCAGCGTGGCGAACACGTCGATGAGGCGCTTCTTGCGCTTGCCCACCGCCGACCAGACCAGGTCCACCGTGATGTGGCCGCCGCGGTAGCTGGTGGCGGCGATGCCCCAGAAGATCAGGATGCCCAGCAGCATGCGGCCGAAGTCGTACGCGTCGGGAATCGAGGTGCTGAAGAACTTGCGCAGCAGCACGTTGGCGAAGATGTTGAGGGCCACCACCCCGACGAAGATGGCGGCCAGCCATTCGATGCCGCTGATGAACCGGTCGGCGAAGCCCCGCCCCGCCCGTTCGCCCTGAGCTTGTCGAAGGGCTTCGACAGGCTCAGCCCGAACGGAATCTCCTTCCATCAAAGCGCTGCCTTGTACTTCGCCAGGCTCGCCTTCAGCGAATCCATCACCTTCTTCGGATCCTGGCCGGCCTTCTTCACGTTCTCGCCCCACTGCGCCTCGCCGCCGGCGGTGGCCTGGCGCCAGGCGGCCAGCTGCTCGGGCGTGAGCTTGTAGATGTCGTGGCCGGGCTGCGCCAGCTTCTGGTGGCCGGCGCTCTCGAAATCGGCCCAGGGCGTCGCCACCTTCTCGGCCCACTCGGTGGTGCAGTGCTCGTCGACGGCCTTCTTCTGCGCGGGCGACAGCGCCGTGTACTTGTCCTTGTTCATCACCCAGACGAAGGGCGTCACGTACAGCGGCACGTCCATGTGGAACTGCACCACCTTGTCGATGCCGAACAGCGGGATCGAGCCCCAGGGGAAGGTGATGGCGTCGGCCACGCCGCGCTCCAGCATGTCGCGCGCCTCGGGCGCGGAGGCCTGCACGTTGGTGCCGCCCAGCGCCGTGACCATCTGGCCGATGGTGCTGGTGGCCGGGCGGATCTTCATGCCCTTGATGTCGGTGGGCAGGGTGATCTTCTTGCGCGCGTGGAAGGTGCCCGGGTCGTGCACGAAGGCGAAGCAAAAGTGCACGTCCTTCATCTCCTGCGCGGCGTACTGGCGGTACCAGGCGTCGATGGCTGCCGTGCCGCCCTTGCCGTTGGCGAACAGGAAGGGCAGCGAGGCGCCGGCCATCACCGGAAAGCGCCCCGGCTGGTAGCCCGGGTTCACGTACGAGAAGTCGGCGATGCCGTCGCGCGCCATGTCGTAGTGGTCGAACGCCTTGCCCAGCTGCTCGCTCGGGAACAGGGTGGCGGTGATGGTGCCGCCGGACGCCTTCTTCAGGTCCTCGGCCCAGGCCTGCAGGCTCGGGTTGAGCGGATGCTGCGCCGGCACCCAGCTGGACAGCTTGAGCATCACCGGCTTGTCCTGCGCCTGCGTGGGGCCGGTGGCCAGCGCGAGCGCGGCGGCGATGGCCAGGGATGCGATTCGGAACTGCATGCTTGTCTCCTCGTTGTGATCGGTGGGCCGGAAAAAGCAGTTGCTTTGTATGACGGTTCGGAGTGCGCGCGCTCGGTGCTTTCCCTCAGGGCGCACCGGCTTTCGGTTTGCGCATCCAGCGGATCGGCTGGGCTTTCACCGGGCGCGCCGGCGCGCCGTGCCGGGCGAGCGTGGCATCCAGCGCGTTGCCGGCTTCGTCGGCCAGCGCGGCCT
>NZ_JACCWG010000095.1 GCF_013697775.1 Ramlibacter sp. | reverse complement strand
CAGCCGACATCAGCCGATCTCCTCGCCGGTCAGGAGGACGAAGACGTCCTCGAGGTTCGCCGGCCGGCGCTCGCCGGCGATGCCGAGGCCGTTGCCGTTGTCGACGCCGAGGATGGACACGCTCGTGCCGGTGCGCCGCGTCCGGAGACCCGCGCCGACCGCCTCGGCCTCGACCTCCTCGAGCCGCGCCGGCGCGCCGTAGACCTCGAGCACCTCGCTGCCGGCGTGCTCGGTCACGAGCTCGGCCGGCGAGCCGGCTGCGACCGCCTTGCCGTGGGACATGATCAGCACCGTGTCGGCGAGGCGCTGGGCCTCCTCGATGTAGTGCGTCGACATCAGGATCGTCGCGCCTTCGGAGCGCAGAGCGTCGATGAGCGCCCAAAGCTCCTGGCGGACCTGCGGATCGAGCCCGACGGTGGGCTCGTCGAGGAGCACCAGGCGCGGCCCGTGCACCAGCGCCCGCGCGATCAGCAGGCGCCGGCGCATGCCGCCCGAGAGCTTGTCCACCCGCTCCTTGCGCCGGTCGGTCAGCTTCGCCATCACGAGCGCCCGCTCGATCGCGTCGCCGCGCTCCGCCCGCGGGATGCGGTAGAGGTGCGAGAAGACGAGCAGGTTCTGCGCCACCGTCAGCGTCGTGTCGAGGTTGTCGAGCTGCGGCACGACGCCGCACTGAGCCCGGGCGGCCTTCGACTCCTGCGGCAAGCGGAAGCCGAGCACGTCGAGCTCGCCCTCGTCGGCAATCGCCTGCGCCGTCAGGAGCCGCATCGTCGTCGACTTGCCGGCGCCGTTCGGGCCGAGCAGGCCGACGCACGTTCCCTCCGGCACGTCGAGATCGAGGCCGTCGACGGCCGTGATCGCCCCGTAGCGCTTGACGACGCCGCGGAGGCGGATGGCGAGCTCGGTCATCGCGTCAACCTACTCTTCGTGTACCGCGAAGATGTTCCCCGCGGGGTCCCGGAACCACGCGATCGTCGGCCCCTGCTCCATCCGGGCGATACCCCTCTCGTTCGTTCCGAGCTCGGGGTACTGCTCGAAGCGGACACCCGCCGCCGTCAGCCGGTCGACGATGCCCTCGAGACCTGTGACCGGGAAGTTCAGCACGGTGAACGCTGCCGGCGCGTGATCGTCCTTCGGGTAGACGAACACGGTCGTCCCGCCGGCGGGGTCGAGTGCGAGCCCGCCCATCTCGTCCCGGACGCGGAGACCGAGCGTGTCGGCGTAGAACGCCTTCGCACGCGGTATGTCGTCGACGGAGAAGCTGGCGAACGCCTTCGAGTCCTGCAACATCACGCGGCCTCCAGTGCGGTAGTGGTTTCCGGGTGCTCGGCCGGGGCCGGGCGGAGGAAGACGGCGGCGACGACACCCGCGGCGAGCGCGAAGGCGGTGCCGATGACGAACGCCGCGTGGTAGCCGTCGACGAGCGCGGCCAGGGAGCCGTCGTCGCCGGTGCGCGCCGACGCGACGCTCGCGAGCACGGCGAGCCCGAGCGCGCCGCCCATCATGAACGAGGTGTTGACCACGCCCGAGGCCAGGCCCGAGTCGGCCGGATCGACGTCGCTCATGGCGGCCAGCAGCATCGGGTTGAAGGCGATGCCGGCGCCCAGGCCGAGCAGCAGCATGCCGGGCAGCACGTCGACGATGAACCGGCCGTCGCCGGGCGCGCGCGCGAACAGCGCCAGGCCGGCCGCCGCCAGCAGCAGGCCGCCGGCCAGCGGCAGGCGCAGGCCGAAGCGCATCACCATCTTGGCCGACAGGCCGAGAGAGAAGATCGCCATCAGGATGTTGGCCGGCAGGAAGGTCAGGCCCACCTGCATCGGCGTGTAGCCCAGCACCAGCTGCGCATAGAGCGCGGAGATGAAGAACCAGGCGAACATGGCCGCCGCCCACAGCACGCCGACCGCGTTGGCCGTGGCCAGATTGCGCAGGCGGAACAGCGACAGCGGCATCAGCGGCGAGGCCACGCGCGACTCGATGAACAGGAAGGCGCCCAGCAGCGCCGCGGCGCTGGCCAGCAGCCCCAGCGTCTGCAGCGAGAGCCAGCCGGCTTCGTTGCCGTTCACCACTGCATACACCGCCAGCATCATCGACAGGGTGATGGTCACCGCGCCGCCCATGTCCAGCCGCCCACCGGCTTGGCCGCGCGCGGCCGGCAGCAGCGACAGGCACAGCACGTACACCGCGATGCCGAGCGGCAGGTTGACCAGGAAGATCCAGTGCCAGCTGAACTGGCTGGTGAGCAGGCCGCCCAGCAGCACGCCGATGCTGCCGCCGCCGGCGCACACGAAGCCGTACACGCCCATGGCCTTGGCGCGCTCGGCCGGCTCGGTGAACAGATTCATGATGAGCGACAGCGCCACGGCGGACACCACCGCGCCGCCCAGGCCCTGCACCGCACGGGCGGCGATCAGCAGCTCCTGCGAGCGCGACAGGCCGCAGGCGAGCGAGGCCACGGTGAACAGCGCGATGCCCAGCAGGAACAGCTTGCGGTGGCCGTACAAGTCGCCCAGCCGGCCGCCCAGCAGCAGGAAGCCGCCGAAGGTGAGCATGTAGGCATTGACCACCCAGACCAGCGCGGTCTCGCTGAAGCCCAGGTCGGTGCGGATGGAGGGCAGCGCCACGTTCACGATGGTCGTGTCCAGCACGATCATCAGCACGCCCAGGCACAGGACCAAAAGAGCCCACCAGCGGCTGGGGGCAGAGGGGGAGGAGTCAGGAAGGGAAGCGGGATTGTTGTGAGGGGTCATGGTGTCTGCACGACGAACGGGAGCGCGCGGAATCGACGATTCAAAGTCGGGCGGGGCTGATTTTCAGAATGGGCTTTTCGCACACTGTTGCAAATCCGTTAGTAAAAAAGTCACATTGCGGGGCCCGAAAGGTGACGAATGCCCGCGCATTTTTCTACACTTCCGCCCACTCGCAACTGGCGAGGGAGAAGGAGTTTCCAATGTTGTTTCAACGAAGCCGGCAAATCATTGCCGGTCTGTTCATGCTGTGCGCCGCAGGCACCAGCTCTGCCCAGCTCACCATCGATTTCTCGTCCACCCGGGGCACCGGCGTGGCGCCCAACCAGGTGCTGATCGAGAACGTGCGCGCGTTCCTGCCGATTCCCAATCCGTACACCGGCGGCACCACCACCCAGCAGGCCGACTACAACGTCATTTTCCAGTTCGACCCCACCACGCTGCACCTGGTGCCGGTGAACATCACGCAGGCGGGCGTCGGCGCCAACAACTGCGCCAACCTGCAGGTCGTGGTCAACAACGCCGTGACCGGTGCTTCCGCCCCGGTGTCGGGCGCGCTGGTGACGGTCGCGGGCCGCACGGTGACGACCAACAGCCAGGGCCTGGCCACCTTCACCGGCCTGCCCGCCGCGCCCACGCTGGTGGGGATCGCCGCTCCCAGCTACAACAGCACGTCGCAAGCCACGCTGCTCACCTGCACCAGCACCAACGCCGTGAGCGTGGCGCTGTCGCCGGCCACCGGCCAGAACGGCGGCCTGACGGCCGGCCAGTTCCGCGTGATCCTCACCTGGGGCGCCAATCCGCAAGACCTGGATTCGCACATGACCGGGCCGATCGCGGAGCCCTCGCGCTTCCACATCTACTACGCGGACAAGTCCTCGGGCGGCCTGTGCAAGCTCGACGTGGACGACACCACCAGCTACGGCCCCGAGACTGTGACCTGCCCGGCCACCAACACCAGCGGCACGCTGCGCCCCGGGGTGTACCGCTACGGGGTGCACCACTACTCCGGCGTGGGCAACATCGGCGTCTCCGGTGCCAACGTGCGCCTGGAGCTCGCCAACGGCACGGTCTACACCTACACGCCGCCCGCCACCGGCTGGACCGGCGACGACGACTTCTGGACGGTGTTCGAGCTGACGGTGTTCCCCAACGGCTCCATCTCCGTGGCGCCGGTGAACACCATCGGCCACAACATCAGCGACAGCAACGTGCCGATGGCCGCCCAGATCCCGCAGTTCGGCAGCGCCGAAAACCCCGCCATCCTGCGCAACCTGCCGAGCAAGTAAGGTGAGCCAGGCAACGGTCTGGCGCTGGGGCATGGCCCTGGCGCTGGCCGCTGCGGTGGGCTGGGGCCTGCTGCAGTGGACCCGGCCGGCCGGTGATGGGG
>NZ_JACCWG010000085.1 GCF_013697775.1 Ramlibacter sp. | reverse complement strand
CAGCGCGCGCAGCGGCACGCCGTCGCTGCCCTGCACGGTGTGCGGCGTGAACACGCGCGCGGCCGCGGCCAGGCGGCCCTGCTGTTCGGCCGCGTCGAGGTAGGGGAAGGCGGGTGTCGATAGGGTCACGTCGTGCGCTCCGGACATATCAATCGGGCCGCTGGATCAGCAGGCAGGTGGCGGCGGGGCCGAAGCCGCGCGCCACCACGGCATGGCGGCCCGACCGCCCATGCATCAGGACGTCGCGCACCAGCTGCAGCGGCGCGCCGGCCGCGAGGTGGTCGGCCTGGCCGGCCGCGCCGCAGGCGGTTTCGTGGATGACGGGCTCGGCGTCGGGCCAGCCCTGCGCGGCCGCGGCGGCCAGGCTGTGGTTGTCCGCGCCGCGCCACGACTGCGACCAGCCGATCACCTGCCCGCAGGGCGGTTCGTCGCGCACGGTGCGGCGCGCCAGCCAGACCAGGCCGGCACCCGCATGCACGCCGCTCGCGCCGCGCATTTCGGTGGAGCGCTGCAACCGGTCCAGCTGCCAGGCGCTGGGCCAGTCGAAGCCGCCGGCCAGCATGGCGTCCACCCGGCCGGACGCGATCTGGCGGCAGGCCATCACCAGGGCCTCCAGGCCGGACGCGTGGCCCAGCAGCGTGAGGTTCGGCCCCTGGAAGCCGTGGACCGAGGCCACGATGGCCGCGGTGGCGTTGGGCAGCCCGTTGGCGTACCAGGACGGCGTGACGCCCTTGAAGCCTTCGCTGCGCACGGTGGCCAAGCACTGCTCGGCCGCGTCCATCGAGCCCAGCACGGTGCCCAGGCTCACGCCGATGCGCTCGCGGCCGATGGCTGCGAGGGCCTCTTGCGGCGGCAGGCAGGCCTTGACCGTCTGCAGCACGAAACGCGCCTTGTCCGGCAGCGCGCCGACCTTCTTGGCGCGCCGCTCCGGCAGCAGCAGCTCGGGCGGCATGCCCGCGTCCAGCGGGCTGGAGGCGCTGGCGAAGCCCAGGATGTCGATCGGGTCGCGCAGGGTCATGGCCGTGCTCCCGCTGCCGGCGGGCCGGACAGCACCAGCACGCAGTTGTTGCCGCCGAAACCGAAGGCTTCCACCAGCACGTGGTCGCGCGCCAGCGGCAGCCCTTCGCCGGCGGCCACGGTGAGTTCGCCGAGCGCGGGATCGGTGGTCCCCAGCCAGGCGGTGGGCGGCAGCTGGCGCGCGCGCAGCGCCAGCACCGCGGCCAGGAGCGAGAACGCGCCGGCGGCGGCCTGCGGATGGCCCATGACGGATTTGATGCCGGTGACCGGCGGCAGCGGCGTGTCGCCGAAGGCGGCGCGCAGCGCCTGGATTTCGGTGGCGTCGTTCACGCTGGTGCCGGTGCTGTGGGTGAACACGGCGCCGATGTCCTGGCGCGCAACGCCGCTGTCCTCCAGCGCCTGCACGATCGCCCGGCTGACGCCGGCGCGGTCTGGCGCGGTGACGTGCTCGGCGTCGCAGCTGATGCCGCGGCCGCGGATCACGGCCAGCACCTGCGCGCCGCGCGCCTGCGCGGCTTCCAGCGTTTCCAGGCAGAAACTGACGGCGCCTTCGGACAGCACCACGCCCTTGCGCTCGGCGTCGAACGGGCGGCAGCGCTCGGCGGTGGCTACGCGCAGGCCGTTGAAGCCGCAGACCGTGTATTCCAGCAGCACGTCCAGCCCGCCCGCCACCATGGCATCGGCCTCGCCGGCCAGCAGGGCGTCGATGGCGAGCGCCGGCGCCATCAGGCCGGACGAGCAGGCGGTGGACAGCATCGCTACCGGGCCTTGCCAGTCGCAGCCGGGGGCCTGCAGCACGGTGGCGGCATCGAGCGCCGCAGCCGAACCGCCTGCGCTGTCGCCGGATACGCCGATGAACTCGTCTTCCAGCCGCTCCACGCCCGCGGTGGTGGTGGCCAGGAAGCAGCCGATGCGCACGTCCGAACGCGGCAGCCCGGCATGGGCCAGGGCCTGCCCGATGGTGAACGCGGCCAGGGCATCGGCCCGCGTGGCGGACGCGGGCAGCGCCGCCCAATCGGGCTCCGGGATGGCGATGACGTTGTCCACCGGGTAGGCCGACATCGCGCGCCTGGGCCACGGCGTGCGCCGGTCCTGCGGATGCAGCAGCGCGTCCCAGAACATGCCCGTGGACATGCCGGCCGGACCCGCGATGCCCACGCCCGTGATGGCGATGGGCGTCATGTGGGGAGCCTCTGCTGCTGCTGGCGCAGCGACTGCACGATGCCCGCGAGCGAGCGGCAGCTGGGCGCCATCAGCTGTTCGGGGTCGAACTGGATGTTGAACAGCGTCTCCAGCTTCACGGTGATGTCGATCATGTCCACCGAGTTCACGCCGTAGGACGACAGCAGCATGTCGTCCTCGATCGCGTCGGGCTCGACGTGCAGCGCCGCGGCGGCGAGTTCCTTGACGGCCTGCAGTTCGTCGGCGGTGCCGGCATCGCCGGCGGCGTACGGATCGCGCGAGGGATTCATGGGGAGCTTCCTTCCGGTTTGCCGGCGGTGGTGGCCAGCCGCCAGGCGCAGGCGACGCCCAGCGCCGCGGCGGCCGCGATGCTGAACGTGACGGTGGCGATGGCCGACGACGACGCGGCCGCGGAGCCGGTCACCGCTTCGGACAGATACAAGGCACCCAGGACCGCGATGCCGACGACGATGGACAGCTGGACCGAGGTGGTCACCAGGCCGCTCAGGACCGGCACGTGCGCCGGCGGCACGCGCTGCGTCATCTGGTTCACCGTGGTGCCGAAGGTCAGGCCATGGCTGCTGCCGGCCAGGAACATCAGCGGCACCATCACCGCCGGCTGCCAGCCCGCGTGCATCGCCATCCAGCCAAACGCCAGGTTGACGATGCCCATGACGGCGATGGCCGTGGTGGGCGTCCAGCGCAGCAGTCGCGCCGGCAATTTGGACCAGTTCACGTTGGCGATGCCGAAGCCGAACGCGTAAGCGGCGAACACGGCGCCCGACACCAGCGCCGAGCGGCCCAGGCCCGACTGCAGGTACAGCGCGGTGGCGAACAGCCAGCCGCCGTAGCCGGTGAAGCCGATGGCGATGACGGCAAGCCCCGGGCGGATGCCGGGGCGCACCAGCGCCTCCAGGTTCAGCAGCGGGCTGCCGCCGCGCTGCCCGAGCCGCTTCTCGTACAGCAGGAACAGGCCCAGGCCCAGCACGCCGGCCAGCAGGCTGAGCCAGGTCCACGAAGCCCAGCCCACTTCGCGCCCGAACGTGAGCGGCACCAGCGCCAGCAGCATCGCGCCGCTCAGCGCCGCCACGCCGACCAGGTCGAGCCGCGCGCCGCGTTCGCCCGTGAGCGGGGGCAGCACCGTACGCGCGCACATGAGCACCGCGATGCCGATGGGCACGTTGATGAGGAAGGCCGGCCGCCAGCTGGTGCCGAACAGGTCGGCCGACACCAGCACGCCGCCCAGCACCTGGCCGGCAGCGGAGCCGAGCCCCATGATCATGGAGTAGTAGCCGATGGCGCGCGCGCGCTGCGCGCCGTCGAAGCTGCGCTGGATCAGCGACAGCACCTGCGGCACCAGGATGGCCGCGCCCAGGCCCTGCACCAGCCGCCCGGCGATCAGCCAGCTGACGTCGGGTGCCAGCCCGCAGGCCAGCGACGCGCCGGTGAACAGCGCGATGCCGAGCACGAACAGGCGCCGGTAGCCGTGGTCGTTGCCCAGCCGCGCGCCGGTGATGAGGAACACCGCATAGGCGAGCCCGTAGCCGGCCACGGCGATCTGCAGCAACGCGCCGGAGATGCCCAGGTCGTCGTGCAGCGCCGGTGCCGCCACGTTGATGATTGACGTGTCCATCGCCGCCATGCCCTGTCCCAGCAGCAGGAACAGCAGCATCCAGCGGTGCCGCTGCGGGCGCGCGGCGTCGGCGGGCCGTGCCGGCGCGGCAAGCTCGGTCTGCGCGCTCGCGGCAGTCGTCATGGAGTGTCTTCCAGGCGGCCGCGCGTCAGCGCACGAGTTCGGCCAGCTTGCCCGCCTTGCCGGCCCATTCCTCGGCCGCGGGCAGGGCGTCTTTCTGCACCGCGATGACGGGCCAGCGCTTGGACAGTTCGCTGTTCAGGTCGAGGTAGATGCGCTCGGCCTCCGAGAGGCGGTCGTGCGGGCGGATCGCCTCGACGGGGCACTCGGGTTCGCACACGCCGCAGTCGATGCAGACCTCGGGATCGATGGCCAGGAAGTTCGGGCCTTCGTGGAAGCAGTCGACAGGGCAGACGGCGACGCAATCGGTGTGCTTGCACTGAATGCAGTTTTCGGTGACGACGTAAGGCATGGGGCCTCCGGAAAGATGAAAAAGAAAGGGGTGAAAGGGATCAGTGCGGCGCCAATGCGGCGCCGCGCGGATGGATGAACAGTTCGCCCTCGGCGACGCGCATCAGCGCCGACGCCACGGTGCATTCGCGCCGGATGTCGGCCTTGGGCGGCACATCGATGGGCGGCTCGTCCAGGATGCGCATGTACTGCGCCGGCGCCGCGTCGAAAGGCAGCGCGCGCAAGGCGGCGGCGCAGGCGTCCTGCCGCCGCAGCGAGGAACCGCGGGCGAACGGGTTGAGCTCGTCCGCCGAATGGAAGCGCGGGTGCAGGAAGTGGTTGGCATGCACCAGCTCCTCGCCTTCGATCACCGCGATGTCATTGAGCACGTGTTCGACGTTCACCAGGCGCTGCCCGTCGCACAGCGTCAGCGTGCGCGAGCTCGCCAGCGGCAGCGCCGCCATGCGTTCGAGCGCCTGCTCCACGGTGTCGCAGGTGTCCAGCAGGTGGCGGATCACCAGGTAGTCCGGGATGCCGGGCTGCCAGCGCCCGGCCAGCACCAGGTTGATGCCGACGGCGAGGCCGCGGTCGTTGATGCCCAGGTAGCCGAGCAGCCCGGTGAAGCTGAGCATCAGCAGCCGCCTGCCGTCCGCGTGCGTGACGTCGAGCGCCGTTGCCTCGCGCGCCATGTCGCCGTTCAGGTCGACGGTCTGGCCGATCAGCGCCGTGCCGCCGCGGCAGCGGCCGAAGGTCGTGCAGTCGCCCTGGGCCGCCAGCGCGCGCGGGATGGCCGAGAAGCCGACCAGCTCGCGGCGCAGCTGCAGCAGGTAGGCGTCGGCCACGTCGATGCCGGCGCCTTCGGCCAGGCCGTGGATTTCCTCGGCGATGTCCGGCAGGTGGCGCTCGATCAGCCGCGCGTGTTCGCCGCAGCGCGCGCTCAGCGTGCCGTGCGACTGCGCATCCGGCAGCAGCGCTTCCACGCGCGCGCGCCGGTCGCGCAGGAAGCCGTGGATGGCGCCCTGCAGCTGCCGGCCGTGCTGCAGCCCCAGCTCGCGGCGGCTGCCGCGCAGCTGCGCGCGCCGCTCCGCCGGCAGGCTGGTGTGCAGGCGCAGGTCGAGCGGCTTACGCATGTTCCAGCCGGGCCTGCACCGCCGGCCACTCGGCCTTCAGCACGCTGTAGTAGATGGCGTCGCGCCGGCGCCCGCCGGGCATGAAGTTGAAGCTGCGCAGCGTGCCTTCCTCGGTCGCGCCGATGCCCTTCAGGCCGGCGCGCGCGCGCAGGTTGAGGATGTCGGTCTTGAACTCCACGCGCTCGCATTCGAGCGGGCCGAACGCGTGTGCCAGCAGCAGCCGCTTGACCGATTTGTTGAGCCCGCTGCCGCGGAATTCCGCGCCCAGCCAGGACCAGCCGATCTCCAGGCGCCGCTCGGCGGACGCGAGGTTGCCGTAGGCGGTGCTGCCCGCCACCCGGCCGCTCTTGCGGTCGACAATGGAGAACACGATCCGCGTGCCGGCCAGGGTGTCGGCCACCGCCTGCTCGATGAACTCGTTGAGCTGCGGCTCGTCGCCGACGCGGGCGACGAAGTAGGCCCAGATCTCGGGGTCGTAGGCGATGCGGGCGAGGTCCGCCTTGTCCTCGAACGTCATGCGGCGCAGCAGCACCTTGTCGTCCTGGAGCACGGTGTTGCGCAGGGTCTTGGGATTCCAGTCCATGGCGGGCTCCTCAGTTCAGGGTTTTGGAGGTGAGCAGCCGCACGATGTCGCCGGGCGTCTCCAGCCCCGCGATGTCGTCCTCGTCGAAGGCTGTCAGCGGCACGCCGGTCTGGGTGCACACGGTGCTCATCATCATGATCAGGTCGAGCGAGCTCAGGCCATAGTCGAACTTGAGGTTCAGCGCCAGGTCCAGCGACGGCGCATCGGCCGGCGGGCGCCTGAGCGTGCTGGACAAGGCCTCGCGGACGGCGGGTTCGATGTTGCTCACGCGGTCACTCCATAAAGTTCGTCGATCTCGCGCGCGTAGGTGCGGAAGATCTCGTTGCGCTTGGGCTTGAATTGCGAGGTCAGCAAGCCGTTCTCGATGCTGAAGCGCTGCGGCACGACGATCACCTTCGCGATGCGCTCGTCGGCCGACAGCTGCTTGTTGATGTCCTTCACATGCGCGGCGATGGCTTCGCGCGGCGGGTCCTGGTCGTCGTTGGGCGACACCAGCGCCACGATGTAGGGCTTGCCCGCGCCGTACAGCACGCAGTCGGCCACGCCGGCGTGCTGCTTGACGCGCTCCACGATCGGCCGGCTGTAGACGTTCTTGCCGTTGGACAGCACCACCACGTCGTCGGCGCGGCCCAGGATGTACAGGTAGCCGTCCTCGTCGAAGCGCGCCAGGTCGCCGGTGCGCACGTCGCCGTTGGGCGCGAAGATGCGCTCGCTGTCGCCCGGCGCGCAGAACAGGTAGCGCGTGTTCACCGGCTGCTCGCGGCTGACGACCAGCATGCCGTCGGCATCGATGCGCGCCTTCACGCCCGGCAGCAGCCGCCCAACGCTGCCGCGGCGGTGCGCGCCGGGGCAGTTCTTGGTGACGATGCAGGTCTCGTTCATGCCGTAGCCTTCCAGCAGCGGAAAGCCGGCCGCGTCGAAGAACGCCAGGGTGTCCGGATGCGCCGGCGCCGAGCCGGTCCACATGTAGCGCACGCGCGGGCCCAGCAGGGTGCGCAGCTCGGCGCGGCGCGCCTCCTCGGTGGCCTCGGGCCCGAGGTGTTCCACTTGGCGCTTCAGGCTTTCGTAGAAGCCCGGCACGCCCATCACCACGGTCGGATGCGTCTTCTGCGCGGCCTCGAGCGCGAACTCGAACGGCGCCACGGTCACGTCGTGGCCGTGTGCCAGCGCGGAATAGATCCAGTAGCGCTGCTGCAGCAGCGACAGCGGCAGGAACACCAGCAGGTTGTCGCCGTCGCGGTGGTCCAGGATGGTCTGCACGCCGTCGATCGAGCTGTCGGTGCTGCCCACCGTGGCGGCAAGCCCCTTGGGCTGGCCGGTGCTGCCGGAGGTGAACTTGATGGTGGTCGTATCGCTTGGCTGGTAGTCCGGCGCGGGCGGCGCCGGCTGCAGCGACGCGAGCGGCGCTTCCAGGCTTGCGGCGATCAGCGGGCGCAGGTCCAGCACCTCGGCGCCTTCGGACGCGGGCTCCGCGTAGATGGCGCGAATGCCGTAGTCCTGCAGCTGGGCGGGCGTGAGCTTCATGCGCCCGAACTCGAAGCCGGCCGTGACGAAGCCGCCCTTGATCGCCGCCAGGTCCAGCAGCACCCACTGCGGGCCGTTGCGCGCCAGCACGGCGATGCGGTCGCCGCGCCGCAGGCCGGCGCCGTGCAGGCGGGCGGCCAGGTCGGCCGCGCGCGCATCAAGCTCCGCGTGCGTCAGCTTGGTCTGCCTGCCGCGCTGGAACAGGTGCACCTGGTGGCTGCGGCTCTTGTTGCCGGTGGCCGCCACCGCATTGATCACGCTGAACGGCGCACTCACGATGCCCAACCCTCCGCCAGGCGCACGGGCTCGGCCGGCCGGTAGCCGATCGGGGTTTGCTCGGCGTCCGGGTCCTTCGGCGCGCCCAGGTCGAGGTATTGGCCGACCTGGAAGCCGGTGACCTGCAGCTGCTTGCTGCCCGGGCTCATCAGGTACGCGGTGAGCGCCACGTACACGGCTTCCAGCCACAAGGTGCGGCGGCGCACGCGCAGCACGTCGTCGGTGGTGAATTCATCGCCTTCCATGCGCACCACGCGCACGTCGTAGAAGCCGCGGAAACGCTCGCCGGCGATGGTCAGCGCCGGGCGCGACATGTCGGGCCCCGGGCTGCGCACCGAATACTTCACCCGCGCCTTGTTGTGCGCGGCGCGGTGCATGTCGGCATGGATCGCGATGTCGGGAATCAGCGGCGGGTAGTACCAGTGGCGCTTGGCGCTGATGAGCGGGCGCTCCAGGTTGCCCGGGATGAAGTGCCAGCGGTTGAACATCATCCGCTTTTGCACCGACGAGGCGATCATGGCCGCATCGTCGGCACCCATGCGGGGGATCAGCCGGTCCGACACGAAGCAGGTGAAGAAGCTGGCGGGCGTCATCGCGTGGATCACGTCGGACAGCGCCTTCTCGTCGTAGGTGACGAGCTGGCGGATGTTGCGCAGCGAACTCGACATGCCGTAGTCGGCGCCGGTGGCGCGCGTGGCCGAGGCGACGCACTTCTCCATCAGGTATTCGAGCCAGCCGTTGACCGCGTCGCTGCCCAAGCCGCAGGGCACGCCGGCCACGTCGCGCGACAGGCAGGCATGGGCCAGCAGCGACATGCCCACGTGCTCGCTGGGCGGCTGCTCGTCGCCGACCAGCTGGACGTAGTCCTCCTTGAATTCCTGCCACCAGGCGTCGGGCGATTCCGTGGACTCCATGCTGGGCAGCACGCGCTCGCTCTTCTGGAAATTCATGCCGTAGATCCAGCGGTAGCGCAGGTACGGCTGGCCGACGGCGCGGAAGGTCTGCTGGCGCACCGTGCGCGCACGCTCGAACAGGTCGAGCTCGGGGGGCACATCGAGGCCGCAGCCGGCGGCGCTGTAGGCGTCGCCGATCTCGCGCAGCCGCTGCAGGAAGCGATGCGCCGACAGCTGGATGCCGTTGAACTCCTCGAAACGCACCGAGCGGCCCGACAGGAACAGCGCATGCAGCGCCGCGACCACCAGCACCTCGTCGGCATCCCAGGTGTCGTAGGGCTTGTCGCGCAGCGCGCTCAAGAAGCCCTTGTTGCGCTTGTCGTCGATCAGGTTCACGTAGCGCTCGATCAGCGCGAAGAACCGGTCGCGCACGAAGAAGCAGACCGACTCCACGTGCTCGATGTGGTCGATGACCTCTTCCAGCACGGCCGGCAGCTCGCCCCGCGCATGCACGCCGTCGAGCGACGCCTTGATCTCGGCCTGGGCGGTCGCCTCGAGGGCGAGCAAGGCGGTGTGCGCCGCGTCGATCTCGGCCAGCAGGGCCGGCGCGGCGGCCACGTAGCCCACCATGGTGGTGGTGTCCGCCTCGTCGTAGCGCACGGGCGACTGCGACACCGGCCGGATGTGCAGCCGCCCCAGCGTGTTGACGTACAGCTGCAGCGTGGCCTGCGGGCAGTCGCTTTGCAGCGCGGTGATCTCCAGCTGCGGGTGCCGCTGGAAAACCGCCAGCGCCGCGCGGTCGTACAGGCCGAGCGCATCGACCGCGTGGTCGATCGGATACATGCCGCCATGCGTCAGCGCATGGACGGCCGCGTCATGCGCAGAACCGTCGCCCGCGCTCCCTCCGGAGACGTAGCGGGAGACGTCGAATCCATAAATGCTGGTCGACTTGTTCTGAACGGTGGGGTGGTGTGCCCGTGGATCCATCGGACCTCCGACATATATATTTGGATGGTTGCGACGGGCCTGATTGGCCCGGGTCGCGATGGATTTCACACGCTATTCAATCGAGGCGAAACTACCAAGATTGGTAGGCTCCAGCGGGTGCTTTCAATTGAATTGAATTGAGATCAATTAAGCATTCCCATCATGGCGGCGCAGACAACGGCTGCCGTTTTATTGGCCGCTCCGAGTTTGGAGACGGCGTTCTTCAGATGGAAATTCACCGTGTCCGTGGAGAGCACGAGGATCTGCGAGATCTCGCTCGAGGTCTTGCCGTCGCCGGTCCATTTCAGGACCTCCACCTCCCGGCTAGTGAGGCTGCCGGGCTTGGCGTGCAGCTGCGGTGCCAGGGTGCGGGCCAGGCGCAGGTGGCTGATGTGGACCAGCCAGCGCATCTTTCCATCCTTGGCCGCGAGCTCGTCGGGCAAAAGCGGTTCGGTGGAACGGCTGAGGCTCAACATGCCTGTGCCGACGCCATTGGCGTCCAGGCAGGACTGCGACCAGCCGAAGCGCAGGCCGTGCGACTGCGCCTCCTGCCAGAATTCGGGCACGTTCGCGAAGACCTCGCCGCTCCACAGCAGCGGCGCTTCCGACTTGCGGCAGTGGGCGACCACGGGATCGATGTGCTGGTAGCCGGCCTCCTGGTAGCGCGCCTGCCAGGCCGCCGGATAGTTGTTCAACAGGTGGTTGCGCGGCCGCGAGAACGGCCAGGGCATGCGGGTGCTGTAGGCGCAGTGTTCGAAGCCCAGCTCGCGCGCCGCCGCTTCGATCTTCCTGAAAACTTCCTTGTGGTCGCTGTCGTTGAGGGTCGCTGCCAACAACTCTTCTTCCCAATTTGCCATACAAGCTCCCTGTTTACGCATCGGCTCCAACATCGCGCCAAAGAGAGATGGACGTGACAGTGTCCCGGGGCGCAATGAAGCAAATCAGCGTAAGCCCGCTGCAATTTTTGTGGTGTGTAAATTGGTTACCCGAATTAAACAATTGCGAGCGAATACGCGCTTGCAGATAGACAAGCTATATCCATTCAGAGTCTTGTTGGATCGAAGCCGCCGACACGGGACTGTCATCTCGCCTACGCGGAATGCGAGTGGGCGGCTGCGCGGCGTTTCGCGCGCGGCATGCCCAGAGCAGGCTGCCCGAGAGATGGGAAGCCGGCCCTCCGCCGGCGTACGGCTCAGGCTGCCAGTGCGAGCAGCGGGAAGGTGCGGGCCGGACAGATCGGCAGCACCGCCGACGTCTTGCTGATGCGCCCGTCGCGCAGTTTTGCGTCCGTCTCGAAGAATTGCGATTCGCGTCCTTCGTACACCGCCTCGATCAGTGGTGCATATTTTCCGAACACGAATTCGCGCCGGACTTTCTTGCTCAAGGTCATCTCGCCGTCATCGGAGTCCAGCTCCTTGTGCAGGACGATGAAGCGGTGGATCTGGCACGCGCCCATGTAGCCCTCGGCGGCGAGTTCCTCGTTGGCCTTCTCGATACAGATGCGCACGAGTTCGATGACGGCGGGCTTGGTGGCCAGGTCGGCATAGCCGGCATAGGGCAGGTTGCGCCGCTCGGCCCAGTTGCCCACCGCCTCGATGTCGATGTTGATGAAGGCGCCCACCATGTCCCGCCCGTCGCCGAACGCAACCGCTTCCTTGATGTACGGGAAGAACTTGAGCTTGTTCTCGACGTATTTCGGCGCGAACAATGCGCCGTCGTTCGCGCCGCCCTTGAGCCGTCCCAGGTTCTTCACCCGGTCGACGATGCGCAGGTGGCCGGCCGCGTCCACGTGGCCGGCATCGCCGGTGTGGTACCAGCCGTCGGCGGTCTTGACCTCCGCGGTGGCATCGGGGTCGCGGTAATACTCCCGCAGGATGCCGGGCGAACGCACCATCACTTCGCCGGCGTCGCTGATGTCGATCTCGACACCTTCCAGCGGCACGCCCACCGATTCGGCGCTGACCTGGTCGTCGGGCTGGATGCAGACGAACACGCCCGTCTCCGTGGAGCCATAGAGCTGCTTGAGGTTGATGCCGATGGCGCGGTAGAACGCGAACAGGTCGGGCCCGATGGCCTCGCCCGCCGTGTACGCCACGCGGATGCGCGACAGGCCCAGGCTGTTGCGCAGCGGCCCGTAGATGATCCAGTCGCACAGGCGGTACAGCGCGCGGGTGGGCAGGGGCACGGAGGAGGGCGCCCGGTTCGGCGCCTTCACCTTGCGCGCCAGCGCCAGGCTGCGGTGGAACAGCCAGCGGCTGACCGCGGGCGCGTCTTCCATGCGCGTCATCACGCGCGTCAGCATGCTCTCGAACACCGGCGGCGGCGCGAAGTAGTAGGTCGGGCCGATCTCGGCCATGTCGATCGCGATGGTGCCGGCGGACTCGGGGCAGTTGACGATGTAGCCGCAGACCAGCCACTGCGCGTAGCTGAAGATGTTCTGGCCGATCCACGCCGGGGGCAGGTAGGCGAATACATCCTCCCGGTCGGTCAGGCGGTCGAAGGCGGCGCCGACTTTCGCGCGGTCGATCAGGCCGGCATGCGTGTGCACCACGCCCTTGGGCTTGCCGGTGGTGCCCGAGGTGTAGAAGACGGCGGCAGGCACCTGTGGCGAGCCGGCAGCCACCATGGCTTCGAAGCGGGCCGCGGCGCCGTCGGCCTCGGCGGCCTGGCGGCCCAGCGCGAACAGGTCGTCCAGCGGCGCGAGGCCGGGCTGGCCGTAGTGGCGCAGTCCACGCGGATCGTCGAACCAGATGCGGGCCAGGCCCGGGCACTGCTCGCGGGCTTCCAGCAGCTTGTCCACCATTTCCTGGTCTTCGACGACCGCGTGCCGCACGCCGGCGCTGGTGATCGGCCCGATGTACTGCGCCGTCGCGGCGTCCTGGTAGAGCGGTACCGGCACGGCGCCGACCGCCTGCACGGCGAGCATCACCGCGTACAGCCGCGGGCGGTTGCTGCCGATGATGACCACATGGTCGTTCGCGCCGACGCCGCTGGCCTGCAGGCCCAGCGTCATCTGCATGACCATCTCGGCAACCTCGCTCCAGCTGAACACCTGCCAGATGCCGTATTCCTTGAAACGCATGGCATCGCGCGTGGGCAGGCGGCGTGCATGCGCGAGCAGCAACTGCGGAAAGGTTGCGGACATGGTGTCGTGTCTCCCTCAGGACCCGGAATCCTGTGGCCGCATCCTAAGAAGCCACGCGCATGCGGGTTGTCCGCGTGAAGACAATCGACCTGGGCATAAACCCGTAGCAGCGCCCGCGCTCCCGGGTCTTCGGCCGGGATTTGCGCGCTGCTGTTGCCGCGCCACTCATCGGTGGCAATGCGGCATCCTCATTGGGGTGGGGCCTGCTTCTTGACGATGCATGCGGGCCGGCGAACCGGCCGCATGCGGGCTTCGCAGTCCTGGCAGTCAGACCAGCGCGCTTAACTTTCAGCCTAACGGACGCAGAGCCGGTGCCGCCACGTCACTCGATGTTCTGCACCTGTTCGCGCATCTGCTCGATCAGCACCTTCATGTCCACCGAGATGCGCGTGAGCTCGAGCGCGGCCGACTTGGAGCCCATGGTGTTGGCTTCGCGGTGCAGCTCCTGGATCAGGAAATCCAGGCGCTTGCCGATGTCGCCGCCCTTGTTGATCAGGCGCTCGATCTCGTCCAGGTGCGCCGCCAGCCGGGTGAGTTCCTCGGC
The DNA here is from genome assembly GCF_013697775.1 of Ramlibacter sp. Lineage (GTDB taxonomy): Bacteria > Pseudomonadota > Gammaproteobacteria > Burkholderiales > Burkholderiaceae_C > Ramlibacter. Next base: position 5,234 of record NZ_JACCWG010000085.1, on the reverse strand, counting down.
CACGTCGATGCGGATGGCGAACGCCGTGGCCTCGGACAGCGCCCGGTCCTGTGCGCTCTCGGGCGTGGCCGCGCCCTCGGCCAGGGCCATCGCGTCCTTCCAGCGCTCCAGGAAGCGCTGGCGCTGCTGCTCCACCAACTGCGGCACCAGCGGCTGGGCCTGCTGCGCCAGGGTGCGCAGCTGCGCCAGGTGGCCCAGCAGCATCTCGGCCAGGCGCCGGCCTTCGCGCTCGCGCGCGGCGCTCAGGTCGGCCAGCACGCGCGGCGCCAGCGCCTGCAGGGCTGCGCCCCAGTCCACCTCCACCGCGCCCTCGCTGCTGCCCAGGCGCAACACTTCGGCCACGCTCAGCGGCACCGCGTCGGGAATGACGCCGCGCACCGCGTGCTGCAAGGCACCCAGGCGCTGCAGCATGTGCAGCGACGGGTCGCGCAGCCCCTCGCCCTGCGGGTTCTCGATGGAAGCGCGCACTTCCACCTTGCCGCGCTTGAGGCGGCCGGTCAGCAGCTCGCGCAGGGCCGGCTCGTGGGCGCGCAGTTCGTCGGCCAGCCGGAAGCTCAGATCCAGGAACCGGCTGTTGACCGAACGGATCTCCAGGCCGATCCGGCTCGCGCCTTGCGCAGGGCTTTCCTGCGCGCTTGCATAACCGGTCATGCTGTAAACTGCCATGGAGATTTGTATCGTGGTTCGTTGCGGGAAGATGAGGATCGACGGATCGCCGACGGGCCCCTACAGTCGTAAATTATGTCAAAGGTCAAACCAGCCCCTTTGCCGCCCGATACCGTGATCGGCGGCTACCGGGTGGTTCGCAAGCTGTCCGCGGGTGGCTTCGGCGTGGTCTACCTGGCCGTCGACAACGAGGGCCAGCAGATCGCCGTCAAGGAGTATCTCCCTTCCTCGCTCGCCACGCGCGCGCCGGGCGAGCTGCTGCCGCAGGTGGCCGCGGAGAAACTGTCGCTGTACCGCCTGGGCCTCAAGAGCTTCTTCGAGGAAGGGCGCGCGCTGGCGCAGATCTCGCACAGCTCGGTGGTGAGCGTGCTCAATTTCTTCCGCGAGAACGAAACCGTCTACATGGTGATGAACTACCTGGAGGGCGCGACCCTGCAGGATTTCATCATCACCGCGCGCGAGCTCAAGAAGCAGAAGGTGTTCCGCGAATCGACCATCCGGTCGTTGTTCGACGAGATCCTGCGCGGCTTGCGCATCGTGCACCAGCACAAGATGTTGCACCTCGACATCAAGCCCGCCAATATTTTCATCACCGACGACAACCGCGCCGTGATGATCGATTTCGGCGCCGCGCGCGAGGTGCTGTCCAAGGAAGGGAATTTCATCCGCCCCATGTACACCCCCGGCTTCGCCGCGCCCGAGATGTACCGGCGCGATTCGTCCATGGGCCCCTGGACCGACATCTACGCCATCGGCGCGTGCATCTACGCCTGCATGCAGGGCTACCCGCCCAACGACGCGCCGCAGCGGCTGGAGAAGGACCGCCTGGCGCTGGCCCTGTCGCGCCTGCGCGGCGTGTACTCGGACAACCTGATCGAAGTGGTGGAGTGGTGCATGTCGCTGGACCCGCTGTCGCGCCCGCAGTCGGTGTTCGCGCTGCAAAAGGAGCTCAGCCGCGAGGGCGAGCGCCGCTACACCAAGCTGACCGTGGGCGAGAAGATGCGCCTGCAGTTCGACAACATGGTGTCGGACACCAAGAAGAACGTGAAGCGCGCCACCGGCTTCGGCGGGGTGCGCGCCAAATGAAATTTTCCGTTTTCCAGATCAGCCGCAAGGGCGGGCGCGAGAAGAACGAAGACCGCATGGGCTACTGCTACACGCGGGAATCGGGCCTGTTCGTGCTGGCCGACGGCATGGGCGGCCACCCCGAAGGCGAAGTCGCCGCGCAGCTGGCGCTGCAGACCATCTCGGCGCTCTACCAGAAGGAAGCGCGCCCGGTGGTCAAGGACGTGACCGAGTTCCTCGCCACCGCGCTCATGGCCGCGCACCACCAGATCATCCGCTACGCCAGCGAGCGCGGCATGCTGGACACGCCGCGCACCACGCTGGTGGCGGCCATCCTGCAGGGCACGCAGGCCACCTGGGTGCACTGCGGCGACTCGCGCCTGTACCTGGTGCGCAATGGCGAGCAGGTCACGCGCACGCGCGACCACTCGTACATCGAGCAGCAGAACGCCGGCGTGATCCGCATGGACCGCGTCAACCGCAACATCCTGTTCACCTGCCTGGGTTCGCCCACCAAGCCGGTGTTCGACGTGACCGGGCCGGTGCCGCTGCAGCAGGGCGACAAGCTGATGCTGTGCTCGGACGGCCTGTGGAGCAGCCTGCCGGACAACGAGATCGTGCGCCACCTGAGCACCAAGTCCGTGGCCGACGCCGTGCCCGACCTGGTGGAGGACGCGCTGCGCAACGGCGGCGAGCACTCCGACAACGTGACCGTGGTGGCGATGGAGTGGGAAACCCCCGACAACTTCGAGTCCACCCACGGCATCTCCACCGACAGCATCAGCGACGGCGTGTTCGCCTCCACCATCCAGGCCGGCGTGCTCGACACGCTGGTCGACGACCTGGACGACGCCGCCATCGAGCGGTCCATCGCCGAGATCAACGAAGCCATTCGCCGGTCCGCGGGCCGCAAACCCTGATGCCCAACACTTTCATTCGAAGCGGCAACCGTGCCGCCGACCAGCTGCGCCCGGTGCGCATCACGCGCGGCTTCACCGTGCACGCCGAAGGCTCGGTGCTGGTCGAATTCGGCGACACCCGCGTGCTGTGCACCGCCTCGGTCGAAGAGAAAGTGCCGCCGCACAAGCGCGGCAGCGGCGAGGGCTGGGTCACGGCCGAATACGGCATGCTGCCGCGCGCCACGCACACCCGCGGCGACCGCGAGGCCGCCAAAGGCAAGCAGAGCGGCCGCACCCAGGAAATCCAGCGCCTGATCGGCCGCAGCCTGCGCGCCGTGTTCGACCTGGCCAAGCTGGGCGAGCGCAGCATCACGCTGGACTGCGACGTGCTGCAGGCCGACGGCGGCACGCGCACGGCCGCCATCACCGGCGCCTTCGTGGCCGCGCAGGACGCGGTGAACACGCTGCTGGCGCAAGGCAAGCTCGCCGAGTCGCCCATCATCGGCCACGTGGCGGCGGTGTCGGTCGGCATCGTCGAAGGCGTGCCGCTGCTGGACCTGGAATACGTGGAAGACGTGGCCTGCGACACCGACATGAACGTGGTGATGACCGGCGCCGGCCACTACGTGGAAGTGCAGGGCACGGCCGAGGGCGCCGCCTTCACCCGCGCCGAAATGGACGAACTGCTGCGCCTGGCCGAAAAAGGCATCGCCGAACTGGTGGTGCTGCAGCGCCAGGCCCTGCAGGCCGCCTAGCGGCTTCGCGCGGGCGCGGGCCCGCGCCGTGTGTGCCCCATGACCATCCAACGCATCGTCCTCGCCTCCAACAACCGCGGCAAGCTGGCCGAACTGCAGGCCATGCTGGCGCCGCTGGGCATCGCGCTCGTGCGCCAGGGCGACCTGGGCGTGCCGGAAGCCGAGGAGCCGCACCGCACCTTCGTGGAGAACGCGCTGGCCAAGGCGCGCAACGCCGCCGCGCACAGCGGCCTGCCGGCGCTGGCGGACGACGCCGGCCTGTGCGTGGACGCTTTCAGCGGCCTGCCAGGGGTGGACACGGCGTACTACGCCACGCAGTTCGGCTATGCAAAGGGCGACGACAACAACGTCACCGCACTGCTGGAGCAGATGCGCGGCGTGGACAACCGCCGCGCCGCGCTGGTGAGCACGCTGGTGGCGGTGCGCACGCCCGACGACCCGGAGCCGCTGATCGCGGTCGGCCGCGCGGTCGGCGAGATCGCGCGCGAGCCGGTGGGTGAACACGGTTTCGGCTTCGACCCCGTGATGTTCATCCCGGAATTCGGCCAGACCTTCGCGCAGCTGCCGCCCGAGGTGAAGAACGCCAACAGCCACCGCGGCAAGGCGGCGCGCCAGATGGTGGAGTTGATCCGCAGCAACTGGCTGGCTGTGTAGCACTCCAACAGCCATGGCCAACGACATCGCGCGGTACATGCGACCCGGCACGCTGCAGCTGGCGGCCCTGCCGCCGCTGTCGCTGTACGTGCACCTGCCCTGGTGCCTGATGAAGTGTCCGTACTGCGACTTCAACTCGCACGAGATGAAGCCGGGTGACTTGCCCGAGCGCCGTTATCTCGATGCCTTGGTCGCCGACCTGGAGGCTGCGTTGCCGCTGGTGTGGGGCCGGCAGATCCACAGCATCTTCATCGGCGGCGGAACGCCCAGCCTGTTCTCGCCCGCGGGCATCGACCGGCTGCTGGGCGACATCCGCGCGCGGCTGAAGCTCACCCCCGATTGCGAGATCACGCTGGAGGCGAACCCCGGCACCTTCGAGAAGGAGCGCTTCAAGGCGTTCCGCGCGGCGGGCGTCACGCGCCTGTCGGTGGGTGTGCAGAGCTTCAACGACGCGCACCTGAAAGCGCTGGGCCGCGTGCACGACAGCGCGCAGGCGATTGCGGCAGTGGAAGAAGCGGCGCAGGCCTTCGACACCTTCAACCTCGACCTGATGTACGCGCTGCCCGGCCAGACGCTGGAGCAGCTGGAAGCCGACGTGGCGCAGGCCATGGCGCTCGCGCCGCCCCACTTGTCGATCTACCACCTGACCATCGAACCCAACACCTACTTCGCGAAGTTTCCGCCCGTGGTGCCGCCCGACGATGCGGCCTACGCGATGCTGGACCGCATCACCGAAATGACCGAAGCCGCGGGGCTGCGCCGCTACGAAGTGTCGGCGTATGCCAAGCCGGGGCACGGCTGCTGGCACAACACGAACTACTGGGAGTTCGGCGACTATCTGGGCATCGGCGCCGGCGCGCACGGCAAGCTGAGTTTTCCGCACCGCGTGGTGCGGCAGGTGCGCTATCGCGAACCCAAGCTGTACATGGACAAGGCGCTGGCGGGCAACGCGGTGACGCTGGAAGAAGAAGTCGCGCGGGCGGACCTGCCGTTCGAATTCATGCTGAATGCGCTGCGGCTGCGCGATGGTTTCGCGCTGCAGGATTTTCTGGATCGCACGGGCTTGCCGCTGTCGGCGATCGAGCAGCCGCTGAAGGAAGCGGAGGCGAAGGGGCTGATCGCGCGGGACTTCGCGCGGGTGCGGCCGACGGAGCGGGGGTTTGATTTTTTGAGCGATTTGCAGGCGCTGTTCCTG
>NZ_JACCWG010000084.1 GCF_013697775.1 Ramlibacter sp. | reverse complement strand
GTTCTACAGGCCGCAGATGCGTCGCTATGCGACGCAGCGAAATTGGACTCTGACCCCAATTTTTATTCCCGGCGGAACTCACTTCGCGTTTGCAAAGCAAACGCTGCGTTCAGACAGCCGCCGTGAGTCAGTCAACGAAGCGCGCTGCGCGCGCCTGCCACCCGGCCAATCACCTCAGGCGCCCTGTCCAACTGCGCGCCACGGCCCGCCCGCGTGCGGCTTTGCAATGACGATGGCAGCGCGCCACCGCTGGAGTGCTGACAGGGTGGTTGTCGCGGCAGGGCACCGCCTGCCGCGACGCGCGGCGCAGAAGCGAAGACGCAACTGAACACTTCCGCCCCACACCCGACCCCCTATAATCCCGCTTTACCACCTCCACGGAAGCCACCTTCCGTACCTGACATGACCAAATTCGTCTTCGTCACCGGCGGTGTGGTGTCCTCCCTGGGCAAGGGAATCGCCTCAGCCTCCCTCGCTGCGATCCTGGAATCGCGAGGCCTCAAAGTCACTCTCATCAAGCTCGATCCGTACATCAACGTCGATCCGGGCACGATGTCGCCGTTCCAGCACGGCGAGGTGTTCGTCACCGACGACGGGGCGGAAACCGACCTGGACCTGGGCCACTACGAGCGCTTCGTCACCACGCGCATGCGCAAGGCCAACAACTTCACCACCGGCCAGATCTACAAGAGCGTTCTGGAAAAAGAACGCCGCGGCGACTACCTGGGCAAGACGGTGCAGGTCATTCCGCACGTCACCAATGAAATCCAGGAATACATCCGGCGCGGCGCCGGCCTGGCGACGCCGAACGAAGTGGACGTGGCCATCGTGGAAATCGGCGGCACGGTGGGCGACATCGAGTCCCTGCCCTTCCTGGAAGCCGTGCGCCAGATGGCCCTGAAGCTCGGGCCGAACAACTCGGCGTTCGTGCACCTGACCTACGTGCCGTTCATCACGGCGGCCGGCGAACTCAAGACCAAGCCCACGCAGCACACGGTGCAGAAAATGCGCGAGATCGGCATCCAGCCCGACGCGCTGCTGTGCCGGGCCGACCGCATCATTCCCGAGGACGAGGCCGAGAAGATCAGCCTGTTCACCAACGTGCCGCGCTGGGGCGTGATCAGCATGCCGGACGTGGACATCATCTACAAGGTGCCGCGCGTGCTGCACGAGCAGGGCCTGGACGGCCTGATCTGCGACAAGCTGCGCCTGAACACGCCGCCGGCCAACTTGAAGCGCTGGGACGACCTGGTGCACGACGTGCAGAACCCGCAGGGCGAAGTCACCATCGCCATGGTCGGCAAGTACGTGGACCTGTCGGACAGCTACAAGTCGCTCAACGAGGCGCTGCGCCACGCCGGCCTGAAGAACCACGTGCGGGTGAAGATCGACTACATCGACTCCGAAACCATCACGCCCGACCGCGTGCAGCAGTTCGCAAAATACGACGCCATCCTGGTGCCGGGCGGCTTCGGCAAGCGCGGCATCGAAGGCAAGATCGCGGCGGCCCGCTTCGCGCGCGAGAACAAGGTGCCGTACCTGGGCATCTGCCTGGGCATGCAGGTCGCCACCATCGAGTACGCGCGCGACGTGGCCGGCCTGCCCGGCGCCAACAGCACCGAGTTCGAGCCCGACTGCCCGCACCCTGTCATCGCCCTCATCACCGAGTGGCAGGACAAGGACGGCAGCATCCAGAAGCGCACCGAAAGTTCCGACCTGGGCGGCACCATGCGCCTGGGCGCGCAGAGTTCCGACGTGGCCAAGGGCACGCTGGCGCACCAGATCTACGGCGAGGTGGTGACCGAGCGCCACCGCCACCGCTACGAAGCCAACGTGCACTACCTGGACCGCCTGCGCCGTGCCGGCCTGGTGATCTCGGCGCTGACGCAGCGCGAGCACCTGACCGAAATGGTCGAGCTGCCGCGCGACGTGCACCCCTGGTTCATCGGCGTGCAGTTCCACCCCGAGTTCAAGTCCACGCCGTGGGACGGCCATCCGCTGTTCAACTCCTTCATCAAGGCGGCCAGCGAGCACCAGGCGGCAGGCAAGACGACAACCCTGAAGGCCGTGGCCTGACCATGAAACTGTGCGGCTTCGACGTGGGCCTTGACCGGCCCTTTTTTCTGATCGCCGGACCCTGCGTCGTCGAATCCGAACAGCTGCAGCTCGACGTCGCCGGGACGCTGAAGGAGATCACCAGCGCCCTGGGCATCCCGTTCATCTTCAAGAGCAGCTACGACAAGGCCAACCGCTCCTCGGGCACCAGCTTTCGCGGCCCCGGCAGGGCGCGCGGGCTGGCGATCCTGGCCAAGGTCAAGCAGCAGCTGGGCGTGCCCCTGCTCACCGACGTGCATGCCGAAGACGAGATTGCCGAGGTCGCCGCGGTGGTCGACGTGCTGCAGACGCCCGCCTTCCTGTGCCGCCAGACCGACTTCATCCGCGCGGTGGCGCAGTCCGGCAAGCCGGTCAACATCAAGAAGGGCCAGTTCCTCGCGCCGCACGACATGAAGAACGTGATCGACAAGGCTCGGGCCGCCGCGCGTGAAAAAGGCCTGCCCGAAGACAGCTTCATGGCCTGCGAACGCGGCGCCAGCTTCGGCTACAACAACCTGGTGTCGGACATGCGCTCGCTGGCGATCATGCGCGAGACCGGTGCGCCGGTCGTGTTCGACGCCACCCACTCGGTGCAGCTGCCCGGCGGCCAGGGCACCAGCTCGGGCGGCCAGCGCGAGTTCGTGCCGGTGCTGTCGCGCGCCGCGGTGGCGGTGGGCGTGGCCGGCCTGTTCATGGAGACGCATCCCGACCCCGCCAACGCGCTGTCGGACGGGCCGAACGCCGTGCCGCTCAAGCACATGAGGCCGCTGCTGGAAACGCTGCTGGAGCTGGACCGCGTGACCAAGAAGAACGGGTTTTTGGAAAGCCATTTCGCCGCATAGCCCGTTCGGGCTGAGCCTGTCGAAGCCCTTCGACAGGCTCAGGGCGAACGGTGAGTTTGATAACTTCGAGAGAACTGCAGATGAGTGCAATCGTTGACATCGTCGGCCGCGAGATCATGGATTCGCGCGGCAACCCCACCGTGGAATGCGACGTGCTGCTGGAGTCGGGCACCATGGGCCGCGCGGCCGTGCCTTCGGGCGCGTCCACCGGCGCCCGCGAAGCGATCGAACTGCGCGACGGCGACCCCAAGCGCTACGGCGGCAAGGGCGTCCTAAAGGCGGTGGAGCACATCAACACCGAGATCTCCGAGTCCGTGCTGGGCCTGGACGCCTCCGAGCAGGCCTTCCTGGACCGGACGCTGATCGACCTGGACGGCACCGAGAACAAGGGCCGCCTGGGCGCCAACGCCACGCTGGCCGTGTCCATGGCAGTGGCCCGCGCGGCAGCCGAGGAATCCGGCCTGCCGCTGTACCGCTATTTCGGCGGCATGAACGGCTGCCTGCTGCCGGTGCCGATGATGAACGTGGTCAACGGCGGCGCGCATGCCAACAACAACCTGGACCTGCAGGAGCTGATGATCATCCCCGTGGGCGCGCCCAGCTTCCGCGAGGCGGTGCGCTACGGCGCCGAGGTGTTCCATGCGCTCAAGAAGATCATCGACGGCAAGGGCATGAGCGTGGCGGTCGGCGACGAAGGTGGCTTTGCCCCCAACGTGGCCAACCACGAAGCGGCCATCCAGCTGATCCTGCAGGCGATCGAGGAAGCCGGCTACCGCCCCGGCGAGCAAATCGCCCTGGGCCTGGACTGCGCCTCCAGCGAGTTCTACAAGGACGGCCGCTACAACGTGGAGGCCGAGGGCCTGAACCTGGAAGCCGGCGAGTGGGTGGGCGTGCTGGCCAGCTGGGTCGACAAGTACCCGATCATCAGCATCGAGGACGGCATGGCCGAAAACGACTGGGCCGGCTGGAAGCTGCTGACCGAACGCCTGGGCAAGCGCGTGCAGCTGGTGGGCGACGACCTGTTCGTCACCAACACCAAGATCCTGCAGGAAGGCATCGACAAGGGCATCGGCAACTCGATCCTCATCAAGATCAACCAGATCGGCACGCTGACCGAAACCTTCGCCGCCATCGAGATGGCCAAGCGCGCCAACTACACGGCCGTGATCAGCCACCGCTCGGGCGAGACCGAGGATTCGACCATCGCCGACATCGCGGTGGGCACCAACGCGGGACAGATCAAGACCGGCTCGCTCTCGCGTTCGGACCGCATGGCCAAGTACAACCAGTTGCTGCGCATCGAGGAAGACCTCGGCGACGTGGCGCAGTACCCCGGCCGCGCCGCGTTCTACAACCTGCGCGGATGAGTTTTTCGCGCTGAGCGATGTCCAACCGCCTCGTCGCCGCCCTGCTGGTCGCGCTGCTGCTGGTGCTGCATGCCCAGCTGTGGTTCGGCCGCGGCAGCGTGCGCGAGGTGACGAAGATGGAACAGAAGCTCGCGCAGCAGAAAATCCAGAACACCCAGGCCCAGCAGACCAACGAGCGGCTCGGCGCCGAGGTGCGCGACCTGCAGGAGGGCCTGGAGATGGTGGAAGAAAAGGCACGGTCCGAGCTGGGCATGGTCAAGCCCAACGAGATCTACGTGCAGATTTCCAAGTAGGGCCGGCACATGAGGATCGCCCTGCTCGGCGCCGAGAGCACGGGCAAGACCGCCTTGGCCGAGGCGCTGGCCGGGCATTTCAATGCCGCCGGCAGAACCGCTGCCGCCGTGCCCGAAGTGCTGCGCGAATGGTGCGTGCAGCACGGGCGCGAGCCGCGGCCGCAAGAGCAGCTGGCGATCGCGCGCGAACAGGAGCGGCGAGCCGATGCGGCCTCGGCGCGCGCGCAGGTCGTGATCGCCGACACCACGGCCCTCATGGTCGCCATCTACGCGGCGATGCTCTACGAAGACGACCCGCTTTACCGCTTCGCTCTCGAGAGCCAGCGGCGCTACGACGCCACGCTGGTGATGGGACTCGACCTGCCCTGGGTGGCAGACGGCCTGCACCGCCAGGGACCGCAGGTGCGTGAAGACGTGGATGGATGCCTGCGCGCGGAACTGGCCCGCGCCGCCGTGCCGTACCCCGTGATCTACGGCGACGGCACGCAACGGCTGGACAGCGCGCTGGCCGCACTGGATGCGCCCGCGAAAACGAAAACGGCGTCTCCGCGAGGAGACGCCGCCTGGGTCTGGAGCTGCGAGAAGTGCAGCGACCCGGAGTGCGAGCACAAGCTCTTCAGCCGGATGCTGCGGCCGCGCTAACGCGGCCGTGACTTCAGCTGGCCGTCGCCGCAGTCTTCTTCTTGACGACCTTCTTGTGGTGGTGGCTCTTGGCCTTCTTCTTGTGGGTGCTCTTCTTGGCCGGCATCGCGCCGCTGGACGGCATGGCGGGGGTCGAGGCTGCGCCGGTGGTGGCCGGCGTTGCGGGCGTGGCGGGGGTTGCAGGCGTGGCCTGGGCGAACACGCCGGCGGCGGCCAGGGCGACAACGAGCGTCACAACGAGCTTTTTCATGGGGAGACAGTCTTTCGGGGAGGAAGCGGGGCCGCACCGTGCAGCACCGTCTGTGTGAACAACGCGCCAGGCAAGCGCGGGTTTGACGGAATCGAGCCCGCCGCGATGTCGGACAAACCTTCCGTCGAGCAGATTAGCGTGCTACTGCACGGCCGAGCTGACCGGCGGCTGGTCGCCAGGCGCTTTGAAGATCCGCGCGGCGTCCACCGCGTCGAAGCGGTAGTGCAGTCCGCAGAAGTCGCACGCCACATCGATCTCGCCGCGCTCCGCCAGGATGTCGTCGGCTTCCGGTTGGCCGAGCCCGCGGATCATGCCGGCCACGCGCTCGCGGCTGCAGGTGCAGGCGAAGCGCGGCGTCTGCGGCTCGAAACGCAGCAGCTTTTCTTCCCAGAACAGCCGCCGCAGGATGGTGTCGACATCGAGCTCCAGCAGTTCGTCGCGCTTGAGGCTGGCGGCCAGGATGGCGATGCGGTTGAAGTCCTCCATCAGGGCCTCTTCGTCGTAGCCTTCCTTCAGCCCCGCGCGATTGGCCTCGCCATCCAGCGGCAGCCGCTGGATCAGCAGGCCGGCGGCGACCTTTTCGTCGGCCGCCAGCACCAGGCGCGTGTCGAGCTGCTCGGACTGGCGCATGTAGTGCTCCAGCACCGCGCTGAGCTCGTCCACGCGCTCGCCCTCGGGGCCGCGCAGCGGCACCACGCCCTGGTAGGCCTGCTGGCCGGGCCGCCGGTCCTTGGGGTCCAGCGTGATGGCGCAGCGCCCGCCGCCGCCGGTGTTCACCATGTCGGTCAGCCGGGCGTTGGCGTCCACCTCGCCCACCACCTTGGCGGTGACGCGCAGCGCGAGGTCGGGCTGCACTTCGGCCACAGCGACCTTGACCGGCCCTTCGCCAAAGATCTGCATGATCAGCGCGCCGTTGAACTTGATGTTGGACTGCATCAGCGCACCGGCGGCCGCCATTTCGCCCAGCAGCCGCGCCACCGGCTGCGGCCATGCGCCGGTGCTTTCGTTGGCCTGGCGGCGCGCCAGGATGTCGGTCCAGGCGTCGTCCAGGCGCACGATCATGCCGCGCACGGGGATGCCGTCGAACAGGAATTTATGGAGTTCGGACACGGAAACTGCTAACCGATCTTCTTGAAAGTCGCGGCGAACAGCCGCGCGTTGTCCACATAGTGCTGCGCGCTCTCGGCGAGCTTGCGCGCGGACTCGGCGTCCAGCGTGCGCACCACCTTGGCCGGAATGCCCATGATCATCGAGTTGTCCGGAAATTCCTTGCCCTCGGTCACCACGGCGCCGGCCGCCACGATGCAATTGCGGCCGATGCGCGCATTGTTCAAGACCACTGCCTGGATGCCGACCAGCGTGTTGTCGCCGATGGTGCAGCCGTGCAGCGTGACCTGGTGTCCCACCGTGACGTTGTCGCCGATGGTCAGCGGCACGCCGATGTCCGCGTGCAGCATCGACAGATCCTGGATGTTGCTGTTGCGGCCGATGCGGATGGTGTCGCAGTCGCCGCGCACCACGGCGCCGAACCACACGCTGGCGTTCTCGCCAAGTTCCACCTCGCCCATCACCTGTGCCGAGTCCGCCACCCAGGCGCCCGCGCCGAGCTGCGGCGATTTGCCGTCGATTTCGTAAATTGCCATGTAAGTCGGCCGTGGAAGCTGGGGAAATAGAATTGTAGGGATGGACTTGCGCACGCGGGCTCTACAGGTGCTTTGCGAAACCGACCCGGCCGCCAAGGTGGTGCTGGCGCGCGCGCTGGCTGAACAGGCGGCTACGCTCGCCATCGCGCCGCAGGCGCCCGAAGCCGGCGCTCCCCTGCCCGGCCGCCCGGCCACGCCGCAGCTCATTCACCCGGCCAAGGTCCCGCGCCGTTCACCGTTCAAGCCCGAGGGCCTGGCCGCCCTGCTGCACGCCATCGCGCACATCGAGTTCAACGCGATCAATCTGGCGCTCGATGCGGCCTGGCGTTTCGGCGGCATGCCGCGCGCGTATTACCTCGACTGGATCCGCGTCGCGGCCGAAGAGGCATTCCACTTCACGCTGCTGCGCGAGCACCTGGACTCGCTAGGCTACGCGTACGGCGACTTCCCCGGCCACGACAACCTCTGGTCGATGTGCGAGAAGACGAAGGGCGATGTGACCGCGCGCATGGGGCTGGTCCCGCGCACGCTGGAAGCCCGCGGACTCGATGCGACGCCGCAGATCCAGCACAAGCTTCGGCAGGTGAACACCCCGGCCGCGCTGCGCGCCGTGGACATCCTGGACGTGATCCTGCGCGACGAGGTCGGACACGTCGCGATCGGGAATCGCTGGTACCGGTTCCTGTGCGAGCGGGAGGGCCTGGAGCCGGTGGCGCACTACGCCGTGCTGATGCAGCTGTACGCGGGGCCGCGGCTGCACCCGCCGTTCAATACCGAGGCGCGCAGCCGGGCGGGCTTCACGGACGAAGAGATGGCGGCGTTGGCCCGCGAGGCGGATCACAACCGGTAGGCAAGGCCGGCGCTGACGTAGTTGTTCGAACTGCGCTGCGCGAACGGACTGCGCGCAGCATCCCCCCGCAGCTGCCGCCGCTCGACGCTGCCCACCACGACCCACTTCGGGGCGAGGTCGACAGACCAGAGCACCCCGAAACTTGTGTTCAGGAGGCCGCTGCCTGCCTGGTAGGCCGGCAAGTGCGTGGCGGCGGCTTGCTGCGCGTCCACTCCGTAGTACGCCTGCGTCGACTTCGTGTCGGCCCATACGGCCTGGCCGAACACGCCCGCGGAGAAACGCCCGCTCTGGAACGCGCCGGCGCTCAGGCGGAAGTCCACCTGCGTTCCGAGGTCCGCGTCGATGTTCCTGCGGGCGCGCGTGAGAAATGACAAGGGCACCGGGCCCAGCTTCGTGTCCCACTCCAGGTGGACGCCGACGGACGCTCCGCGGTCGATGTCCGCCGCATTGCGCGCCCGCAGGAAGTCGGAATGGCTCGACAGCCGGCCCGGCTCGTAGGCGATCTGCGCGCCGACATTGAGGCCGGGCATCAGCTCCGTGCGGACACCTCCTTCGAGGACGCCTTGCGTCGAGCGCACGAACAAGGGTGCGCCGAGGTAGCGGATCACGGGCACGATTTCGACGCGCTGCGTCTCGGAGCCGTCATATCCCGGCGCGGAGCGCAGGCCCAGGCCGAGCAGCGGCGTGTTTGAAAGTTCGGCGAATGCGCCGAGCGGCAGGGCGCACGCCAACGCCAAGGTGCCCAGGCGAAGAAAGTGAACCGGTCGAAGTCGTTGCGGAATCATGTGTGCCTTTTTTGAAACGCGAACACACGAAGTATGTGCTGGCCCAAGCCCGAATCGCACCTTTCTGTGTAGGATAGGTTCGGCATCCTCGAAATTCCCACTTCTACATTCGTGTCCGTCGCACGAACTTTGGCACGACCATGGCCCCTTTGTTTCGCGAGGCGATCGCCGGTTTATCTTTGCTGCTGGCGTGCAGCGCGTTTGCCCAGGTGGCCGAGGCGCCCGCGCCGGAAAAGCTTCGCGACTGGCGGGTGCCGGCCATGGAGATCATCGGCTTCGACTTCCTGGTGAACCGCGTCAACCACTGCTGCGGCACGGACCGGCAGGACTACGCGGTCAGTGTCGGCTCCATCCGCCGCAACCTGCGCGGCAGCTGGGACGTCGACGCCGACCCCTTCAACGTGAACCAGCTCGGGCACCCGTACCAGGGGTCGATGTATTACGGCTTCGCGCGTTCCTCGGGCTTCGACTTCTGGGAATCGGCCGGCTTCGCCCTGGGCGGTAGCGCCCTCTGGGAAATCGCAGGCGAGCGCACGCCGCCTTCGCGCAACGACATGATCTCCACCGGCATCGGCGGCACGTTCCTGGGCGAGTCGCTGTTTCGCATGGCCCACCTGCTGCTCGAAAAAGGCGGCGGCATGTCGCCCTTCTGGCGCGAGACGGCGGCTGCGGTCGTGTCGCCCTCCACGGCGTTCAACCGGCACCTGCAGGGCCGCGGCCCGGATTCGATCTTCAGCAGCCGCGGCGCCGAGTACTACAGCCGCCTGCAGGTCGGTTTCATGGGCACCGCGGAAAACACCCAGGGAAATTCGGGGGTCAACCTCAAGCGCGGTGAACTGCAGGCGGACTTCGCGCTCGATTACGGCATGCCCGGCAAGGAAGGCTACGTGTACAGCCGCCCCTTCGACCACTTCGCTTTCCAGGCCACCGCGTCGAGCGCGAACGGGGTCGAGAACGTGATGACGCGCGGGCTGCTGGCCGGGCGCGACTACAAGGCCGGCTCCAACTACCGCGGCGTCTGGGGCTTGTACGGAAGCTACGACTACATCTCGCCGCAGATCTTCCGCATCTCGAGCACCGCGCTCTCGCTCGGCACCACGGGGCATTGGCGCGGCGAAGACGTGGTCGTCCAGGGCACGGCGCTGGCGGGACTGGGCTATGCGGCCGTCGGCACTGTCAACAGCATCTCCGCCGCGCTCGACCGCGACTACCACTACGGCTTCGCGCCGCAGGCTTTGGTCTCCGCGCGCGTGATTTTCCGCGACCGCTCGTCGCTCGACCTGACCGTGCGGGACTACTTCGTTTCCGACGTCGCCGCGAACGCGCGCAAGGGCCACGACAACATCGCGCGTGCCGACATCGCCTACACCTGGCGCATCAAGGACCAGCACGCCGTCACCGTCAAGTACCTCTGGAACCGCCGCGACGCCCGCTACCCGGACATCGGCGACCGCAGCCAGAGGCGCGGCACGTTCGGCATCTTCTACACCTTGCTGGGGCAGGAGCGGTTCGGCACGGTCGACTGGAAGTGAATCGATCGGGCCAAGGGCTGCGACTGATCGGGTAAGCTTTTAGCCCCGCCATCCACGCTGCCGTCCGCGATCCACGCGGCACCCCAGGACAAATGCATCTCGGCCATCGCCCCACGACTGCGACCGTTGCACCTGTCGCCGACGCGGCATCGCCCGGGCACGCCGCCGGAGCGTTCATGCTGTCTTCCTTGCAGGCCGGCACCCGCGCACGAAAGTTGGCGCTGGCAGTCGTGTTCGCATCGATCGGAGCGTTTGGGCTGCTGGCGCCCTACGCGACGGTGCCGCTGGTGCAGCTGCCCATGTTCATTCCGATCATCCAGACCGCGATGATCGCCAATGACATCATGACCGCGACGCTCCTGATCGGCCAACTGCGGGTCACCAACAGCCGTGCATTGCTCGTGCTTGCCTGCGGTTACGCGTTTTCGGCGCTGATGGCGCTGGTCCACATGCTGAGCTTTCCGGGCGTCTTCGCCCCGGACGGGCTGTTGCATGCCGGCCCCCAGACCACGGCCTACCTGTTCCTGTTCTGGCATGGCGGCTTTCCGGTTTCGCTCATCGCCTACGCGCTGCTCAAGGAGCGCCCTTGCGCCGCCGCCGCCCCACGCCATGTCTTGCGGGCCATGGGGCTGACCTTCGTCGTGGTCGCGCTGCTGGCCGTGTTGGCCACCGCGGGCAGCAATCTTTTGCCGCCGATCATGGACGGCAACCGGTTTTCGTCCGCTTCCGCCGTCATGCGCTTCCTGCCATGGCTTGTCGTAGCGGCGGCGGCGGCGGTGCTATGGCGGCGCAAGCCGCATTCGATTCTCGATCTGTGGCTGGTCGTCGTGACCGCGGCCCTGTTCTTCGAGATCGGCCTGGCCGCGATTTTCAACGCGGGCCGCTACGACATCGGCTTCTATGCCGGCAGGGTGTACGCCCTGCTTGCATCGACCTTCGTGCTGATCGTGCTGCTCACCGAACAGGCCAAGCTGTACGCCGGCCTGATCACCGCGCAGGAGACCGCGCGGTCGGAATCGGCGCTGCGCGAAAACCAGGAGGTGCTCAGCCTTGCCATGCAGGCCGGCCGAATGGGCGCGTGGAGCCGCGACCTGGTGAACGACACCGTCTGGTGGAGCCGCGAACTCGAGGAGATCTTCGGCCTGCCGGCCACAGCCTTTGCAGGAAACCGGCAAGCCTATCTGGAACTGGTGCACCCCGACGATCGCGCCGCCGTCAGTGACGGCGTGGCGCAGGCGCTGGCGCAGCACCAGGACTACGCGGTCGAGTTCCGCTTCAGGCACGCCTGCGGCGAATGGCGCTGGATGGATGGCCGCGGGCGCCCGGTCTACGACGACGAGGGCCGGGCGCGGATGCTGTTCGGGATCGGCATCGACATCACCGCGCGCAAGCGTGGCGAGGAAGCGGCAAGGGACATCGAGACCCGCTTCCGGGTCATGGCGGACGGCATGCCGCAGCTCGCCTGGATGGCGCGGCCCGACGGATGGATCCATTGGTACAACAACCGCTGGTACGAATACACCGGCACCACACCGCAGGACATGGAAGGCTGGGGCTGGCAGTCGGTCCACGATCCGCAGGTCCTGCCCGCTGTCATGGCCCAGTGGCAGGCGGCGATCTCCACCGGCGAGCAGTTCGAGATGGTGTTTCCGCTGCGCGGCGCCGACGGCCTGTTCCGGCCTTTTCTCACCCGCATCTCGCCGCTCAAGGACGCCGACGGCGCTGTGATCCACTGGTTCGGGACCAACACCGACATCACGGTCCAGCGGCAGGCGGAAGAGGCGCTGCGCATCGCCGACAGGCGCAAGGATGAGTTCCTGGCCACGCTGGCGCACGAGCTGCGCAATCCGCTGGCGCCGATCCGCACTGCGGTGGCGGTGATGTCGAGAGCCTCCGGCCTGCCCGAACGCGCCGCATGGGCGCTGCAGATCATGGACCGCCAGTCGCGGCATCTGACCCGGCTGGTCGACGACCTGCTGGAGGTCTCGCGAATCACGCAGGGCAAGGTCCAGCTTCGCCGGGAACGCGTGTCGCTGCAACAGGCTTTGCGCGATGCGATCGACGCGGTGAATCCGGCCCTGGAAGCCGCGGGTCATGCGCTGATCGTGGCGTTGCCCGGCGAGCCGCTGGAAGTCGATGCCGACCTGACGCGCATCACCCAGGTGTTCTTGAACCTCCTCAACAACGCCGTGAAGTTCACCCCGCGCGGCGGCACGGTGTCGGTGGGCGCGGTTCGCGAAGGCGACACCGCGAAGGCCTGGGTGCGCGACAACGGGATCGGCATCGCGCCGCAGCATGTGGACGGGATTTTCGGGATGTTCTCGCAGGTCGAGGCGGCGATTGAACGCACCCAGGGCGGGCTGGGCATCGGGCTGGCCCTGGTTCGGGGGCTGGTCGAACTGCATGGCGGCACGGTGCAGGCGCGCAGCTTCGGCGTTGGCAAGGGAAGCGAATTCATCGTGTGGCTTCCGCTGCCGCAAGACGCACCCAGCGCCGCGCCGCCGAACAGCCCCATGCCCACTGCGAACGGCTTCGCGCCCAGGCGCGTTCTCATCGTCGACGACAACGTGGACGCCGCGGCCAGCCTGCGGGCGCTGCTGGAGATGGCTGGCCACGAGGTCAGGGAGGCGCACGACGGCGTGGCCGGCGTGCATGCCGCGTCAGACTTCTCTCCGGACCTCGTGCTGCTCGACATCGGCATGCCGAGGATGAACGGCTACGAAGCCGCCTGCGCCATCCGAAAGCAGCCCCACGGCCACCCGGTTTGCATCGTCGCGCTGACGGGTTGGGGCCAGGACAGCGACAAGGCCCTGTCGCGGGGAGCGGGGTTCGACCACCACCTCACCAAGCCGGTGGATTTCCAGGCGCTGGAGGCGTTGCTCGCCGGGACCCCGGCGCCCGGGAATCGGCCTACTATCTTGATTCATGCGTCCTCACCTGAAGCGAACGGAACCAACTGACTGATATCTCCACGGGGTGGCCCCTCGGCTCAGGCGGCATGGCCGCGCGGGTGCGCCACCACGACTGGTCGAACACGCCGCTCGGCGCGATCGCGCAATGGCCGGCGAGCCTGCGGGTTGCCGTCGGCTCCGTGCTGGATTCGCCGCTGCCGATGATCGTTCTGTGGGGTCCGCAGTTGATCCAGGTCTACAACGACGCCTATCAACCGATCCTGGGGAAACGGCACCCGGCCGCGCTGGGGCAGCCGACCCGCGAGTGCTGGCCGGAAGTGTGGGCCTTCAATGAACCGATCTACCGGCGGGTCCAGGACGGTGGCGAACGGGTCCACTTCGAAGACCAGGAATACGTCATCGAACCGTCCGGCGTGCCGGAATCGAGGGTTCTTCACCGTTACCTACACGCCAGCCCGGGATGAGTCGGGACGGGTTCACGGCGTGACCGTGATCGCGATGGAGACGACCCAACGGGTGCGGCTGGAGCGGGAACGCCGCGAAGTGCACCAGGAGCAGCGCCGGCTGAACGCTCAATTGGTCGCCAATGTGCAGCGGCTGCAACTGCTGGATCAGCACCGCGCGTTCCAGCTGGCCTTGGCCGACGGTCTGCGCACGCTCAGCGCCCCCGAGGCCGCGATCGACCTGGCCAGCGCCCTACTTGGCCGCCATCTGGACGTGTCCCGGGTGATGTACGCCGAGGTCGACGAGTCGGCCGGGACCTTCACTATCCGGCGGGATTGGACCGCCCGCGGTCTGGTCAGCATTTCGGGCGAGGCCCGGCAGCTCAACGACTTCGGGCCGGAGATCATCGCTTCGCTGCGCACGGGCCATGCGATGGTGGTCGACAGCATCGCGCTCGATTCGCGAACGGCAGCTTTTGCCAGCGCCTACGAGGCGATCGATGTGCGGGCCAACCTCGCCATTCCGCTGGTCAAGTCCGGCCGAATGCTCGCCATCCTTTCCTTGCAGAACGCGCAGCCCCGGCATTGGACGGCCGAGGAAGTCGAGTTGTCGGCGGAGGTGGCCGAACGCACCTGGGCCACGGCCGAAGCCGCCCGGGCGCAGGCCGACCTGCGCGCCGAACGCGACCAAACCCAAAACGTCTTCGATAGCATGATGGAGGGCTTGGCCATCCTGGATCGAGACTGGACCGTGATTCGAATGAATGCAGAAGGACTGCGGCTCGGCCGGCGCACCAGCGGCCAGGTGATCGGACGCAGCCACTGGGACGTCTGGCCGGAAGCCGTGGGCAGCGACCTCGACCGGTTTTACCACACGGTGATGGAAACGCGAATCGCGGGCGCCATGGAATACCGGCATTCCTTTTCCAGTGAGCTGCACGTCTGGTTCGAGGTCCGCGCGCATCCCACCCCGGAGGGCGGTTTGGCCATTCTCTACCGCGACATCGACGAACGCAGGCGGAGCCATGAAAGGCTGCAAACATCCGACCGCCGCAAGGACGAGTTCCTCGCCATGCTGGCCCACGAGCTGCGCAACCCTCTGGCACCCATCAGCGCGGCAGCGCACTTGCTCAACGTCGGCCAGATCGACGAGGCCCGGGTCCGGCGGACCAGCGAAATCATCGGCCGCCAGGTGCAGCACCTGACCAGTCTGGTGGACGATCTGCTGGACGTTTCGCGCGTCAGCCGGGGCCAGGTTGAACTGGAGCAGGTGCCGCTGGAGATGCGCGCCGTGGTGGTCGATGCGGTCGAACAGGTCACCCCGCTCATCCAGCAGCGCGGTCACCACTTGGTGCTGCACTTGGCGCCGGGGCCGGCGCCGGTGTCGGGCGACGCCAAGCGCCTGGTGCAGGTGATTGCCAATCTCCTGGCCAATGCCGCCAAGTACACGCCCGAAGGGGGCAACATCCGGCTGGCGATGCAGATGGAGCAGGAACAGGTCGTGTTGACCGTCCAGGACGACGGCATCGGCCTGGACGCGGACCTGATCCCGCACATCTTCGAGCTATTCACCCAGGCGGAACGCACCTCCGACCGCTCCTCCGGCGGCTTGGGCTTGGGACTTGCACTGGTGCGCAGCCTGGTGGAACTGCATGGCGGCAAGGCCAGCTGCACCAGCGCCGGCCTGGGCTACGGCAGTGTCTTTACCGTCATGTTGCCGCTGCTGGCCGCCGACGAGGCCGCATCCCATGCCGTGCCGGCAGTTCTCCGGCCGGTGGCTGTGGACAGGCCGCTGCTGATCATGATCGTGGACGACAACGTCGACGCGGCGCTCACGCTGGCAATGCTCCTCGAGGAGCTGGGCCACCGGGTCATCGTGGAGCACGGCTCGCGCGCCGCGCTGGAGCGTGCGCGCACCGAGCATCCTGACGTCTGCCTGCTGGACATCGGCCTGCCGGAGATCGACGGCAACCAGCTGGCCCGGCAACTTCGCGCCCGCAGCGAAACCGCTGCCGCGACCCTGATCGCGGTGACCGGCTACGGCCAGGAGCGGGATCGCAGTAATTCGCTGGCGGCCGGCTTCGACGAGCACATGGTCAAGCCGCTGGACATCGATCGGCTGGAAGCGCTGCTGATGGTGGTCGTTCCGCGCTGAAGCGGCCCGGCGCGCCGGCGGGTCTGGAGCTCGCCACGAGCGAGTGCTTGAATGCAAACCGGGGCGAAATCGCCGACGGCCGCGCCGAGGAGGAGGAGGAGGAGCGCATGAACGCCACGACCGCAGCGCAGGACAAGGGGCTTGCGCGACCTGATACAGGCGGGCGCGCTCTCGCGCTGGGCTTCCATTTCGGGCGCGGAGGCAGCAGCGGGATGGGATCGCAAACCTCGCCCGGGCTGGCGGCGCTGCTGTTCCTCCGGCCTGCAGCTGGGCTACTGGAGCGATCGGGCTGGCCCGGCAGGAGAAGAAGACGATGCTGCGCATCCAGCTGGTCGTCTCGGCGCGCACCTTGCGCGCCTGCTCACGCCGGACAACCTGTCGCTGATGCGCGGCTGGACTTGAGTCCCGCCGCGCAGATCAGCGCTTGCCGCCAACGCGGGCGCCCTGCCCGCCGCTGCGCTTGGCGTAGCCTCCACCGCCGCCTGGGCGATGGTGCGCCGGACGGCCGCCCGGCTTGGCTGCATCGAAGCGCGGCGCGTGGGCCGGGCGATCGCGCGGCTCCAGGCCCGGGATCACTTCGGCCTGGAAGCGCTGGCGGCTGAAGGCCTCGATGTCGCTGATCTTGCGGCGGTCGCGGAATTCGGCGAAGGTGACAGCCAAGCCGTCGCGCCCTGCACGGCCGGTGCGGCCGATGCGGTGCGTGTAGTCCTCGCTCTTCATCGGCAGGCCGAAGTTGAACACGTGCGTGACGGTCGGCACGTCGATGCCGCGCGCGGCCACGTCGGTCGCCACCAGGATCTGCACCTGGCCCTGGCGCAGCGCCATCAGGCGGCGGTTGCGCAGGCCCTGGGGCAGCGCGCCGTGCAGCGCGACGGCCGCGAAGCCTTCCTGCTGCAGGTCGTTGGCGAGCGCGTCGCACTCGATCTGGGTGCTGGCGAACACGATGGCCTGGTCGATGGCGGCGTCGCGCAGCCAGTGGTCCAGCAGCTTGCGCTTGTGCTGCAGGCTGTCGGCCCAGAACAGCACCTGCTTGATGTTGGCATGCTTGTCCTGCGGCGAATCGACCTGCACGCGCTGCGGGTTGCGCATCACGCGCGTGGCCAGCTGCTGGATGCGCGGCGCGATGGTGGCGCTGAACATCATGGTCTGGCGGCGGTCGGCCGTCAGGCGGTGGATTTCGGCCAGGTCGTCGGCAAAGCCCAGATCCAGCATGCGGTCGGCTTCGTCGACCACCAGGAACTGCACGCCTTCCAGGCGGATGGAGCCGGAGCGCTGCAGGTCCAGCAGGCGGCCCGGGGTGGCGACCACCAGGTCGGCGCCCTGCAGGCGCTGGATCTGCATCTGGTAAGGCATGCCGCCCACCACGTTGGCGACGCGCAGGCCCCTGCAATGCTTGACCAGGTCGATGGCGTCGTGCGCCACCTGCTGCGCCAGTTCGCGCGTGGGGCACAGGATCAGGGCGCCCGGCTCGGCCGCCTTGGAGTTGCGTGTGCTCATCGGGTTCTTGCGCACGGGCTTCTTGGCCGGCGCTTCGCCACGGGCGACTGCTTCGGCAGCGGCGCGCTGCTGCGCTTCGACCGCTTTCGCCTGCTGGTCCAGCAGGGTGTGCAGCACGGGCAGCAGGAAAGCGGCGGTCTTGCCGCTGCCGGTCTGGCTGGAGACCATCAGGTCGGTGTAGACGGCGGCGCCGGTGCCTTCAGGCTGGGCCATGGCCAGCGTGACGCAGCGCTCCTGCACGATGGTGGGCTGGGTGAAGCCCAGGTCGGCCACGGCGGCCAGCAGTTCGGGGGCAAGGCCCATGGCGGCGAAGCCGTTGGGCTTGGCGACAACGGTTTCCGTCGCGATGTCCGAGGCGATGTCCGACGCGTCCGAGGTGATGATGTCGGAAGTGGAAAGTTCAGTCATGAATGCTCACAGCAGCGCCTGCGTGGTGCAGCGCCGTCATTGGATGGTTGGAAGACATCAACCATCAAACGACGTCGGGACCGGAAGGCCCCGCGGCTCATTCGTTGAGCCAGTGTGAGAAGGCAGATGCGCGAAACATTGGCCGCGTTGTGCAGCCAAGCCCACGAGTATCGCAGATTGCGGGATAACCCTCAAGCCCCAATTGCGCCGCGCAGCAATTCAGGCTGCGGCGCTTGGCTCATCCGGATGAAATGCTCGCGGTAGTGCGCCAGCTCGTCGATGGACTCCTGCACGTCGGCCAGCGCCGTGTGCTGCTGGCGCTTCTTGAACGACGCGTACACGTCGGGCCGCCAGCGGCGCGCGAGTTCCTTGAGCGTGCTCACGTCCAGGTTGCGGTAGTGGAAAAAGGCTTCCAGCTTCGGCATGTACTTCACCAGGAAGCGCCGGTCCTGGCCGATGCTGTTGCCGCACATCGGGCTGGCCTGCTTGGGCACGTAGCGCGCGAGGAAGTCCAGAATTTCCCTTTCGGCCTGCGCCTCGTCGATGGTGGAGGCGCGCACCTTGTCGGTCAGGCCGCTCTTGCCGTGCGTGCCCTTGTTCCAGTTGTCCATCAGATTGAGCTGTGCCTCGCTCTGGTGGATGGCGAACACGGGACCTTCGATGCGCGGCTGCAGGTCGGGGCCGGTGACGATGACGGCGATCTCGATCAGGCGGTCGCGCTCGGGGTCCAGGCCGGTCATTTCGCAGTCGAGCCAGACCAGGTTCTGGTCGCTCTTGGCCAGCGTGGGCGCAGTGGATGGGGAGGAGTCCACGGGAAGTTCTGACATCTTGGGATTGTCGCCGATGACCTAACATACGCAGGATGCATTCCGCTTCCATCCTGAGCCTGGTATTCGCCGCCGCATTGCTGTGCGGGCTGGTCGTGAAGTTCTGGCTGGCGACCCGGCAGGTGCGGTACGTGGCGGCACACCGCGACGCCGTGCCCGCGCGCTTTCGCGAGTTCGTCAGCCTCGCCGCGCATCAGAAAGCCGCCGCTTACACCATCGCTAAGAGCCGCATCGGCCTGGTCGACGTCGCATTCAATGCAGCCGTGCTTCTGGGCTGGACGCTGCTGGGCGGCCTGGACGCGCTCAACCAGGCGCTGCTCGCATGGCTCGGGCCGGGCATGCTGCAGCAGCTGGCGCTGATCGCCGCCTTCACGGCCGTCGGCGGCCTGCTGGAATTGCCGCTGTCGCTCTACCAGACCTTCGTGCTGGAACAGCGCTTCGGTTTCAACAAGATGACCTGGAAGCTGTGGCTGGCCGACGCGGCGAAGGGCACCGTGCTGGGCGCACTCATCGGCCTGCCCATTGCCGCCCTGGTGCTGTGGCTGATGGGCGCGGCCGGCACG
This sequence comes from Ramlibacter sp., assembly GCF_013697775.1. Classification (GTDB taxonomy): domain Bacteria; phylum Pseudomonadota; class Gammaproteobacteria; order Burkholderiales; family Burkholderiaceae_C; genus Ramlibacter. The sequence goes on along the minus strand of NZ_JACCWG010000084.1, from coordinate 27,741 downwards.
CTGTGGTGGCTGTGGGCCTGGGGCGTGTGGACGGCGTTCAACCTGCTGCTGCTGGTGGTCTACCCGATGTTCATCGCGCCACTGTTCAACAAATTCCAGCCGCTGGAAGACGAGACCTTGAAGGCGCGCGTGACCGAGCTGATGCGCCGCTGCGGCTTCGCGGCCAAGGGCCTGTTCGTCATGGACGGCAGCAAGCGCAGCGCGCACGGCAACGCGTACTTCACCGGCTTCGGTGCCGCCAAGCGGGTGGTGTTCTACGACACGCTGCTGGCCAAGCTCTCGCCCGACGAGGTGGGCGCGGTGCTCGCGCACGAGCTGGGCCATTTCAAGCACAAACACATCACCAAACGCATCGTGCTGATGTTCGCCGTGATGCTGGCCGGCTTTGCATTGCTGGGCTGGCTGGCCACGCGCAGCTGGTTCTACCAGGGCCTGGGCGTGCAGCCCGGCATCGCCGCGCCGAACGATGCGCTGGCGCTGCTGCTGTTCGCCATGGTCGTGCCGCTGTTCAGCTTTTTCGTCTCGCCGCTGCTGGCACAGCTGTCGCGCCGCCACGAATTCGAGGCCGATGCCTTTGCCGTGACGCAGACCAGCGGGCGTGACCTGGAGACCGCCTTGCTCAAGCTCTACGAGGACAATGCATCCACCCTCACCCCCGACCCGGTTTATGTGAAGTTCTACTATTCACATCCGCCAGCCTCGGAACGGCTGGCACGCCTGGGAGCTGCCGCATGACCACTTCGATGCTGAAAACCAGGGACTGGTCGCAAACCAGGCGCCGTGCGCTGACGCCCACCGAAGTGGTGATGCGCCTGGCGGCGGCGCCGGGCTGGAAACTGAGCGGCGACGGTGCCAATGCCGCGATCGAGAAAACATTCAACTTTGCCAACTACCACGAGACCATGGCTTTCGTGAACGCGGTCGCGTTCGTCGCCCACCGGGAAGACCACCACCCTGACCTGTCGGTGCACTACAACCGCTGCGTGGTGCGCTTCAACACCCACGACGTTGGCGGCATCTCGGAAAGCGATTTCGAATGCGCCGCCCGCGTCGACGCGCTGCTGCAATGAGGCAATACCGTTTTGACTGAACCGCAACACCAGGGCCTGGTGGTGGCCGGCCACGGCCGCCACGTGCTGGTGGAAACACCCGAGGGCGAGCGCCTGATCTGCCATCCGCGCGGCAAGAAGGGCGCGGCGGTGGTCGGCGACCGCGTGCAATGGCAGCGCACCGGCGACGAAGGCGTAGTCGAGAAGGTGCTGCCGCGGCGCAACCTGTTCTTCCGCCAGGACGAGGTCCGCACCAAGTCGTTCGCGGCCAATCTCGACCAGGTGCTGATCCTGGTGGCGGCCGACCCGGATTTTTCCGAAAGCCAGCTGGCGCGCGCGCTGATCGCCGCCGAAGCCGAGCGCATCGTGCCCGTCATCGCGCTCAACAAGAGCGACCTGGTCGATGCCTTCGCGCGCGCCTGGGGCCGGCTTGGGCCTTACCAGCGCATGGGGTACGGCGTGCTGCCGCTGTCGCTGCGGCTGTCCAAGGACGTCGATCGCGAGCACCTGCTCGCGCACCTGAAGGGCAAGACCACGCTGGTGCTCGGCCCTTCGGGCGCCGGCAAGAGCACGCTGATCAACCTGCTGGTGCCCGGCGCGCAGGCGCAGACCGGCGAGATCTCGCAGGCACTGAACTCGGGCAAGCACACCACCACCAGCACCAGCTGGTACTGGCTGGACGCCGAGCGCAAGAGCGCGCTGATCGACTCGCCCGGCTTCCAGGAGTTCGGACTGCAGCACATCGAGCCGATGCAACTGGCCGCCTGCATGCCGGACCTGAAGGCGCATGCGACGAACTGCAAGTTCTACAACTGCACCCACCTGCACGAGCCCGGCTGCGGCGTGCTCGCGGCCTTGCAGGCCGGCGGGCCCGATGGCGTGCATCCGAACCGCCACCGCATTTATGCCGAGCTGTTCGCCGAACTGTCGGCCCAACCGAACTACTGAGCCGCGGACCCTCTTGCGAAGCACCCGAGGCAGCCCCAACTTCGGGAGCAAGCCCAGGAGATCTTCACCATGAGCGACACGCTGCACGTCGTCTGCCCCCATTGCCAGGCCACCAACCGGGTGCGCCAGGACGACCTGGGCCGCGCGCCCGATTGCGGCCAGTGCCACCAGGCGCTGTTCACCGGCCATCCCGTGCAGCTGGACGCGCAGGGCTTCGAGCGGCACGTTGGCCGCAGCCAGGTACCGGTGCTGGTGGACTTCTGGGCGCCGTGGTGCGGACCGTGCCGCACGATGGCGCCGGCTTTCGAGCAGGCGGCCGCGGCGCTGGAACCGCGCGTGCGGCTGGCCAAGGTGAATACCGACGAGGCGCAGGCGCTGGGCACGCAGCTGAACATCCGCAGCATCCCGACCCTGGCACTGTTCGTGGACGGCAAGGAGATCGCGCGCCAGCCCGGCGCGATGGGCGCCGCCGACATCGTGCGCTGGACGCAAGCGCAGCTGCAGCGCGCACGCTAGCGCGCGAAGAAGATCAACCGAGCAGGTTGGCCAGCGTCAGCAAGGCCAGCAGCACCATCCACAGCACGACGGAGCGCCACACCAGGCCCACCACGCTGCGCAGGTGCCCGATCTCGGCCTCGCGCCCCGGCGTGCTCTCAGAGTCGGCCACCGCCTCGGCCACGTCGGCGTCGAAGGGTTGCGAGGCACCGCTTGGCGCGAACGCGGGCTTGAGCGCTTCGCCGCCCAGGCGCACGCCAACCGCGCCCGAGGTCGCGGCCAGGATCACGCCGTCGTTGTCGTTGGGAAAGCGCTGCGAGTGGTTGCGCCAGCAGTCGATGGCTTCCTCGAAACTGCCGACCACGGCGAAGGCCATCGCCGTGGTGCGCGCGGGCAGCCAGTCGATCACCGCCCATGCATTGCCCGAGGCGGATTGCAGCGCCTGGCTGGCCGGCTGCAGCTGCGTGTGGCTGCGGTGCTTCCAGTAGCGCACCACGAACTCGCTCATGCGGTAGAGCACCGCGCCGGCCGGCCCCAGCCCCAGGGCCGCCAGCACGCAATACCAGGTGAGCACGCCGAACACGTGGCGGTGCGCGGCCAGCACCGAATACTCGATGACGTGGCGCACGATCTCGCTGCGCGGCAGCTCCGAGGCATCGACCTGCTGCCAGTTGGCGAGCAGCTCGCGCGCACGGACTTCGTCGCCGGCGTCGAGCGCGTCGCGGATGTCGGTGAAGTGGTGGCTGAATTGCCGGAAGCCCAGCGTGACGTACAGCACCGCCACGCTCCACAGCACGGCAGCCACCCAGCCCAGCGTGTGCAGCAGCAGCATGTGCAACCCCAGCACCGCTAGCGCGGGGCCGGCCACGGCCAGGGTCCAGGCCACCCAGCCGTGCTGCGGCTTGCCGGCGTCGAAATTGCCGCTCACCCAGCGCGCCCAGCTGCGCAGGCCGCTGTGGATCGGGTTGCGCGCGCCCAGCGGCCGCACCTGTTCGATCAAGAGCGCGAACAGGATGGCGAAAAAACTCATGCGGGAATGATAGCCGCCCCATCCGCCTCTCCCGCCGCGGGAACGAGGTGGATCAGGCCGCCAGGAACCGGTACAGGTTGCGCAGCATGCCGGCGGTGGCGCCCCAGACGAAGCGCTCGGTGTTGCCGTCCATGTAGGGCATGGAGAACCACTCGCGCCGCCCGCCCGCCAGCTCCATGGCGTGCCGGCGGTGGTGCGCGGGATTCATCAGGAAGTCCAGCGGCACCTCGAAGGCATCGGCCACTTCGCTGGTGCTGAGCGTCATCTGGTAGTCGGGCCGCACCAGCGCCACCACCGGCGTGATGATGAAGCGCGTGCCGGTGGTGTAGGTCGGCAGGGTGCCGATCACCTCGGCCAGCTCGCGCGCCAGGCCGATCTCTTCATGCGCCTCGCGCAGCGCGGTGTCGGGGTCGTCGACGTCGGTGTCGTCGCACTTGCCGCCGGGAAAAGCCACCTGCCCCGAATGCGTGGACAGGTGCGTGGCGCGCTCGGTCAGCAGCACCATCGGCCGCTGGCGTGTCACCACCGGCACCAGCACCGCGGCGCGGGTGGGCTGGCGATCACTGAACTTGGGCTCGGCGCGCACCTCGGGCTCCCAGGCCGGCGGATCGGCGAAGCGCCGGCGCAGCGCGGCCGGCGTCAGCGCCTCGCGCGGCACCGCAGGCAGGTGCGCGTCGGTGCCGACCACCGGCACGGCGCGGGCATCGAAATTCGGCAGCTGCGACAGCGGCGTCTGGGGCGTGGGGTTGATCGGCATGGTGCAAAAAGAAAAACCGCCGCAAGCCTTGCAGGCCGGCGGCGGCGTTCCGGGAACAGGTGCTTATTCGGCGGCCGTTGCTGCCGCCGCGGCAGCTGCTGCAGCAGCAGCTGCGACGTTCTTGGAGGACATGGCCAGCTTTTCCTTGATGCGGGCCGACTTGCCGCTGCGCTCGCGCAGGTAGTACAGCTTGGCGCGGCGCACGTCGCCGCGGCGCTTGACTTCGATGCCGGCGATCAGCGGGCTGTAGGTCTGGAAGGTCCGCTCGACGCCTTCGCCGCTGGAGATCTTGCGCACCGTGAAGGCGCTGTTCAGGCCGCGGTTGCGCTTGGCGATCACAACGCCTTCGTAGGCCTGCGCGCGCTTGCGGGTGCCTTCGACGACGCTGACACTGACGATCACCGTGTCGCCGGGGGCGAATTCGGGGATCTTCTTGCCCAGGCGGGCGATTTCCTCTTCTTCGAGGGTCTGGATCAGGTTCATGCTTACCTCTGGCGATCTTGCCCGCGCGACACTGAAGGTCCTGGCTTCGCATCGCGCGGTGCGCGGCGGCTTGGACGGCCGGGTAGAGGATCGAAAAGCCCTCGATTATAGCAACTCAGCCCAGGGCAGCCAGGAAAGTCTCGTCGCCGCGCGTCAGCCGCCCTGCAGCACGCGCTGCGGCGATCAGGTCCGGCCGGTGCCGCACCGTGAGTTCCAGCCGCTGCCGGCGCCGCCACTGCGCGATCTGCGCATGGTGGCCCGACATCAGTTCAGCCGGCACCCCCTCGCCCTGCCACTCTTCGGGCCGGGTGTAGTGCGGGCAATCCAGCAGGCCGTCCAGCGCCGGGTTGAAGCTGTCTTCCTGGTGGCTGCCGGCGTCGTTCAGCACGCCGGGCTGCAGCCGCGCCACCGCGTCCAGCAGCGCCATCGCCGCGATTTCGCCGCCCGAGAGCACGAAGTCGCCCAGGCTGAGCTGCACGTCCACGTGCTTGTCGATGAAGCGCTGGTCGATGCCCTCGTAGCGGCCGCACAGCAGGATGGCGCCGGCGCTTGCCGACCAGTGCTCCACGCCAGCGTGGTCGATGCGCGTGCCGACAGGGGAGAACAGCACCACCGGTGCGGGCCCTTCGACAGGCTCAGGGCGAACGGGGGTTTCCTCCGCGCGCACGGCGGCGCGGTCGGCGCGCACCGCGGCCAGGCACTGCGCCAGTGGCTCGGCCAGCATCACCATGCCGGGGCCGCCGCCGAACGGGCGGTCGTCCACGCGGCGGTAGTTGCCCCCGGCGAAATCGCGCAGGTTCCACAGGCGCACCGCCACCTGCCCGGACTCGAAGGCGCGGCGGGTGACGCCGGACTTCAGGAACGGCTCGAACAGTTCGGGAAACAGGGTGACGACGTCGAAGCGCATGGCCGGCCTGTCCGCCTAGTAGTCCGGCTGCCAGTCCACCGTGATGCGCCGCGCCGGCAGATCCACCTTGTCGACATAGACGGCGACGAAGGGAATCATGCGTTCCTGCAGCTTGCCGGCCTCTTCGTAGTCGACCACCAGCACCGTCTGCGGACCGGTGGAAATCAGTTCGCGCACGGTGCCCAGCGCGACGCCTTCGCGGTTCACCACGTCCAGGCCGATCAGGTCGATCCAGTAGTACTCGTCTTCGGCGGCCGTGGGAAAGCTGGAACGCGGCACGAACACGCGCGCGCCCTTGAGCGCCTCGGCCCCGGAGCGGTCTTCGATGGCATCGCAACGCGCAACCACGGAGTCGGAATGCTCCTTGGCTTCGCGCACGCGCATCAGCACCGTACCGGCAAAGGTTTTGATGCCTCTGTCGGACGGCTGCAGGTACCAGCGTTTGGAGGAGAACAGCGCCTGCGGGTCGGCGCTGTGGGGCAGGACCTTGAACCAGCCCTTGATGCCCCATGCATCCGCGATGCGCCCGACTTCGATGGCGTCCGCCGGTAGATCGGCGGACTCCAGGCCGGCGGGCAGCGCCGCTGCCGGACGGTCGGGCGGCATGGCTGCTTAAGCCGTCTTGGGCTGGGCTTGCTTGAGAATGCGCTCCACGGTGGGAGACGCCTGCGCGCCCACCGAGCGCCAGTAGGTCAGGCGGTCCTGCGCGATGCGCAGGCCCTCTTCGCCTTCCTTGGCGATCGGGTTGTAGAAACCCAGCCGCTCGATGAAGCGGCCGTCGCGGCGCACGCGCTTGTCGGCAACGACGATGTTGAAGAACGGGCGCGCCTTGGCGCCGCCGCGGGAGAGTCGAATGACGACCATTGATTTATCCTTCGGGTGGACGGGGCGTTGGCCCCGGAATTCTCCCAGCGTTGAGACACGCAACATGGCCACCCGGCCAGCGACACGCTGAAAAGCCTTCGATTATAACGTTTGCCGCCATGCCTACCATTCGCGCCAGCCAAGAGCACGACATTCCCGCCATCGCGGCCATCTACGGCCACCATGTCCTGCACGGCACGGGCACCTTCGAAACCGTGCCGCCCACCGAGGAGGACATGGCCGCGCGCCGCGCCGACGTGCTCGGCAAAGGCCTGCCCTACCTGGTCCTCGAGGAAGACGCAAACGTGCTGGGCTTCGCCTACTGCCAGTGGTTCAAGCCGCGCCCGGCTTACCGCTTCTCGGCCGAGGATTCGATCTACCTGCACCCCGATGCCGCCGGCAAAGGCCTGGGCCGCCAGCTGCTGGACGCGCTGTGCGCGCAGGCCGAGGCGCTGGGCCTGCGCAAGCTGATCGCGGTGATCGGCGATTCGGGCAACGCCGGCTCCATCGGCGTGCACCACGCGGCCGGCTTCACCCCCGCCGGCACCCTGACCTCCTGCGGCTGGAAGTTCGGCCGCTGGCTGGACATCGTGATCATGGAGCGTACCGTCGGCGACGCCGACCGCACCCCGCCGGAAGACGGCGCATGAAGCGCAAGACCTGGGCCGCGTGGCTCGCCCTCCTCGGTGGGCCGGTGGGCCTGCACCGCTTCTACCTGCACGGCCTGCGCGACCCCTGGGGCTGGGCGTTGTTCGTGCCCACCGCGCTCGGCATCTACGGCATCGAGCGCGTGCAGGCCTTCGGGCAGGACGACGTGGCCAGCTGGCTGCTGGTCCCCCTGCTCGGCTTCACCATCGCCGGCTGCTGCCTGACCGCCATCGTCTACGGGCTGATGACGCGCGAGAAGTGGAACGCCCGCTTCAACCCGCACCAGCCGCAGGACGCCGCGCCCGGCGGCACCAGCTGGCTCACCATCTTCGCCGTCGCCATCGCGCTGATGATCGGCGCCGGCGTGCTGATGGCCAGCATCGCCTTCAGCTTCCAGCGCTATTTCGAATTCCAGGTCGAGGAAGGACGGCGGATCAGCCAATGAGCGACGACGCCACACCCGCGTTCACCATCCGCGCGCAGGAGCCCGCGGATGCCGCAGCCGCCGCCGCGCTGGTCGGCCGCATCGGCGTGGTCGAAGGCACGCTGCAGATTCCCGACATGCCCATCTCGTCCCGGCTGGACTACCAGCAGCGCATTGATCCGCGCGACTGCAAGCTGGTGGCGATGACCGCCGCCGGCGAGATGATCGGCCTGGCGGGCCTGCACAGCGTGCAGCCGAGCCTGCGGCGCAACCATGTGCGGCTGCTGGCCATCGCCGTCGCTCCGCAATGGCAGGGCCGCGGCGTGGGGCGGCAGCTGATGCTGCGCCTGATCGACTGGGCCGACCGCTGGGCCGGCGTGCTGCGCATCGAGCTGAACGTGCACGCGGACAACACCAGCGCCATCGCGCTCTACCGCAGCCTGGGTTTCGCCGAGGAAGGCCGGCACCGCGCCTATGCGCTCAAGGACGGCCGCTACATGGACGGCCTGTCCATGGCGCGTCTGCATCCCAGCCCGCCGCAGCTCGGCGGCTGAATCAGAACACCTGCAGGCTCACCCAGTAGGCGATGGCGGCGACGAAGGCCGCCGCCGGGATGGTGAAGATCCAGGCCCACACGATGTTGCCGGCCAGGCCCCAGCGCACCGCGCTGGCGCGCTGGGTGGAGCCGACGCCGACGATGGCGCCGGTGATGGTGTGGGTGGTCGACACCGGGATGCCCAGCGCGGTGGCCAGGAACAGCGTCAGCGCGCCGCCGGTCTCCGCGCAGAAGCCGTGCACCGGCTTCAATTTGGTGATCTTCTGGCCCATGGTCTTGACGATGCGCCAGCCGCCGAACATGGTGCCCATGGCGATGGCGACGTAGCAGGCCGCGATCACCCAGAACGGCGGGAGGGCCGCGCCCTGCGCCACGTAGCCGGTGGCGATCAGCAGCATCCAGATGATGCCGATGGTTTTTTGCGCGTCGTTGCCGCCGTGCCCCAGGCTGTACGCGCCGGCCGAAACCAGCTGCAGCCGGCGAAACCACCGGTCGATCTTCGAAGGGCGGGCGCGGCGGAAAATGCGCGCCACCAGCACCATGATGATCGAGCCCAGCAGGAAGCCCAGCACCGGCGACACGAAAATGAAAAGCACGGTCTTCCAGACACCGGAGGCAATGAGCGCGCCCGCGCCCGACTTGGCGATCACCGCGCCGACGATGCCGCCGATCAGCGCGTGCGATGAACTGCTGGGGATGCCGTAGTACCAGGTCAGCACGTTCCAGAAAATCGCGCCGATCAAGGCGCCGAACACCACGTGGGTGTCCACCACGCCGGGCTCGACGATGCCCTTGCCCACGGTGGCGGCCACGCTCAGGTGGAAGATGAACACCGCCACCAGGTTGAAGATGGCCGCGAACACCACCGCCTGCGCGGGGCGCAACACGCCGGTGGAGACGATGGTGGCGATCGAGTTGGCCGCGTCGTGGAAGCCGTTCATGAAATCGAACAGCAGGGCCACGACGACCAGCAGCACCACGACCCAGAGGGCGGCTTGCATCGTTTGCATGGAAATCCTCCGCTCAGGAATTCTCGAGCACGATGCCTTCGACGACGTTGGCCACGTCCTCGCACTTGTCGGTGATGGTCTCCAGCAGCTCGTAGATGGCCTTGAGCTTGATCACCTCGCGCACGTCCGGCTCCTCGCGGAACAGCTTGCTCATGGCCGAGCGCATCACGCGGTCGGCGTCCGACTCGATGCGGTCGATCTCCTCGCAGGTCTTCAGCGCCGCCTCGGCCGAGTTGCCCTCGGACAGCTTGCCGATCAGGGCCACCGCGTCCTTCACCCGCTCGCAGCAGCGCACGCTGAGCTCGGTCAGGCGGGTGATCTCCTCGGTCATGTGGCGCACGTCGTACAGCGCCATGGTCTCGGCCGAGTCCTGGATCAGGTCGGCCACGTCGTCCATGGTGTTGATCAGCGTGTGGATCTGCTCGCGGTCGATCGGCGTGATGAAGGTCTGGTGGATCAGCCGGTTCACGTCGTGCGTCACGCGGTCGGCCGCGCGCTCGGCGTTGTCCACTTCACGGGTGTATTGCTCGCGCAGGTGCGGGTCGTTGTAGTTCGCCACCAGCTGCGAGAACGCGCGCGCCGCCTCCACGATCTTGTCCGCATGCTGGTTGAACATTTCGAAGAAATTGCCTTCGCGAGGCAGCAGCTTGGCGAACAGCATGGGGGAGCTCCAATGTGACGGTTTCGTGACTGCGGCGAGTGTAACTGCCGCCTCCTGCCTCACGCGTTGCGGAATATGAAATAGGCGGCGCCCACCATGCACAGCCCGGCCCACAGGTAATCCAGTTTCAGCGGCTCCTTCAGGTAGTACACGGAGAACGGCAGGAACACCGACAGCGTGATGATTTCCTGCATGATCTTGAGTTGCCCGACGCCACCAGCAACAGGATGGCCTGCATCGAAAAGGAAAGAGAGTTGATCGCGCCCATGGCGGCATTATCCGAAGGCTTGGTCTACCTGGACGAGCACCTGCTGGTCCTCGACAAGCCCGCCGGGCTGCTGGCCGTGCCGGGGCGCGGACCCGACAAGCAGGATTGCGCCATCGCCCGCGCGCAGCGCCTGTGGCCCGACGCGCTGGTGGTGCACCGGCTTGACATGGCCACCTCCGGCCTGCTGCTGATGGCGCGCAGCGCCGAGATGCAGCGGCGCCTGGGCCTGGCGTTCGAGCAGCGCCAGGTCGGAAAGCGCTATGTGGCGGTCGTGGCCGGTGCGCTGCGGAACACCACCGATGCCGCCGGCTGGGACATGGTCGATCTCCCCATCGGCGCCGACTGGCTGGCGCGGCCGCTGCAGCGCGTGGACCACGCCGGGGGCCGGCCCAGCCGCACGCGCTGGCGCGCCCTCGCCTACGACGCGGCGTCGGACAGCACGCGGGTCGAACTGGAGCCGCTGACCGGCCGTTCGCACCAGCTGCGCGTGCACATGCAGGCGCTGGGCCATCCCATCGTCGGCGATCCGCTGTACGCCTCGCCTGCCATCGAGGCGCGCGCGCCGCGCCTGCTGCTGCACGCGGCCGGGCTGCAGCTGATGCACCCGGCCACCCGCCAGCCGCTGGTGCTGCAGAGCGCCGTTCCGTTCTGAGCGGGTCTTACACTGCGCGGATGAACGCACCCCTGACGATCCTCACCGGCGCCTCGCGCGGCATGGGCCGGGCCATGGCCGAACAGCTGCTGGCCGCCGGCCACCAGCTGCTGTGCATCGCGCGCAAGCCCGCCGCCGGCCTGGCCTGCGAGCAATGGAGTGCCGACCTGGCCGACGCGCCGGCCGTCGCCGCGCGGCTGGATGCCTGGCTGGCGCAGCGCGCCGCGGACAAGCCCGCTTCCGTCACGCTGATCAACAACGCCGGCACCATCCCGCGCATCGCGCCGCTGGGCGGCGTTGCCGCCGACGACCTCGCCCATGCGCTGCGGGTCGGCCTGGAAGCGCCGATGCTGCTGACCGGCGCCTTCCTGCGCGCCACCGCCGGCTGGGCCGTGCCGCGCAAGGTGCTCAACATCTCCTCGGGCCTGGGCCGCCGCGCGATGGCGTCGCAGGCCGCGTACTGCGCGGCCAAGGCCGGCATGGACCATTTCACCCGCTGCGTGGCGCTGGAGGAAGCGCAGCAGCCCAACGGCGCGCGGGTGTGCTCGCTGGCGCCGGGCGTGATCGACACCGACATGCAGGTGCAGCTGCGCGGCGCCGACCCGCGGGACTTTCCCGACCGCGGCAACTTCGTCGGCATGAAGGAACAGGGCGCGCTGGTCTCGCCGCACGACGGCGCGGCGCGCGTGCTGGCCTACCTGGCGCGGCCCGATTTCGGCAGCAACCCGGCCGGCGACGTGCGCGACTGATCCTTCTTCAGGCCTTGCGGCCTGAGGCGGCGGCGGCGGGCGGCCGGAACGCCTCCAGCACGCGCGACAGGTTGGACAGCGCCTCCTTGCGCATGCGCGCCGGCTGCGGCTCCTGCGCCAGCAGCTCGGCCGCCTCGCACAGCATGCGCGCGATCATCCGCCCGGCCAGGCGCGCATCGCCGACGTCGAGCTCGCCGTCGGCCTTCAGCTTTTCCATCACGCGCACCATCGGGCCGATCACGTACTGCTCGCCGATCGCGCCCGCGCGCTCGACGCCGAGCGCCGCCGGCGCGTCGCGGATCACCAGCTGCTGGTAGTCGTGCTCGGTGCAGATGTCCAGGTAGCTCTCGCAGGCGGCGCGCAGGCGCAGCCACAGCGTCTTTTCCTTGACGGCGCGTGCGTTCATCCGCGCGGCCGCCTGCTGCTGCAGCTGGACCACCAGCGCCTCCAGCAGCGCCGCCTTGTCCGCGAAGTGGTGGTACAGCGCGCCCTTGGTCACGCGCGCGGCGGTCACCACCGCTTCGGTGCTGGTCTGGTGGTAGCCGGTGGAGACGAACAGCCCGCGCGCGGCGTCCAGCAGCGCGCCGCGCGTGCTGTCGGTGTATTCCTCGCGGCGGCTGCGAGGCGGGGTGAGCGGGGGCTCGGAAGCGGCGGCGGCGGCCTTCGGTTTGACGGGCATCGTTCCGATGGTACTATCCGTACCGTTGGTATGTAATTAATCAACGGTACGCAACGCGGCGCCCGCCGCACCGATGGAGCATCGCCATGGAATCCCCTTCTCTCTTTTCTTCCGCCACGTCCTCGCAGCAGTTCGAAGCCGCAGCCGACTGGGTGCGGCGCTTCGCCGCCCGCTGGAGCACGCCCGACCCGCAGGCGCTGCGCGACCTGATGCACGAGGACACCCGCAACCTGATCCCGCCGATGGAGCGCCCGGGCAGCCGCGAGGAGGTCGTCGCGCACTTCCAGTCGATGCTGCAGCGCGTACCCGACCTGCGCCTGGAGGTGGCGCGCTGGGCCGTCGCCGGCGACGCGGTGTTCGTCGAATGGGATGCGCACGCCACCGTGCGCGGCGCGCCGCTGCACTGGCGCGGCGTGGACCGCGTGATCCTGCGCGAGGGCAAGACCGTGGAAAGCCAGGCGTTCTGGGATACGCAGCGCCAGGCGCAGGACATCGCGCGCGCACTGAAGGAGCACGCATGATCCGCACCGCCGTTTCCCTGGCCGCCGCGGCGCTGCTGCTCGCCGCCTGCGCCGCGCCCACCGCCACCACCTCCGCGGCCGGCGCCTCGCAGCTGTGCTGGGTCGAATTCAGCCGCGGCGAAGTGCCGGGCGCGCTGGGTGCCGCCGGCGCCACGCGCGCGGTCTGGCCCAACACCGCCTCGGGCCTGCTGGTGCGGCATCCGCGCGGCGACGTGCTGATCGACGCCGGCTGGAGTGCCAACGCTCTGGCCGAAATGGCGGAGCTGTCGCCGCAGAAGCGGCCGATGGCCGAGCGCGTCATCGGCGGGCTGCAGTGGCGGCTGTCGGCGCCCGAGGCGCTGCGGCGCGCCGGCCATGCGCCGCAGTCGCTCGCCTGGATCCTGCCCACGCACACGCACTACGACCACATGGGCGGCGCCGCCGACCTGGCGCCCACGCCGGTGCTGGTGGCGCCGGCCGAGCGCGCCTACCTGCAGGCGCAGCTGCGCACGCCCGACGTGGTCGCGGCCAGCAACATCCGTGCGGTGAGCCCGCGGCTGCGCGACATCGCGTTCAGCGCGCGACCATATCTGGGCTTCGACAGCTCGTTCGACCTGCACGGCGACGGCTCGGTCGTCGTCGTTCCGCTGCCGGGCCACACGCCGCGCAGCGTCGGCGTGTTCGTGACCCTGGGCACGCGCCGCGTGTTCCACATCGGCGACGCGGCCTACGTGTCCGAAGCCATCGAGCGCGGACTGCCCAAGAGCGCGCAGCTGCGCGCGTTCGCGGACGACGACGGCCCGGCGACCGATGCCGCCGTGCGGCGCCTGGCCGCGTTCCACCGCGAACATCCGGAGATCGCCATCGTTCCCGCGCACGACCGCGAGGCCTGGCAGGCGCTGTTCGGCGACGCCCCGCGCTGCATCGCGGCGAACAGCGGCGGATGAACGCGCCTCAGCCGCCCTGGAAGCCGTCCGCGCGGTAGGTCAGCACCAGCGTGTCGCGGTGGCCGGCGGCGTCTTGCGGCTGGATCGGCGTGGACTCGTGGATCACGCGCTCGTCGTCCACCAGCAGCAGGCTCCAGGGCTCGGTAAGCGTGAAGCGCTGGCCGGCCGGGCCGTCGGCCTGGAACACGCGGGTCTCGCCGCCCTTGATGCCGGTGCGGCCCACCAGGAACACCGCCACCATGTCCACGCCGTCGCGGTGCGCGCCTTCGGGCGTGGGCCGGCCGATGCCGCCTTCGGTGTCGATGCGGAACTGGTGCGCTTCCACGTACCAGGGCCGCGCGCCCTTCAGCTGCGAGCTCACGCGCGCCACTGCGCGCAGCAGGCAGCGCCAGGCCGTGTCGTCGGCCACGGCCGGCGGGATCGGATCGAACCAGCGCTGCATGCCGCCGTGCAGCGCGTTGTATTCCACCGGCTGCCAGTGCGCGCGGTGCGGCGCCGGCGTGACCCGCTCGCCTTCCACCACGAAGCAGGAATGCCGGCGCCGGCGGTACTTGCCGCCGTCCTTCAGGTAGTTGTCCGGCGGCAGGTCGTCCCAGGCGCCGCGCAGCCGGTCCAGCTGCTGCATGTCGCAATCCGACAGCTGCGCCACGCCCTGCGGGCTCAGCACCGCGTAGCCCTGCTGGCGCATCACGGTGGGCAACTGCTCGGGATAGGTGTAGGCGGGACTCAGCATCATGGCGCCGAGCTTAACGCGCCGCCGCCGCGCCTTCTCGCACCGGGACGCTCAGGCCTCGACCTTCACGCCCTTCCAGAACGCGATGCGGTCCTTGACCATCTCGGCTTCCGGCTTGGGATCGGGGTAGTACCAGGCGCACTCGGGGTTGAGTTCGCCGTTGACCAGCAGCGAGTAGTAACTGGCCGTGCCCTTCCACGGGCACACCGTGTGGTTGTTGCTGAAGCTCACGTACTCGTGCTTGAGCGCGCTCGCCGGGAAATAGTGGTTGCCCTCGACCAGCACCGTGTCGTCGCTTTCGGCCACGACCACGCCGTTCCAGATTGCTTTCATCTCTCGTCCTCCAGGCGGTGATGCCTCATGGCGCGTGCAGCCAGTGCACGCTGAACAGGCGCTCCGGATCGGTCCAGACCGGCCCGGGGCGGAAACCCGCGCGCACCGCCAGCGCGCGCAGGCCGTCGATGGTGAACTTGTACGAGTTCTCGGTGTGCAGCGTCTCGCCCTCGGCCCAGTCGAACGCGCGGCCCGCCAGCGTCACCGATTGGCGCCGCATGCTTACCAGGTGCATTTCGATGCGCGACTGCGGCGCGTTGTAGAACGCGTAGTGCGCGAAGCCGGCCAGGTCGAAGTCGGTGCCCAGCTCGCGGTTGGCGCGCGCCAGCAGGTTGAGGTTGAACGCCGCCGTCACGCCCTGCGCGTCGTTGTACGCGGCATGCAGCACCGCCGGGTTCTTGACCAGGTCGGCGCCCAGCAGCAGCGCGCCGCCACCCAGCACCTGGGCGGCCACCTGCAGGAAGTGCAGCGCTTCATCCGGCGTGAAGTTGCCCAGCGTGGAGCCCGGGAAAAAACCCACGCGCTGGCCTGCGCCGGGCAGCGGTGCCGGCAGCAGCAGGCGGCGCGTGTAGTCGGCCGCGACCGGCTGCACGTCCAGCCCGGCGTAGTCGCGGCGCAGCAGCGCGGCGGCATCGGCCAGGTGGTCGCCGGAGATATCGATCGGCAGGTAGCGCGCCGGCCGATCGAAGGCATCCAGCAGCAGCCGCACCTTCAGCAGCGAGCCGGCACCGAATTCGACGATTTCCGCGCGCGGGCCGGCCAGCTTCGCGATCTCGCCGGCCTGCTGTTGCAGGATGCCGAGTTCGGTGCGCGTGGGGTAGTACTCGGGCAGCTCGCAGATGCGGTCGAACAGGCGCGAGCCTTCTGCGTCGTAGAAGTATTTCGGCGAGATGCCGCGCGGCCGGTGCGCCAGCATGGCGGCCATGTCCTGCGCGAAGGCGCCGTCGTCCGGCTGCGCGTCCTGTGCTTGCGGCGCGCCGTCCTGCCGCTCCATCAGTTGGCCCGCGCGCATCATGCGTCCCGGGCCAGCCGCAGGCCGCTGAACTGCCAGCGGGTGCCCGGGGGAAAGAAATTGCGGTACGTCGGCCGCGCATGGTCCGGCGGCGTGGCGATGCTGCCGCCGCGCAGCACCAGCTGGCCGACCATGAACTTGCCGTTGTATTCGCTCACCGCGCCCGACAGCGGCCGGAACCCGGGGTACGGGTCATAGGACGAGCGCGTCCACTGCCACACGTGGCCGCTCATCTGCGAGATGCCCGGCAGGCCATACGCGGCTTCCCATTCGAATTCGGTCGGCAGCCGCGCGCCCGCCCATTGCGCATAGGCCGCGGCTTCATAGAAGCTCAGCTGGCTGACGGGTGCCGCCGCATCCAGCGGGCGCACGCCGTCCAGGCCGAACACCTGCCAATCGTCGGACGGCGCGCGCGCATCGCCGGGCGCGAGCCAGTAGGCCGGTGCTTTCCAGCCCTGCTGCTGCACCGCGGCCCAGCCGTCGGACAGCCACAGCATGGGCTGTTCGTAGCCGCCGTCGGCAATGAATCCGGCGAACTCGCCGCAGGTGACCAGCCGGTCCGCGATCTGGTAGGACGGCAGCAGCCTGCTGTGCCGCGGTGTTTCGTTGTCGAAGGCGAAGGCCTCTTGCGCATGGCCGATCTCGACCACGCCACCCGCACCGTCCAGCCAGCGCAGCGCGGGCACGCCCGCGGCCAAGCGCAATGCCGGCGCGTCCGCTTTCCGGTAGGCCGGCAGCAGCGGGTTGCACGACAGCATGTGCAGGATGTCGGTGAGGATGAGTTCCTGGTGCTGTTCCTCATGGTGCAGCCCCAGCTCGACCAGGCGCGCGGCGGCGCTCCAGGCGGCGTCATCGGCTTGCGTGAGGAAGCGCTGCATCGCCGCGTCCACATGGGTGCGGTACACAAGCACCTCATCCACGCTGGGCCGCGTGAGCAGGCCGCGCTGCGGCCGCGGGTGGCGCGGACCGAGCGATTCGTAATAGGAATTGAAGAGATGGAAATAGCGCGCGTCGAACGGCGTGTAGCCCTCGGCATGCGCGGAGAGCACCACGGCCTCGAAGAACCAGCTGGTGTGCGCGAGGTGCCATTTTGTCGGGCTCGCGTCGGGCATGGACTGCACGCACTGGTCCTCGGCGGACAGCGGCGCGGCAAGCTCCCTGGTGCGGGCGCGCACCTGCGCGAAGCGCAACGCCAATGCCTGGCGCGCGGAGTCGCGCACGGAGGATCTGGAAACGACGGACGATGGATTTGCTGACATTCTGCCGAGGCTTGTTGTTATGGACGAGCAGAGACACGCGCCCCTGCGGGAACCGTCGTTCCGCAGCGGCAATTCATTACAGCACAGGCGAATTTTTTTAGGGCGCGCCGGGGCTTACACCCGTGAGTGCCGGTTCGCCTCGTTGACCGTGATCCAGAACTCGTAGACCTTGGCCATCTTGCGGCGCAGGTCGTCGAAGTCGATGCTCTTGCGCACCACGCTGTTGGCGCCGGCTTCGTAGCAGCGATCCAGCTCGGCCTTCTCGGCCCCGGCCGACAGCATCACCACCGGCAGCGCGGCCGTGTGGACATTGGCGCGAATGGCCTTGAGCACGGTCAGTCCGTCGACCGCGCCCATCTTCATATCGAGGATCACCAGCCTGGGCTGGTGGCGCGTGTCGCGCTGCGCGTGCGGCCCGCGCGCGAACAGGTAGTCCAGCGCCGCCTCGCCGCCCTCGGCCGTGACGATGCGCGCGCGGTCGGTGCAATCGGCCAGCGACGCGACGATCAGCTCGCGGTGGTCGGGGTTGTCGTCGACCACCAGGATGAGCGGCTCGGTGCCGCCCGGCGCCTGTCCCGTCATACCCCGCCTTTCGGATGCGTCGGGTCGACCCACAGCACCTGCTCGGGTTTTTCGGCCGGCTCGATGTCCAGGTTGATCGCCACCGCCTCGCCGTCGCTGCGGCACAGCACGCACTCCAGCGGCTCGGTCGGGCTGGCGTTGATCTCCTGGTGCGGCACGTAGGGCGGCACGTAGATGAAGTCGCCCGGCCCGGCTTCGGCGGTAAATTCGAGGTTGTCGCCCCAGCGCATGCGCGCGCGGCCGCTCACCACGTAGATCACGCTCTCCAGGTGGCCATGGTGGTGCGCGCCGGTCTTGGCATTGGGATGGATGCTGACCGTGCCGGCCCACAGTTTCTGCGCGCCCACGCGCGCGAAGTTGATGGCCGCGCGCCGGTCCATGCCGGGCGTCTGCGCCGTGTTGCCGTCGAGCTGGTTGCCGGGCACCACGCGCACGCCGTCGTGCTTCCAGCGGGCGTCGCCTTCCTGCGGATGGTCGTGCGCGTCGCCGTGGTCGTGCGGATGGTCGTGGGAGTGGTCGTGGGCCATACAGCCAGCCTACACCACCGCTGGCATCCGTCAACACGGCAGACCCGCAGGCCTCATCGGGCACCTCGGCAGCAGCTTCGGTTGAAACGCTCCTGCACCGCGCGTCGCGACAGGCGGTGCCCGGCATGGACTCATACTGCGGCGGTCGGCGCTGCGCGCCGACTTCGCTGTGCTGATCGGGCTGGGGCCGGCGCGGAGGAACTCACTGCGCGCTCTGCGAGCGCTCCGTTCAGACAGCCTCCGCAAGTCAGTTCACGAAGCGCGCAAGCGCGCCAGCCCCAGCCCGATCAGCACAGCCGCCGCAGAAATCGCCCACGCCGGGCACCGCCTGCCGCGACGGTCACAATGGAGGCACGCCACCGGTCGCGCGTCAAGATCGTCACAGCAAAGCCGCACGCGGGCGGGCCATGGTGCGCAGTTGGACAGGGCGCCTGAGGCGGTTGGACGGACGGCAGGCGCGCGCAGCGCGCATCGTGAACTGACTTCGCGGGGGCTGTCTGACCGGAGCGCTCGCAGAGCGCGTAGGGAGTTCCCCCGCGCTGCCGTCCGTCCAACCGTCTCAGGTCTGCCGGCGGCAAAGCCGCCGGACGCCCTGTCCGCGCGACACGGCCCGCCCGCGTGCGGCTTTGCCGCGTGGTCAAACCCCGTATCGCTCCCGCGCCAACCGAGCCCCCGCCCCCAGCGCCTCGAGCTTCCGGCGCGCCACCTCCCGGTCCATCGGCGCCAACCCGCAATTCGTGCAGGGCATCAGCCGCTCCCACGCCACGAACTGCAGCGCGCGGCCGATGGTGTCGGCCACCTGCTCGGGCGTCTCGATCACGTCGCTGGCAACGTCGATCACGCCGACCATCACTTCCTTGCCGTCCAGCAGCGCCATCAGGTCCGGCGGCACGTGCGAGTGGTAGCACTCCAGGCTCACCTGGTCGATGCTGCTCTTGGCGAGCGCGGGGAACACCTGCTCGTACTGGCGCCACTCCTCGCCCAGCGAATTCTTCCAGTCCACGTTCGCCTTGATGCCGTAGCCGTAGCAGATGTGCACCGCCGTCTTGCAGGTGAGGCCGCGCGCCGCGCGTTCCAGCGCCTGCACGCCCCAGTTTGCAGCGGCCTTCATGTAGACGTTGAAGGCCGGTTCGTCGAACTGGATGATGTCCACGCCGTCGGCCTGCAATGCCAGCGCTTCCTGGTTCAGCAGCTCGGCGAAGGCATGGGCCAGCTGCACGCGGTCGCCATAGTGCCGGTCGGCCACGGTGTCCACGATGGTCATCGGGCCGGGCAGCGTGAACTTCAGTTGCTTCGTGGTGTGGGCGCGCGCCAGCTGCGCCTCGAACGCATGCACGCGGCCCTTCAGCCGCAGCGGCGCAACCACCTGCGGCACCATGGCCTTGTAGCGGTCGTTGCGGATGCCCATTTCCACCTTGTGCGCGAAGTCGATGCCCTCGACCTGTTCCAGGAAGCCGTGCACGAAGTGCTGGCGCGACTGCTCGCCGTCGGTCACCGCGTCCAGCCCGGCATCCTCCTGCGCCTTGATCCACAGCAAGGTGGCGTCGGCCTTGGCTTCGCGCAGCGCGTCGCCGCTGGCCTTCCACTGCGGCCACAGCTTGTGCGTTTCGGCCAGCCAGCCCGGCTTGGGCAGGCTGCCGGCAATCGAGGTGGGGAACATCGCGTCTCCTGGTGTGAAGCCAGGATGATGGCCGATCTTCAGGCGCGCCGCGCCTTGGCTTTGGTGGGCCGGCCCGGCGCCTCGATCGGCAGGCGCGCTTGCGACTTCACTTCCTTCAGCACCACGCTGGAGCGCACGTGCGTCACGCCGGGCATCTTGAACACCGTGTCGTGCAGGAAGCGCTCGTAGCTCTTGATGTCGGGCATCAGCACCTTCAGCACATAGTCGGCTTGGCCGGTGGTGGACCAGCAGCTGACGATCTGCGGGCAGCCGGCGACCTCGCGCTCGAACTCAGCCACCTCCTCGCCGTTGTGCCGCGTGAGGTTCACCTCGGCGATCACGCACAGACTGAGACCAACCTTCTCGCGGTCCACCAGCGCGGTATAGCCGCGGATCACGCCGCTGGCCTCCAGCTCCTTGATGCGCTTCCAGCACGGCGTGCTCGACAGCCCGACTCGCTCGGCCAGCTGTTGCACCGTCTGGTGGGAGTCGCGCTGCAGTTCCATCAGCAGCACCACGTCCTGCTTGTCGATCCCATCCATTCTCTGGTTTCCTTGAATCTGTAGAAGGATTTTCTCCGGCGATTGTGGATTGGGGGAAAAGAAGAAGCAAATTCTCTCCGCGGCCCGGTACCCTCGCCGCCATGACCGCCACGTTGAAGCGCCCCGACTACAAGCTGTCCGACGCCCTGTGGGCGCGCGACGGCCAGATCTACCTCACTGGCACCCAGGCCCTGATCCGCCTCATGCTGATGCAGCGCCAGCGCGATGCCGCCGCCGGCCTGGACTCGCGCGGCTTCATCAGCGGCTACCGCGGCTCGCCGCTGGGCATGGTGGACAAGGCCGTGTGGCAGGCCGGCAAGAAATTCACCGAGCAGGGCCTGCGCTTTTTGCCGGCCATCAACGAGGAACTGGCCGCCACCGCCGTGCTGGGCACGCAGCGTGTGGAGGACGATCCGCAGCGCACCTGCGCCGGCGTGTTCGCCATGTGGTACGGCAAGGGCCCCGGCGTGGACCGCGCGGGCGACGCGCTCAAGCACGGCAACGCCTACGGCAGCTCGCCCCACGGCGGCGTTCTGATGATCGCGGGCGACGACCACGGCTGCGTGTCGTCGTCCATGCCGCACCAGAGCGACCACGCGTTCCAGTCGTGGCTTTCGCCGGTCGTCTCGCCGGCCTCGGTGGCCGAGTACCTGGAGTTCGGCCTGTACGGCTGGGCGCTGTCGCGCTACTCGGGCAACTGGGTCGGCTTCACCGCGCTGTCGGAAGTGGTGGAAAGCGGCAGCACGGTCGACCTGGACCTGACCCAGGCGCGCATGGCCACCTGGCAGGATGCGGCGACCATCGACGAGATCACCGGCTTCCAGCGCCCGCCCGGCGGCCTGCACTACCGCTGGCCCGACCTGCCCTCGCTCACCATCGAGGAGCGGCTGCACGCCAAGCTGGACGCGGTGCGCGCCTTTGCCCGCATCAACAGCATCGACCGCGACATCACCACGAGCCCGCAGGCC
Organism: Ramlibacter sp.; assembly: GCF_013697775.1. GTDB lineage: Bacteria > Pseudomonadota > Gammaproteobacteria > Burkholderiales > Burkholderiaceae_C > Ramlibacter. The sequence continues at coordinate 6,498 of NZ_JACCWG010000084.1, read as the reverse complement.
ACGGTGGGCATCCTCACCGCCGGCAAGGCGCACCTGGACTTCATGGAAGTGCTGCGCCGCCTGGACATCTCCACCGAGGCGCTGGCCCAGCGCGGCGTGCGCATCCACAAGCTGGGCCTGACGTACCCGCTGGAGCCCACCCGCATGCGCGACTACGTGCGCGGCTTGGGCGAGGTGCTGGTGATCGAGGAAAAAGGCCCCATCGTCGAGGCCCAGCTGCGCGACATGCTCTACAACGCGGCCGAGCGGCCGGTGATCGTCGGCAAGACGGATGCCAGCGGCGCGCCGCTGGTCTCCGCGCTGGGCGAACTGCGGCCCTCGCGCCTGATCGAGATCGTCGCCAACTGGCTGGCCGCCAAATTCCCCGACCTGGACCGGCGCCACCTGGTGCGCGACTTCACGCCCCCTGACTTGCTGTCCAACGCGTCGGACAGCGTCAAGCGGCTGCCGCAGTTCTGCGCCGGCTGCCCGCACAACACCAGCACGCGCGTGCCCGAAGGCTCCAGCGCGCAGGCCGGCATCGGCTGCCACTTCATGGCCAGCTGGATGGACCGCGACACCGGCGGCCTCATCCAGATGGGCGGCGAAGGCGTGGACTGGGTTTCGCACGCCATGTTCACCGAAGTGCCGCACGTGTTCCAGAACCTGGGCGACGGCACCTACTACCACTCGGGCTACCTCGCCATCCGCCAGGCGGTGGCGGCCAAGGCCACACTTACCTACAAGATCCTGTTCAACGACGCGGTCGCCATGACCGGCGGCCAGCCGGTGGACGGCATCATCACGGTGGACGCCATGGCGCGCCAGGTGGAAGCCGAAGGCGTGAAGCAGGTCATCGTGGTGTCCGACGACATCGACAAGTACAACGCGCTCAAGGGCCGCTTTCCCGCCGGCACCGAGTTCCACGACCGCGACGAACTCGACGCCGTGCAGCGCCGCCTACGCGAGATGCCCGGCGTCACCGTGCTGATCTACGAGCAGACCTGCGCCGCCGAAAAACGCCGCCGCCGCAAGAAGGGCGAGCTGGTCGATCCGTCGATGCGCCTGTACATCAACGAGCGCGTGTGCGAAGGCTGCGGCGACTGCTCGGTGCAGTCCAACTGCGTGGCCGTGCTGCCCACCGAAACGCCGCTGGGCCGCAAACGCAAGATCGACCAGAGCGCCTGCAACAAGGACTATTCCTGCGTGAAGGGCTTTTGCCCCAGCTTCGTCGGCGTGGTGGGCGGCAAGCCGCGCAAGAAGGCCGGCGCGCTGACCGGCGGCGCGGGCGAGATCGCGCACCTGCTGGACGCGCTGCCGCGTCCGCCGCAGCACGCGTGGACCGGCCCCTACGACCTGCTGGTGTCCGGCGTCGGCGGCACCGGCGTGGTGACGGTGGGCGCGCTGATCTCCATGGCCGCGCACCTGGAAGGCAAGTCGGCCAGCGCGCTGGACTTCATGGGCTTCGCGCAAAAGGGCGGCAACGTGCTGTCCTTCGTGCGGCTGGCCGAGACGCCGGCGCTGCTGAACCAGGTGCGCATCGACACCCAGCAGGCCGACGTGGTGCTGGCCTGCGACGCCGTCGTGGGCGCCACGCCCGAGGCGCTGCAGGCGGTGCGCCACGGCCGCACGCGCATCCTGGCCAACACGCACGAGATCCCTGTGGCCGAGTCGCTGCATAACCCCGACGCCAGCCTGAAGATGCCGCAGCTGCTGGACAAGCTGCGCTTCGCCGCCGGCGCCGACCGCGTGGAAAGCCTGGACGCGCAGGCGCTGGCCGAAGCGTGGCTGGGCGACTCCATCCTGGCCAACATCCTCACGATGGGCTTTGCCTGGCAGCGCGGCCTGATCCCGGTGGGTCTGGAGGCGCTGACCCGCGCCATCGAGCTGAACGGCGTGGCGGTGGACACCAACAAGCTGGCTTTCTCACTGGGCCGGCTGGAAGCGCAGTCGCCCGGCGCGCTGCGCGACCTGCTGCGCTGGCAGCAGGCCGAACCGCCGTCGGACACGGTGGACGCCATCCTGGCGCGCGGCCGCGAACACCTCACGGCCTACCAGAACGCCGGCTACGCGCAGCGCTTCACCGAGTTCGTGGAGATGGTGCGCGCGCGCGAAGCGGCGCTGACCGGCGACCGCGCCCTTCCCTTCACCCGCACCGTGGCGCAGGCGCTGCTGAAGCTGATGGCCTACAAGGACGAATACGAGGTGGCGCGCCTGTACACCGACGGCCGCTTCACCGAGCAGCTGCGCGAGCAGTTCGAGGGCGACTTTTCGCTGCAGTTCTACCTCGCCCCGCCGGTCATGAGCAAAACCAAAAACGGCGGGCCGCCGCGCAAGATCCGCTTCGGCTCCTGGATGCACAAGGCGATGAAGGTACTGGCCGCAGGCCGCGTGCTGCGCGGCACGCCGCTGGACGTGTTCGGCCGCACCGAGGAACGCCGCCTGGAGCGCACGCTGGTCGAAAGCTACATGGCACGCATCCGCGGCCTGCTGGACGCGCTGGACGCGCGCCGCCTGCCGGTGGCCACCGAGATCGCGGCGCTGCCGCTCACCATGCGCGGCTACGGCCACGTGAAGCTGGCCAACGTGGCGATGGCGCGCGTGCGCGAAGCCGAGCTGCTGCACCGCTTCGACCCCGAGACCTACCCGCGCCCCGCCTCGCAGAAAAAAGCCGGCCAGATCCGCGGCATCGCCATCGTCGACCGCAGCAAGGCGGCCGCCTGATCACACCGGAGAGTTTCATGAGCACCGATTTGTTCGCCCGCCACCGGGCTTTGCTGGAGCGCGCCGTCCAGGCGCTGGACGCGCGCACCCACTGGAGCCCGTACCCGGAATCTCCCAGCCCGAAAACGTATGGCGAAGAGGCGGCGGCGCAGGGCCGCGCTGCCTTCCAGTCGTACCTGGGCAAGGACTTCCCGCTGAACCAGCCGGGCCAGACCGGCCTGCACGGCGGCGAGCGCTCGCCCTGGGGCGTGCCGCTGGACGTGCGCTATCCGGTCTGCGATCCCGAGCAACTGGTGGCGGCCGCGCAGGCTGCCATGCCGGCCTGGCAGCGCCTGGGGCCCGATGGCCGCGCCGGCATCCTGGCCGAGGCGCTGCAGCGGCTGAACCAGCGCAGCTTCGAGGTCGCGCACGCGGTCATGATGACCAGTGGCCAGGCCTGGATGATGGCTTTCCAGGCGGGCGGTCCGCACGCGCAGGACCGCGGGCTGGAGGCCCTGGCCGGCGCCTGGCGCGCGCAGACGGCGGTGCAGCGCGAAGCGCTGTGGGAAAAGCCGCAGGGCAAGGGCGAGCCGCTGCGCATGGCCAAGCGCTTCGAACCCGTCGGCCGCGGCGTGGCATTGGTGATCGGCTGCGCCACCTTCCCCACCTGGAACACCTACCCCGGCCTGTTCGCCGCGCTGGCCACCGGCAACCCGGTGCTGCTGAAACCCCACCGCGACGCCATCCTGCCGGCCGCCATCACCGTGGCCGTGCTGCGCGAGGTGCTCACCGAACAGGGCGTGGACCCCAATGTGGTGATGCTGGCCGTGGCGCCGCTGCGCAACGCCACGCAGGCGCTGGCCACGCACCCCGGCGTCCGCTCCATCGACTACACCGGCGGCAGTACCTTCGGCCAGTGGCTGATCGACAACGCGCGCCAGGCCCAGGTGTACGCCGAGCTGGCCGGCGTGAACACCGTGGTGATCGAGTCCACCGACGCCTACCGCGCCATGTTGAAAAACATGGCCTTCACCGTGTCGCTGTACTCGGGGCAGATGTGCACCACCACGCAGGCGTTCATTGTCCCGGCCGGCGGCATCGACACCGACGAAGGCCACAAGAGCTACGACGATGTCTGCGCCGATTTCGCGCAGGCCATCGACACGCTGCTGGCCGACCCCAAGACCGCGCACGCGCTGCTGGGCGCGATCCAGTCCGAGGACACGGTGCGGCGCATCGCCGACGCGCCGCGCCTGGGCACGGTAGTGCGTGCTTCGCAGCCCCTGCCGCACCCCGAGTTCGAGGCCGCGCGCGTGCAGACGCCGCTGCTGCTGGCCTGCGATGCGCGCGATGAAGCGGCCTACATGGAAGAACGGTTCGGTCCGATCAGCTTCATCGTGCGCGCGGACGACGCCGATGCGGCCATCGCGCTGTCCAGGCGCATCGCACTTGATCACGGCGCGCTGACCTCGGGGGTGTACTCCACCCGGCCGGAGTTCGTCGACGCGATGGTCGAAGCTTCGTGGGACGCCAAGGTGGCGCTGTCGATCAACCTCACCGGCGCCGTGTTCGTCAACCAGTCGTCCGCGTTCTCGGACTTTCACGCCACCGGCGGCAACCCGGCCTCCAATGCGTCGTACACCGACGCGGCTTTCGTCGCCAACCGCTTCCGCGTGGTGCAGCGGCGCTGGCACGTGTAGCGCCGCCGCCGTCGGTCAGCCCAGCGACTGGCCGATGGCGTCCTCCAGGATCGCGAGGCCCTGGTCGATCTCGGCGTCGCTCACCGTCAGCGGCGGCGCGATGCGGAACACGCCTGCCATGCCCGGCAGGTTGACGATGTTCATGCTCAGGCCCAGCACCAGGCATTTGGCGGTGATGGCCGCGCCCAGCTGCGGCGCGGGCGCCTTGCTCGCGCGGTCCTGCACGATCTCCATGCCCAGCAGCAGGCCGCGGCCGCGCACGTCGCCCACGCACTCGTAGCGCGCCTGGATCGCCTCCAGCCCGCGGCGCAGCCGCTGGCCGGCCTGCGCCGCGCGTGCGACCAGGCCGTCGCGCTGCACGATCTCGATCACCTTCAGGCCGACTGCCGCCGGCAGCGGGTCCGACACGTGCGTGGTGTAGAACAGGAAGCCGCGCTGGTGCAGCCGCTCCTCCAGCTCCGCGCCGACCAGCACGGCCGACAGCGGCAGCCCGGCGCCCAGGGTCTTCGACAAGGTCAGGATGTCCGGCACGATCTCGTCGCGCTCGAACGCGAACATCGCGCCGGTGCGGCCCAGCCCGGTCTGCGCCTCGTCCAGGATCAGCAGCATGCCGCGCTCCTCGCACTTGCGCTTCAGCGCGCGCAGGTAGCCGGGCGGCAGGTCGACGATGCCGGCGGCACTCAGGATGGGCTCCGCGATGAAGGCGGCAAGATTGCCGGTGGACTGGCAGTCCACCAATGCGAACGCGTAATCCAGTTCGGCCTGCCAGTCGGCGCGGCCATTGCGCTCGAAGCCGGGCCTGTAGGGGTGCGGCACGGGGATCGCGAAGGAGCCGGCGGCCGACGGCCCGTAGCCCTTGCGGCCCGCGCTGTAGGTGGCCGAGGCCGCCACGCCCGTCATGCCGTGCCAGGACCCCGCGAAAGCGACCACCTCCCAGCCGCCGGTGGCGAGCTTGGCCATCTTGATCGCCGCCTCGTTGGCCTCGCCGCCGGTGCTCAGCAGCATGCTGCGGTCCAGGCCCGCCGGCGTGATGTCGGACAGCCGCTCGGCCAGGTCCACCACCGGGCGGCTGAGCATGCCGCTGTACAGGTGCGTGAGGCTGCGCGCCGACTGCGCAATGACCTCGGCGATCTCGGGATGCGAGTGCCCCAGCACGGCGCTCATCTGGCCTGAGGTGAAGTCCAGGATGCCGCGCCCGTCGGCGTCGTACACGTACGCGCCCTGGGCCCGCTCGATGACCACCGGCGAGAAGCTGCCGCCGTAGCGCACCAGGTGGTTCGCGGCCCTGGCCCAGAACGCGAGATCGGAATTTTTGGAAGTCGTCATCGCATGGCTTTCATCGTTCGAAGTGGATGCGATGGTAGGAAGCCAAGCCGATGCGCGCCAACGAATCCTTTTGATCGCGGCAATGCGGCCGGCTGATGGCGGCGGCGGGTGGCATAGTGGCCTCCATGGTGCATCTCGACCTCGACCTGCTGCGGACCTTCGTCACCATCGCCGACACGCGCTCGCTCACGCGCACCGCCGGCGAAGTCGGCCGCACGCAGTCGGCCATCAGCATGCAGGTCAAGCGGCTGGAAGACGTCGTCGGCGGGCCGGTCCTGCACCGCACCAGCCGCGGCGTGGAGCTGACCGCGCTGGGCGAGCGGCTGCTGGCGCATGCGCACCGCCTGCTGAAGGACCACGACGCCGCGCTGGCCGACCTGACCGGGCGCGGCGTCTCGGGCGTGCTGCGCCTGGGCTGCCCGGAGGACTACGCGGTGATGTTCCTGCCGCCGCTGCTGCGCGACTTTTCGCGGCGGCACCCATTGGTGTCGGTGGAACTGGTGTGCGCGCCGACCACGCAGCTGCGCCGGCTGCTGGACGAGAAGCGCGTGGACATGGCGCTGGTGTCGCTGTCCACGCCCGACGCCGCCGACGAGGCGGTGGTGCGCAAGGAGCCGCTGGTGTGGGTGGGGTCGCCGCACCACGCGCTGGCTGCCAGCGAGGTGGTGCCGGTGGCGCTGTCCGAAGCCGGCGCGCTGGACCACCGCGCCGCCATCGGCGCGCTCACCGCCGCCGGGCGGCGCTACCGCATCGCCTTCGCGAGCAACAGCATGAACGGCCTTATTGCCAT